>USML01000008.1 GCA_900555855.1 uncultured Eubacteriales bacterium | reverse complement strand
CAAAGCATTGCGCGGCGCACCCATCAGCATGGGCCGGGGTGAGATTCCCGTGGGCGGCTGCCAGCCGCCGTCCGGTTTTGCCATTTCCCTTATGTTCATTTTTTGATTCAATTACAACACCATGCTACAATACCACTTGAAGCATGGTGCTGTGGTCATAGAGAGGAGGTTACCATGAGTATTGACCATAGCAGTCCTTATAATTCCCTCGCCGGGAAGCGGACATACACCGTCGAGGAAATCGCAAAAATTCTTGGCATAGGAAGAACCGCCGCATACAGCCTTGTCCATTCTGGCGTATTTAAGGCTGTGCGTATTGGTTCTTCCATCAGAGTTTCCAAAGTGTCCTTTGATGATTGGCTGGATAAACAGAATATGTAGGAGGTTTATTATGGCATCCATCAAAAGGCGTAGAGGCAAATACCATGTTGTCTATTACTATCTCAATGAGGACGGAGAGAAAAAACAAAAATGGGAATCGTTTGACACGGAGGCAGAAGCGAAACACCGCAAAGCCGAAATCGAGTACAAACAAGGTTCCCGAACCTTTATTGCCCCCAGCAAAACAACCGTTGCCGCGTTCCTTGAGGATTTTGTGAGCCTATACGGAACAAAGAAATGGAGCCCCAGCACCTATGAAGCCAATACGGGACTGATTCGCAACTACATCAATCCCAAACTTGGCAGTACGCTGATGCAGGATGTTACTTCTATCGCCGCAGACCGTTTTATCTCCGCGCTGCAAAGGACGAAATGCCCCACTTATAAGAACCGATACAGCAAAACGGAGTATATGACGCCTGCCAATATCGAACGCATCAACAAATTGCTGCGCTGTGCTTTCGGTCAAGCTGTGCGCTGGGACATTATCGCAAAGAACCCCTTTGAAAACACAACGCTTCCGAAAATCAAACGCAAACCCCGTGAAATATGGGATGCTGCTACCATTCGCAAAGCACTTGACGAGTGCAAAGACGGAAGATTGTATGTCGCAATCAACCTTTCTTTTGCCTGCTCCTTGCGGATTGGCGAGATTGTCGGCCTGACCTGGGATAACATTCACATTTCCGATGCAGATATTGCCAGCGACAATGCTTATCTATGTGTGGAGAAAGAGCTGGTGCGTGTGCGTGAGGACTCTCTCGCTGTTTTGGGAGAAGAAGAAATCATCAAGAAGTTCCCCCGCACAATGTATTTGGAAGATGCCAGCACTGTGATCGTGCTGAAAACGCCCAAAACAGAAAGCAGCGTTCGTAAAGTGTGGATGCCAAAGACGGTTGCCTACATCCTGCGGGAATGGAAAGCGTCACAGGACAAGCAGAAAGAATTTCTCGGCAGCGAATATCTCGACTATAACCTTGTGGTGGCGCTGCCAAATGGACGCCCCTGTGAGGAAACCGTAATTTCCAACGCATTCCGACGCTTGAAGCGGGACGCACAGCTCCCCGATGTTGTGTTTCACTCTCTCCGTCATTCCAGCACTACCTACAAGCTGAAACTCAACCATGGTGACATTAAGGCCACGCAGGGGGATACCGGCCATTCACAGGCCGATATGGTCACAAAGGTCTATGCACACATTCTTGACGAAGATCGCAAGGTCAATGCGCAGAAGTTTGAAAGTGCCTTCTATGCAAATCCTGATTTGCGTGGCGTCCAAGCACCTACCGAGCCAGCGCCCGCCTTAGATGTGCAGAGTATCATCTTGCAGCTTCAGCAATCCCCGGAACTTTTAAGTGCGCTCACATCCCTCATATCGAATCAAGGTTGCAAATAAGCGGTTGAGTGCCGTGGTGCCAAGGTGGTGCCAAACAACGGAAAACACGAAAAATGGTTCGATATAATCATCTGGTGCCAATCGTGGCAAAGCCATGTTTTACTTTCTCCTATGTCGGTGTGTCTTTTATTGATTTTCAAAAAGAAAAAACGCCGCAATCCCTTGAGATTACAGCGTTTTTGGTACGCCTGAGCGGATTCGAACCGCTGGCCTTCCGCTTAGGAGGCGGACGCTCTATCCTGCTGAGCTACAGACGCTTGTTATGAAATTGTGGGAAAAGTGGTGCCATCGGTAATTGATGTCCGTGCGCTTAGGAGGCAGTCGCTCTATCCAACTGAGCTACCGAGGCCAGTATTTAGTTTTATGCTCGCAGGGTGAGCGACCACCTCACACTTAGGAGGCGACCGCTCTATCCAACTGAGCTACGGAGGCGTTTCCTTCCGGCTCCCGCCGGACATATTTATTATACCCGGAAAATCGCAAAGGTCAACAAAAAATCTTCCTGCCGCTCCACAATTTTGAATTTTTCATATTCCCCCTTGCGCCCTCCGGCACATCCGAATTATAATAGGGAAGCAAACTAACCACCCTGCCAAAGGAGCGATCCCATGGAGAAATATGTTTTGCGCTATCGGAAAAAAGGCTATACCCAGTCCCAGCTGGATGCCGCCGCACGGTGCTTCGGCGCAGACCGGGGCCTGCAGGACATCAGCTGCGAGCCCTATCATGATTTTGAGGAGCTGGCCGTCTTTGGAAAGACCGCCGAGGGGCAGCCTGCAGAGACCGCCATGCCCTTTGCCCAACTGGAGCGCTGGGTGAAAAAAGCGGCGGCAGAACAGGAGGCGTGCAGCAAATGAAAAAGAAGCTTTTATTGATCCTGAATCCCTTTGCCGGCCAGAAAAAGGCCAAGCGTCTGCTCAGCGACCTGGTGAATCTCTTTCAGTCCCACGGCTATGAGGTGCTGGTCCACCTGACCCAAAGCTCCGGCGATGGCAGCACCGCCGCCCGGGAGCTGGGCCGGGACGCCGATCTGGTCGTCTGCTCCGGCGGTGACGGCACCCTGAACGAGGTGGTGCGCGGCCTGCTGGAATCCGGCGCAGAGACGCCGCTGGGCTATCTGCCCGCCGGCAGCACCAACGATTTCGCCTTCAGCGCCGGCCTTTCCACCGATCTGCTGCAGGCGGCCCGGGATGTGATGGAGGGCGTCCCCACCCGCATCGACGCCGGCAGCTTCAACGGCCGCCGCTTTGCCTATGTGGCGGCGGTGGGCGCGTTTACCGAGGTGAGCTACCGCACGCCCCAGGCGGCAAAGAATCTGCTGGGCCGCCTGTCCTTCGTCATGGAGGGCTACCGGGAGCTGCAGGACCTGCGCCCCATCCATCTGACGGTGGACTGCGGCGGCGATCTCCTGGAGGACGATTTTATTTTCGGCGCCGTGAGCAATGTGCCGCCCATGTCCGGTCTTTTCCCCAGCAGCTCCAACGCTAATTTCAGCGACGGCCGGTTTGAGGTGACGCTGCTGCGCTTCCCCACCACCGCCGCCCAGTGGACCCAGCTCATCGCCGCCCTGCGGCAGGGCAAGGACTGTCCGCTGATCCTCCGCCGCCAGACGGAACGGGTCTCCATCACCTCCGCCGAGAGCGTCTGCTGGTCGCTGGACGGCGAGCCCGCCGATGCGGCCCAGACCTTCCTGATCGAAAATCTCCATCAGGCGCTGTGCTTCGTCATGCCGCCCCGCCGGGACGGCGATCCCCGCAGCAGCCTTGTCTGATGCCTTTTTTCCGCGCTCCGAAGCCTCCGCTCCGGGGCGCTTTTTTCTTTCCCCTCTCCGCCGGCAAACCTTAAGAAAAACCCGCTTGACGGCAGAAAGCGCCTTTGCTATAATAGAAAAAACTTCAATATTTTTACTTAAATATCCTGATGTTCTTTCAGAAAAGAGGCTGTATACATGGATCTGTTTGAAAAATGCTACCGCCGCTCCCACATCGACGACCTGCGGGAGCAGGATCTGTTCCCCTACTTCCGGGAGCTTCAGTCCCGGCAGGACACCGAGGTCATCATGGAGGGCCGCCGCCGGATCATGCTTGGCTCCAACAACTATCTGGGGCTCACCACTCAGCCGGAGGTGATGCAGGCCGGGCTGGACGCGCTGCGCCGCTATGGCACCGGCTGCTCCGGCTCCCGCCTGCTCAACGGCACGCTGGAGCTCCACCTGACCTTCGAGCGGGAGATGGCCGCCTTCCTGCGCAAGGAGGATGTGGTCTCCTTTTCCACCGGCTTCCAGTCCAATCTTGGCATCATTTCCGCGCTGGTGGGCCTGGGCGACTATGTGATCTGCGACCGGGAAAACCACGCCAGCATCTACGACGCCTGCCGGCTCAGCTACGGCAAAATGCTCCGCTACCGCCATAACGATATGGCCGATCTGGAGGCCCAGCTGCAAAAGGTGCCGGAAAAGGCCGGCTGCCTGATCGTCACCGACGGCGTCTTTTCCATGGGCGGCGATATTGCCGACCTGCCCGCCATCGTCCGTCTGGCGAAAAAATACGGCGCCCGGACCATGGTAGACGACGCCCACGGCTTCGGCGTCATCGGTGAGGGCGGCCGCGGCACTGCCAGCTATTTCGGCCTGGAGGATCAGGTGGATGTGTATATGGGCACCTTCTCCAAGTCGCTGGCCAGTCTGGGCGGCTATATGGCGGCGGAAGCCCGGGTCTGCGACTATGTCCGCTGCAATTCCCGCCCCTATATCTTCTCCGCCTCCGTTCCCCCGGCCTGCATCGCCGTGGCAAACGCCTCCCTGCGCTATCTTGCCGCCCATCCGGAGCGGCAGGCCCAGCTGCAGACCATCTCCCGCTATATGCGGGACAGGCTCACAGAGCGGGGCGTCAAGATCATGATGGCGGAGACGCCCATCATCCCCATCTACACCTATGAGCCGGAGATCACCCTCCGGGCTCAGAAGGCCCTCTATGAGCGGGGCGTTTATGTGAATGCCACGCTGCCCCCCGCCTGCGCCCCCGGCGGCTGTCTGCTGCGCTGCAGCCTGATGGCCACCCACACGCCCGCCCAGGTGGATGAAGCGGTGGATATCATTGCAGCCGTCCTGAAGGAGCTCGCCCTATGAGCCGGGTAGCATTGGTCACCGGCGGCACCTCCGGCATCGGGCTGTGCACGGCCCGCGCGCTGGCGGCGCAGGGCTGCCGGGTCTATACCCTCAGCCGCCGGGGCGGCGCGCCGGAAGGGGCGATCACCCATCTGCAGGCGGATGTGACCCGGGAGGATCAGCTTCGCGCCGCCGCAGAGACCATCCTGCAGCAGGAGGGCCGCATCGACATCGTGGTGAACAACGCGGGCTTCGGCATCTCCGGCGCAGTAGAGTTTACCGAGACCGCTGATGCACAAAAGCAGTTTGATGTGAACTTTTTCGGTATGGTGCGGGTAAATCATGTGCTGCTGCCCATTCTGCGGCAGCAGGGCGGCGGCCGCATCGTCAATATCAGCTCCGTGGCCGGCCCCATCCCCATCCCCTTCCAGGCCTATTATTCCGCTGCCAAGGCCGCCATTGACAGCTACACGCTGGCGCTGCACAACGAGGTAAAGCCCTTTGGCATCACCGTCTGTGCCATCCTGCCCGGCGATATCCGCACGGGCTTCACTGCTGCCCGGGAAAAATCCGCCGCTGGCGACGCGCTTTACGGCGGACGCATCTCCCGCTCGGTGGCCGCCATGGAAAAGGACGAGCAGGGCGGCATGGACCCCGCCGCCGCGGGCCGCTTTATCTGCCATGCGGCCCTGAAAAAGCACACCCGTCCCCTGATGGCCATCGGCCTGCAGTATCAGGTGTTTTGTATGATCGTCAAGCTGCTGCCCCGCCGCTTTACCAACTGGCTGGTGGGCCAGCTTTACGCAAAATGACCGCGCCCGTCCCGGGCCGGAGATGCGGGCTCCTGCGCCAGACGCGGAGCCCGTTTTTCCTTGGAATTTCATTGACATCTCCCCGCCGCCGGGGTATGCTATGCTCCAGTGAGGTGGTTTTATGCAAGCCTTTCCAAAGCCGGCCGGCGGCAAGGGTATTCTGCCGCAGCTGTTTCTGACCTTTCTCAAGATCGGTGCCGTTACCTTCGGCGGCGGCTATGCCATGATCGCCCTGCTGGAAAGCGAGATCATCGACAAGCAGGGCTGGCTCTCCCGGGAGGAGTTTTTAGACATGGTCGCCATCTCCGAATCCACCCCCGGCCCAGTGGCCATCAACAGCGCCACCTATATCGGCTACCGGCTGGGCGGCGTTTTGGGCTCTGCCGCCGCCACGCTGGCGGTGTGCCTGCCATCCTTCGTCATCATTTATCTGATCTCCCTGTTTTTTGACCGGTTCCTTTCGCTGGTCTGGGTGGAGCGAGCCTTCCGGGGGATCCGGGTCTGCGTGATCTATCTGATCTGCTCTGCCGGGCTGCGGATGCAGAAGGCGCTGGAAAAAACGGTCCTCTCCCGTCTGCTGCTGATCGCCGTCCTGCTGGTGATGACGGTTTTCTCTCTGTGTGCCGTCCGCTTTTCCTCCGTGTTTTACATCCTGATCTGCGGCGCGCTGAGCCTGTTTCTCTTTCTGCTGGGCCGCCTGCGCCAAAGGGAGGGAGACCGATGATCCTTCGGCTTTTCCTTGCCTTTCTGAAGATCGGCGCCGTCTCCTTCGGCGGCGGCTACGGCATGATCTCTCTGATCCGGGAGACCGTTCTTTCCAACGGCTGGCTGTCGGAGGGCGACTTTCTCAGCTTCATCGCTGTCTCCGAATCCACCCCCGGCCCTCTGGCTGTCAACATGGCCACCTTCATCGGCGCCTCCCAGGCAGGTCTTCCCGGCGCTGCGGCCGCCACGCTGGGCGTGGCGCTGCCCTCCTTCTGCATCATTCTGCTGATTGCCGCCCTGCTGCGGGATCTGCTGCGCTATGCCGGCGTGGAGGCCTTTCTCCGGGGCGTTCGGCCCTGCGTGGTGGCCATGATCCTTTCCACCGCCGTCACCATGGGGCTGAGCACGCTGCTGGGCCTTTCCCGGCTGGGCGAGCCGCTGCTGCCGGATTGGCGGAGCATCGCCGTGCTGCTTCTGCTGCTGGCCTTCCGCCTGCTCTGGAAGCTCCGCCGGAGCAAGGCCCCCTCCCCCATGCTGATGCTGCTGCTCTCGGCCCTGCTGGGCATGGGACTGTTTTCTCTGTAAGAAATAAAAAACTCTTGACCTGAATCCGGCTTCAGGTGCTACACTTGGCTTATACAATTCCGGCGGCTCCATGGCCGCCGAAAAGGAGGATCCATTTTATGGAATACCGAGTGCTTCCCCACGGCGCTCCCACAAAGCGCTTCAGCACGCTTGGGCTGGGTCTGGGAGGCATCCAGCAGGCCCCGGCGGCAGAGATCCGGCAGGTCATCGAGACCGCCATCGCCCACGGCATCAACTTCTTCGACCTCTGCGCCGGCGCAGCCAAGACCTACGCGCCCTTCGGCCAGGCCATCCGCGGCCGCCGGGAGCAGGTCTTCTTCCAGCTGCATCTGGGCGCCGTCTACAACGAAAGCGGCGAATACGGCTGGTCCCGGGATCTGAGCGAGATCCAGCGGACCTTCGCCTGGGAGCTGGAAACGCTGGGCACCGACTATGCAGACTTCGGCTTCCTCCACTGTGTAGACGAGCTGGCCGACATCGACGCGCTGGAGAAAAACGGAATTCTGGAGTTTGCCCAGTCCATGCGCCGGGCCGGCCATCTCCGCCATCTGGGCTTTTCCTCCCATACGCCCGCCGTAGCCCAGCGTCTGCTGGACACCGGCCTGATGGACATGATGATGTTTTCCATCAACCCCGCCTACGATCTGGAGCAGGGCGATGAGTTTGCCCTGGGCTCCAGCGGCGAGCGGGCGGCGCTGTTCCGCCGGTGTCAGGCGGAGGGCGTGGGCATCTCCGTCATGAAGCCCTTTTTTGCCGGCAAGCTCCTCTCCGAGGCGGAATCGCCCTTCCATCAGGCCCTGACCCGCTTCCAGTGCCTGCAATATGCGCTGGCCCGGCCCGGCGTGCTGTCTGTGGTCCCCGGCGTCCGCGGCATGGACGATCTGCAGGCCCTGCTGGATTTCCCCCAGTCCTCTGCCGAAGCGCTGGATTATTCCTGCATCGGGCAGTTCTCCCCGCCCGGCGCCACCGGCTGCTGCGTCTACTGCAACCACTGCCAGCCCTGTCCCGCCGGCATCGATGTGGGTCTGGTCAATAAATACTACGACCTGGCCCGGGCCGGCGACGCCCTTGCCGCCAGCCATTACGGCAAGCTCTCCGTCAACTCTTCCGCCTGCATTTCCTGCGGGCATTGCGCCGCCCGCTGTCCCTTCGGCGTGGACCAGCCCTCCCGCATGGAAGAGATCGCCCGCTATTTCGCCTGAACCGGAGGAACTTATGCTTCTGAAAGAGCTTTCTCCCGCCTGCGTCCCTGCGCTGCGCCCCTGTCTGGAGGCTTTGGCGCAGCACCATAACCGGGTCTCCGTCCATTTTGCCGGCAGCTATCCCAGCCGCCCCTATGAGGAGACGCTGGCCCTGTTTTCCCGCGCCCTCGCCGAAGGCTCCTCCCGGATCGCCGCGGCGGAGCAGGACGGCGCGGTCCTGGGCTTCTGCAAGGTGGATCTGGCGGGAGCTTCCGGGCGCTTTCGGAGGTGACCCCATGAACGCGCTTCGCCCCGGCGCCGTTTTGCTGGCCGTCCGCCCCTTTTCCGGGGGAAGGGCGCGCTCCCATGCGCTTTTGCAGCAGCTGGCGGTATCCTGCGCCCCGCCGGAACGGCTGACGCTGGCCTTCGGCCCCCACGGAAAACCCTTTTTTCCAGACTGCCCCAGCCTGCGCTTCAGCATCAGCCACAGCGGCGGGCTTTGGCTGTGCGCCCTTTCCTCTCAGGAGGTGGGGCTGGATGTGCAGCGGCAGGACGCCCGCCCCTGGCAGGCCATGGCGGAGCGGTATTTTCATCCCAACGAGGCCGCCTTTGTCCGCGCCCGGGGCGAGACCGCCTTTTTTGAGGTCTGGAGCGCCCGGGAAAGCTATCTGAAATACCGCGGCACGGGCCTTCTGCTGCCTGCCCGGCATTTTTCCACCGTCGACGCCGCAGGCCGCTTCCCCGCCCTGCCGGATGCTTTTCTGACCCGGCCCGCCTTCCGCCCCGGCTTTTCCCTCTTTCTCTGCACAGAAAAACAGCCAGAGGAGCTCCTCTGGCTGTAGCTGCTGTTTTTGTGCCGGCCCGGCGGCTTATTCCAGGGCCTTGCCCGCTTCAAAGGCCTTTCCGGCCACGCCCCCGACGCTCCGGTAATCATTGGTGGCGTGGTCAAAGACCAGCGGCGTGAATTTCTCCATGGAGATCCGGCCCGCGCCGTCCAGCACCGCCTCATTCACGCTGATGTTGATGAGCCGGCCAAGAACATTGCCTTCCTCGGTGATCCGCACCAGCTCACATTCCCATGTGACCGGCAGCTCCTCAAAGATCGGCGCATTCACCGTCTCCGACCGGCGGACCGTCCAGCCGGCCTTTTTCATTTTGTCCGGCGTGTCGTTGCCGGAGACCAGCCCCACATAATCGCTGGCGGCCAGATTGGCCTTGTCTGCAAAGCTGACGGTAAAGGCCCCGGTCTTTTGAAGGTTCCGGAAGGTCTTTCTGCTGTGGGCAATGCAAAACTCGATCATGTCCGCCGTATAAAGCCCGCCATAGGCGGCGTTCATGGCGTCCGGCACGCCGTTTTCGTCATAGGTGCCGATGATGAGCACCGGCAGCGGATAAAACCACGGCTTTTTTCCGATATTTTTACGCATTTGTGTTCGCCTTCCCTCCGCGCCTCGAACGGGGCGGTTTTTTTATTCCAGCCAGGTAAGATAGGCGGGGTCGATGCCTTGGATGCCCAGACCCGGCGCGTCGGAGACGGTGATCTCCTTCTCCCGGAACACTGCGCCGCCCTGAATGGGATCCACCGAGCAAAGCACCGGCCCGTCCAGATCCACCTTGGTGATGATCTTTTTGGCGCAGGCCAGCTCCACCGCCGCGTTGACGGCGATCTTCGCCTCCAGCATACAGCCGATCATGCATTCCACCCCATAGACCTCGGCGGCGGAAGCGATCTTCAGGGCGTTATACAGTCCGCCGCATTTCATCAGCTTGATGTTCACCAGATCCGCCGCCCGCATCTGCATGATCCGCAGCGCATCCTCGGGGGAAAAGACGCTCTCGTCGGCCAAAACGGGCACATAGCTGCGCTCGGTGACATATTTCAGGCCGTCAAAATCGTGGGCGGCCACCGGCTGCTCCACAAATTCGATCTGCAGCCCCCGCTCCTGCATCTGGTTCAGGATCCGGACGGCCTCCTTGGGCTGCCACGCCTGATTGGCGTCGATGCGGATGCAGACCTGCTGTCCCACCGCCTGCCGCACTGCGGCCAGACGGGCCACATCCAGCGTGGGATCGGCGCCCACCTTGACCTTCAGGCAGTCATAGCCCCGGCGGACGGCGTCCAGCGCATCCCGGGCCATCTCCTCCGGCGGATTGACGCTGATGGTGATATCCGTAATGATCTGTCTGCGCGCGCCGCCCATGAGCTTATGCACCGGGATATCATAAAGCTGGCCGTAAAGATCCCAGAGGGCCATGTCCACGGCGGCCTTGGCACTGGTGTTTTTGACGACGGACCGCTGCACCGCCTGCATCAGATCCTCAAAGTCGTCCACCTCCCGGCCGAGGATGGCCTTTGCGATATGATCCCGGATGGCGCCCAGGATGCTGCCCGTGGTGTCGCCGGTGATCACGCCGGTGGGCGGCGCTTCGCCATAGCCCACGGCGCCCACATCGGTGCGCACCTCCACGATAACATCCTCCACGCTGTCTACCCGGCGCAGGGCGGTCTTAAAGGGGACTCTCAGGGGAACGGAGATCCTGCCAAGCCGGACTTCTGTGATTCGCATGATATTCCTCCTTTTTATTTCAAAAGCGGCACAGGGCAAAGCGCCGTGTGCCGTTTCCTGTTCTTCTTTACCGGATCGCCGTCCAGGCGCAGAACACCAGCGACGCCGCCATCAGCAGACTGATGGGCAGACGCCATTTCTCATAAAGCCGTCGGATGCCCTGTCCAAACAGACACCAGATCACCGACGACAGCAGAATCATCAGACAAAAGGCCAGCGAAACGCCCGCAACGGCGGATCCTCCGGTGGTGAAGGGCATGACATAGACGGAAAACATACTCAGGGCGGAAAGCCAGCTTTTCATGTTGAGGCACTGGAGCAAAACGCCTGCCATAAAGGTGTTTTCCCCCTGCTTTTCCGGCCCCTCTCCCTGCTGAAAGCCGCTTTTCGCCATGCAGAAGGCCAGATAGAGCATATAGGCCGCCCCCAGCCATTTCAGGTAGACCGACGCCGCCGGCAGCCACTTTGCCAGCAGAACATTCAGTCCGCCGCAGATCAGCGCCTTCAGCAGCAAGGTCAGGGCGCTGCCGGCGAGAAATTTTGTGCTGCCCCGCAGCCCATGGTGGATGCCAAGATACATGCTCATCAGGTTGTTGGGTCCCGGCGTGACGGACGAGACCGCCATATAGATCAGCAGAGCGGAAAGATTCATGCGCGGCGCCTCCTAAGAATGATCGTTTCTATTGTACCGCAGATCCGCGCCTTTGACAAGGGAAGCCTGCGGTATTTGCCAAAAGGCCGCCGCTCCAGCGTCTTTTCGCACTCCGCATAAAAAGAGCTCTCCCCAGAGAGCTCTTTTCTTTGTGTCTGGCTGCATTTACAGCATATGATGACAAGCCACCAGATGGCCGCCGCCGATATCCTCCAACGCGGGCATCTCCGATGCGCACTGCTCGGTGGCAAACCGGCAGCGGGTGCGGAAGGGGCAGCCGCTGGGGGGATTCAGCGGCGAGGGCACATCGCCCTCCAGAATGATCCGCTGGCTGACAGCAGCGGCCCTGGGATCGGCGATGGGCGCAGCCGACATCAGCGACTGCGTATAAGGATGGCGCATATTGGTATAAAGCTCTTCCACCTCCGCCACCTCCACCAGATGGCCCAGATACATCACGCCCACCTGATGGGAAATATGCCGGATCATGGAAAGGTCGTGGGAGATGAACAGATAGGTCAGGCCAAGCCGCTCCTGAAAGTCCTCCAGCAGATTGACCACCTGCGCCTGAATGGATACATCCAGCGCGGAGATCGGCTCGTCACAGACGATAAACCGCGGCTCCAGACCCAGCGCCCGGGCGATCCCGATGCGCTGCCGCTGTCCGCCGGAAAACTCATGAGGATAGCGGTTGGCATGGTCATCCTTCAGGCCCACCATGTGCAGCAGCTCCAGAACCCGCTCGTCCTGCTCCTTTTTGCTGCCGACCATCTTCTGCAGCCGCAGCGGCCCGCCGACGATCTCATTCACCGTTTGGCGAGGATCCAGCGAGGTCATGGGATCCTGAAAGATCATCTGCAGCTCCCGCCGCATGGAAAAAAACTCCTTGTCCGTCATCGCAGTAAGGTCCTTGCCGTCGTAGATCACCTTTCCCGCTGTGGCCTGATACAGCTTCAGGATGGTGCGGCCCACCGTGGTCTTGCCGCAGCCGGATTCTCCAACCAGGCCGAAGGTCCTGCCCCGCTGGATGGAGAAGGAAACATCGTCCACCGCTTTCAATACGCCGCCATTTTTGCTCAGGCCCTTTCCCCGCACGGGAAAATGCATCTTCAGGCCCTGTACATCCAGTAATACTTTATTCTCCTCCATGATGGCACCTCAATTCTGCAGGGATTTGACCTGGGGATGGTGCAGCCAGCAGGCGGCCCGATGATTGGGGCCGAGCTCTGTCAGCTCCGCCGGCGCCATGCTGCAGATCCGCATGGCCTTGGGGCAGCGGGCCGCAAAGGGACAGCCCACCGGCGGATTCATCAGATCCGGCGGACTTCCGGGGATGGGGATCAGCTTTTCTCTGGAGCCGGAGCCATCTCCGGGAACCGACCGCAGCAGGCCTTCGGTATAAGGATGGCCCGGCGCATAGAAAATGTCCTCCACGGAGCCCTCCTCCATGATCTTTCCGCCGTACATGACCATCACCCGGCTGCAGACGCTGGCGATCACGCCCAGATCGTGGGTGATCAGGATCGTGGCCGTGGAAAACCGATCCTTCAGCTCTGCCATCAGCTCCATGATCTGTGCTTGAATGGTCACATCCAGCGCCGTAGTAGGCTCATCTGCAATCAGCAGCTTTGGTGTGCAGCACATGGCAATGGCAATCATCACCCGCTGCCGCATACCGCCGGAAAGCTCATGGGGATATTGCTTCAGCCGCTTTTCCGGCTCATTGATGCCCACCAGCCGGAGCATCTCCAGCGCCCTTGCCCTTGCTGCCGCGCGCGTCATCCTCTGATGCTGCCGCAGCGGCTCCATCAGCTGGTTCCCGATGGTATAGAGCGGGTTCAGCGAGGTCATGGGATCCTGAAAGATCATGCCGATGCTGCTGCCCAGCAGCTTTCGCATCTGCTTGCGGCTTTGCTTCTGCAGATCCATGCCGTCAAACAGGATGGCGTCGGCCCGGACGGCGGCGTTATCCGCCAGCAGCTGCATGACCGACATCATACTGACGCTCTTGCCGCAGCCGGATTCGCCGATGATGCCGATAAACTCGCCGGCGTCTACATAAAGGCTCACGCCGCGCACCGCCTGAACGATCCCGCCGCCGGTGGCAAAGTTGGTGCGAAGGTTTTTCACTTCCAATAAATGCTCGCTCATATCCTTGCTCCTCCCTTGCTCATTTCTTCAGGCGGGAATCCAGCGCGTCCCGCAGACCGTCGCCGATAAAGTTCAGCGCAAACATGGTCAGGCTGATGGCTGCGGCGGGATAGATCATCAGATAGGGATACATGCCCATGACCTTCATCCCGTCGTTGGCCAGCGTTCCCCAGCTGGCCACGGGAACGGCGATGCCGATTCCGATAAAGCTCAGAAACGCCTCCTCAAAAATGGCGGCAGGCACCAGCGAGGAAACGGTAACGATAATGGGGCCGATGCTGTTTGGGATCAGGTGCCGGAGCAAGATCTGAAAATCCGTCTCCCCCGCCACCTTGGCCGCCATGGCGAAGTCCTGATTGCGGATGGACAGGATCTGCGCGCGGGTCTGCCGGGCTGTACTGAACCAGTAGGTCAGACACAGTGCGATCAGAATGCTCTGCAGATTGGAGCCGAGAAACATCATCAGCAGAATGATATACAGCAGCGAGGGGACTGCGGCGAAAATATCCACAATGCGCATCAGGATCATATCCACCTTGCCGCCGAAGAAGCCCGCGATCCCGCCGTAAAGCGCGCCGATGACCATGTTGACCAGCGCGGCCACAAAGCCGATGGTCAGGCTGATCCGGGCGCCGTAAGCGATCCGGGTAAAGAGATCCCGGCCGAACATATCGGTCCCCAGCAGATGCTGGGCGTTTGGCGTTTGGTAGATGGCCTCATAATCCTGCTGCTCATAGGTATATGGGCTGAAGATCGGGCCAAACACCGCCAACAGGATCATCAGGAAAATAAAGATAAACCCAATAACGGCCAGCGGATCCGCCTTGATCTTCCGATAGGCATTTTGCCAATAGGAAATGCTGGGCCGGTTGATCTGATCCATGGTCCGCTCCGCCTCGTCCATGGGCTGAAACAGCTCCAGGGGAATGTCCCTGCTCTCCATGGTATAGGGCGGCTCCGGAATGGGCGGAAACATATTGATCTTTTTTGCCATAGCTGCTTCCTCCTTACTGGTCCAGCTTCACGCGGGGGTCAATGATCGCGTAGGCGATATCCACCAGCAATGTGCAAAGCATGATGAAGGCGCCGTAGAAGATCGTCAGGCCCATGATGACCGTATAGTCCCGGTCGCCCACGGCGTTGACGAAATACCGGCCGATGCCCGGGATCATAAAGAGCCGCTCGATGGCAAAGCTGCCGGTGGTCAGCGCGGCTACCAGCGGCCCCAGATAGGTGACCACGGGCAAAATGGCGTTGCGCACCATGTGCTTGCCAATGACCTTGCCCTCCGGGACGCCCTTGGAGCGGGCCGTGCGCACATAATCCTGCCGGGAGACCTCCAGCATGGAGGATCGCATGAGACGGGTGATATGGGCGATGGGCGCCAGACAGAGGCAGGCCACCGGCAGAATAAAATGCTTCATCTCGCCCCAGCCGGTGTTGGGAAGCACGCCCCACTTCATGCAGAACTGATACATCAGCAGCATGGCTATGACAAAGGTGGGAATGGAAATGCCGATGGTGGCGATGATCATAGCCGCCATGTCTGACCAGGTTCCCCGTTTCAGCGCCGCCAGGATCCCCAGAGGGATGCCGATGACCAGCGCAACGATAATGGCCACCGCGCCCACCTGCGCAGACGCCGGGAAGCCGCCGATGATCAGTTCGTCCACCGTATAATTCACTTTTTTATAGGAAACGCCCATGTCTCCCTGCAGCAGCTTGCCCAGATAGTTCAGATACTGCTCGAAGACCGACTTGTCCAATCCGTAGCGCGCCCGGATGGCCTCGACGATCTCCGGGTTCAGGTCCTTCTGCTCGCCGGCGCTGAAGGGGCCGCCGGGGATGGCCCGGGTCAGGAAAAAGGTGATCGTAATGAGGAAAAACATGGAGATCACAGCCGCGATCACCCGTTTGATTATATATCTTGCCATAGAAATACCACCGTTTCTCTTTCATTTCCAAATCGGAAGCTGCAGCAGGGCCGCGGGGCTTGCCCGCGGCCCTGCAAGGATATCTGTCAGCGGCTTGCCGCTTCTTTATTTCTGCCGTGCATACTGGAAGAACACATGGCCGATATAGCTCTTGACGATGCCCTCGATCTTGGGGTTGATCAGGATGGTGTCACGGTAGAAATACACCGGGAGCACGGGCATATCATCGAGCAGGACCTTTTCCGCCTCACGGAACAGCTCCATGCGGGCTTCATAATCGGTCTCCTTATAGGTCTCCTTCAGCAGCCGGTCGTATTCGATGGCCGCTTCGTTGTGCCAGCGGGCATCCTGCAGCGTGCCGTCCGCCTTGACCTCGCGGTATTCCTCCCAGAGGAACATATTGGTGTTGGGATCGTCAAAGTCGCCGGTCCAGCCGTCGTCGGCGATGTCCCAGTTTTCGGTGTCAAACACATCCCAGTAGGTGGAGGATTCATAGGAAACGATCTCCACATTTACGCCGATGGCCTTCCACATGTTCTGCAGGGCCTGTGCGCGGTCGGTCGCGGTATTGTAGCAGATGTAGGTATAAGTCGGCAGGCCCTCGCCGTTGGGATAGCCGGCGTCGGCCAGCAGCTGCTTTGCCTTCTCCAGATCATATTCCACCAGCTTGCCGCCGTTTTTCTCGTCGGCAACATCGCGCCACTGCTTGCCGTTCCAGTGGATGCCATAGGGCACCAGGCCGGTGGCCGCCTTGTGGGCGCAGCCCTCGATCTTGATAAGCATATCCCGGTCAATGGCGTAAGCCAGCGCCTTGCGGATGCGGTTGTCGGTGATGTGCTCCGTATTGCAGGTGATATAGCGGACGCCGATCTTTTCCGCCGCGTAATAGTCCGGCTTGTCCCGATAGGTCTGCTCTGCCTCAGCGCTCAGGTTGTCGGAAACATCGATCTCGCCGTTTTTATAGGAGGAAAGCTCCACGGCCTCATCATCGATCCACTTGAAGTTCAGCTTATCCACCTGAACCTTGTCCGCGTCAAAATAATAGGGGTTCTTTTCCGTCTTGAAGCTCACCTGATCCACGATCTCCGTGACGCGGAAGGCGCCGTTGGTGATATAGGTCTCGGGGTTCTTGGCCCAGTTGGCGTTGGCTTCCATCACATCCACCTTGTAGGGGATATAGGTGCAGACCACATCCAGGAAATAGGTGCAGGGATTTTCCAGCGTGATCTCCAGGTTATGATCGTCGATCGCCTTGAAGCCCACCTCGTCCCAGGAGCATTCGCCCAGACGGTACTTCTCGCTGTTTTTGACATACTTCTTCAGGTCATAGGCGCGGCAGTTGACCTCGGGGCGCATATGATATTCAAAGCCCCTCACCCAGTCGTGGGCGTTCAGCTCGGATCCGTCAGACCACTTGCTGTTTTCCCGGATGTGGAACTTCCAGACCAGGCCGTCATCACTGACAGAGTAATCGTCGGCATAGGCCAGCTCAGCAACGCCATTGGCGCCGATGCGGGCCAGGCCGCAATAAATATTATACATGACGATGGAGGTTGCCGCGTAATTGCTGGTGATGGGATCCATTGCTTCGGGCTGCTCGCCATTGCTGTAGGTGATGACAAACTCATCCGAGTTTTCCTTGCCGCCGGATGGCTTGCTTCCATTGCCACAGGCGCACAGGGTAAGCACCATGGCAGTCAAAAGAAACAGTGCGATCAATTTTTTCATACTGGGGCCTCCTTTTGGTTTTTTATTATCATAAAGCTGCTTTACGCTTTATTGCAGAGAAAATCGCCGGGGACGGCTGTTCCGTGCTGTATTCTTTTTATGAACGGCCCGTGTATTTTTATGCCCCTATTCTACACGATAGCGCCTGCTATCACAATTGCATTTTCTATCTGTATTGCAAATTCTATTGCATTTTTTCTCTTTCTTTGTTATAATTGGTGTCGGATACCCAAATAAATACGCGTTTTATAGTGCATTTTGCCAATTCTATTCTGTGTTTTTTGATTTTCTCCCCAAGCCCCGCAAAATTTCTTCTTCCGGAGGCCTGCATATGATCACGCTGACCCGTTCCCTCTCCTTCAGCGCCGGCGCGGAATATTTCCTCTATGAAGATACCCGCCGGGACTTTTCCACCGCGTCCCACACCCACGCCTTTTATCAGTTTTATCTGGTGCTGGAGGGCAGCCTTCTGCATCAGCAGAACAACCAGCACTATGAGCCCGGCCCCCGGGATCTGATCTTTACCCCGGCCGAGGTCTGGCATGCTCTGGATTTTTTTGAAACGCCGGCCCACTATTTCTGCCTGTCCTTCACCCCGGCCATGGCGGCGGAGATCTTTGCCCGCTTTCCCCGTCTGACGCCGGAGGAGCTGGGCCGTCAGTGCCTTTTCCATCTTTCCGCGCCTATGGCGGCGCGGCTGGAAGCGCTGTTGCGGCTGCTGCTCAGCGAACAGGCCCTGCCCTATCATGTGAGCCAGAGCTCGGGGTCGCTGCTGTCCAAGGCGATCCTTCTGGAATTCCTGCGCTCGCTGGATCCCACGCAGGATGCGGGGCTGTCCCATTCCTCTGCAGAAGCCGCCGTGGAGCAGTGCGTGGCCTACATCGCCGCCCATTATGCCGAGGATCTGACGATAGACAGGCTGGCTCAGCTATGCACACTGTCTAAATCCGATCTTTACCGGCAGTTTCCCCGCGTCACCGGCAAGACCGTCCGCAGATTCATCTCCGACCAGCGCATCCTTGCGGCGGCTCAGCTGGTGGGCGAGACGGATCTGCCCATCTCCCGGATCGCCGAGCGGGTGGGCTATCAGGATTTTTCCACCTTTTACCGCAACTTTATCCGCCTGGTGGGCAGCTCGCCCTCCGAATACCGGAAGCAGGCCACGCCGCTGCTGGAGCAATACTCCGCCGATTCCTGAAGCAGGCAGACCGCCGGGCTTCGCCCGTCCTTTCCGATTTTCCAAAAAGAAAAGGCTCCCCCGCGGGGGAGCCTTTTTCTGTCCTGACTTTATTTATGATAGAGCTTTTTCGTCTGATAGGCGGGGTCGCAGGTGAGGTGGATGCCCAGCTTCCGATAGATATCCGCGTCCACCTGGGGCAGGATCACCGTGGAATGGGCCTCGCAGCCCCGGAGATCGGAAAGATGGGCGCAGGCCCGCTGGGCCTCGCCGCTGAGGGCCGCGCTGATGGACAGCGCCACCAGCACCTCATCGGAATGGAGCCGGGGATTGTGGTTGCCCAGGACCTCCGTCTTCAGGCTCTGGATGGGCCCGATGACGCCGCGGGTGATCAGATTATCCTCCCGCGGGATGCGGCAGATGCCCTTCACCGCGTTGAGCAGGGCTGCCGCAGAGGGGCCAAGCAGATCGGAGGTGCGGCCCGTTACCAGCCGTCCGTCCGGCAGCTGGATAGCCACGGCGGGCTTCCCCGTCTCCTCCGCCCGGGCCTGGGCCGCCGCCACCACCGGCCGGTCGGCAGAGCTGATGCCCAGCATTCGCATGAGCATCTCGATCTTTTCCACGGCGGCCTCGGTCCCGGTGCCCTTGCGCAGGTCGCACAGCGCGCCGTAATACCGCCGGATGATCTCCGCCTTGGAGGCCTGGCAGCAGGCGTCGTCGTCCACGATGGCATAGCCCGCCATGTTGACGCCCATATCCGTGGGCGAATGATAGGGGCTGCTGCCGTTGATGCGCTCAAACATGGCGTTCAAAACGGGAAACGCCTCCACATCCCGGTTGTAGTTTACGGTGGTAACGCCGTAATACTCCAGATGATAGGGGTCGATCATGTTCACATCGTTGAGATCGGCTGTGGCGGCCTCATAGGCCAGGTTCACCGGATGCTTCAGCGGCAGGTTCCAGATGGGGAAGGTCTCAAACTTGGCGTAGCCGGCGTTGACGCCGTGGAGATTTTCATGATACAGCTGGCTCAGGCAGACCGCCAGCTTGCCGGAGCCGGGGCCGGGAGCCGTCACCACCACCAGCGGCCGCTGGGTCTCCACAAACTCGTTTTTGCCAAAGCCCTCCTCGCTGATGATGCCGGTGATGTTATAGGGATAGCCCTCGATGGGATAATGCCGGTAGACCCGCAGGCCCAGCTTCTCCAGCTTCTGCTGGAAGGCCTGGGCGGAAAGCTCGCCGCTGTAGCGGGTGATGACCACAGAGCTCACATACAGGCCAAACTCCCGGAAGGCGTCGATCAGGCGGAGCACATCCTGATCGTAGGTGATGCCAAGATCGCCCCGGATCTTGTTTTTAACGATATCCCCGGCGTTGATGGCGATGATGATCTCCGCCTTGTCCGCCATGGATTTCAGCATCTGGATCTTGCTGTCCGGCGCAAAGCCCGGCAGGACCCGGGACGCATGATAATCGTCAAACAGCTTTCCGCCAAACTCCAGATAAAGCTTGCCGCCAAACTGCTGGATGCGCCGCTGGATCTCCTCCGACTGCCTTGTAATGTAGATCTGATTGTCAAAGCCCTGCTTCTGCATGCTCTTTTCCCCGTCTTTCTGTCAAAAAAGTGACATTTTCAATAACTTATTTATTTTATACCAACCGGAAGGCCCTGACAAGGCCCATTTTTCACCGCCTTCCGCCAAATTTTCCGGGAAATCTTTGTTCATTTTTTCCCGCTTTGCGGGGTTCATTTTTGTCCGCAGTTCGGGTACAATCAAGGTGCGCCCGCTGCGGCGCAAATATCAGAAAGAAAGTGAGCGAGATCCCATGAAGAATCGGAAATTCCTTGCGCTGTTCCTTGCCCTGGCCATGGCCCTTGCGCTGGCCGTCCCCGCCTTTGCGGAAGACGCCGTCATCGCTCCCGCCCCCACGATGGCGGGCAAGACCGTGATCCTCCATTCCAACGATGTCCATGGCGCGGTTGCCGGCTATGCCTATATGGCCGCGCTGAAGACGCAGTATGAGGCGCAGGGCGCCGAAGTGATCCTGGTAGACGCCGGCGATTACAGCCAGGGCACCACTTATGTAAGCTCCACCAAGGGCGCCGACGCCGTTGCCATGATGAACGCCGCCGGCTATGATGTGGTCACTCTGGGCAACCATGAGTTCGACTACGGCTACGCCCAGCTGGCGGAAAACATGAAGCAGGCCAAGTTCAAGGTCCTGTGCGCCGATGTGTTCGATGCCAACGGCAAGACCATCTTCGACGGTAATACCACCTACACCACCAAGTCCGGCGTCAAGCTCGGCTTCTTCGGCATGGAGACCCCCGAGACCCAGACCAAGGCGAACCCGGCGCTGATCAAGGGCCTGAAGTTTGCCACGGACGAGGCCTTCTACGCCGCCGCAAAAACGCAGGTGGCTGCCCTGAAGGACGCCGATCTGGTGATCTGTCTGGCGCATCTGGGCGTGGATGCCGAATCCAAGCCCTATCGCTCCTATGATCTGTATTCCAAGGTGGAGGGCATCGACTTCATCATCGACGGCCACTCCCACACCGTCATGACCAAGGGCGAAAATGGCGAGCCCATCCAGTCTACCGGCACCGCCTTTGCCAATGTGGGCCTCATCGTCATTGACGACGCCACCAGGAAGATCGAGAAAAACGAGCTGCTCCCCGTCTATCATACCGAGAAAAACGCCGAGGGCAAGGATGTCTCTGTCCCCAACTATGAAGGCGACGCGAAGGTGGCCGCCGCCGCGCAGGCCATCATCGACCGGGTCATGGCCGAATACGGCGCCGTCTTTGCCAAGAGCGAGGTGGAGCTCAACGGCGCGAAGGCCCCCAACGGCAACCGTGACAGCGAGACCAACAACGGCGACCTGATCGCCGACGCCATGGTCTGGCAGGTCATGCAGAATCGGGAGGGTCTCACTGTAGACGCCGATCATGTGGTCGCCATCACCAACGGCGGCGGCATCCGCGCTGCCATCAAGGCGGGCGACATCACCAAGAACGATATCAATACCGTCCTGCCCTTCGGCAACACGATCTCTCTGGTCTATATCTCCGGCGCCAAGCTGCTGGAGGCGCTGGAGGCTTCCACCTACTGCACGCCCAATGCCGTGGGCGCTTTCCCCCAGGTCTCCGGCCTGAAGTTCACCGTAGACACCGGCAAGTCCTATGACGCCAACGCCGAGACCTATCCCGGCTCTACCTACTACGGCCCCAAGACCATCAACCGCGTCACCATCGAGAGCGTCAACGGCAAGGAGTTCAAGGCCGATGACACCTACGCCGTCATCACCAACAACTTCTGCGCCGGCGGCGGCGACACCTATTATGCCTTCGCCTCTGCGGAGACCATCATCGACACCGGCATCCCCATGGATGTGGCTGTGATGGATTATATCACCAACCAGCTGAAGGGCGTCGTGGGCGAGACCTATGCCAAGCCCCAGGGCCGCATCACCGTCGTTATCCCCGAGACGCCCGTCGAGCCCGAGCAGCCCGCTCAGCCCGAGCAGCCCACTCAGCCCGAGCAGCCCACTCAGCCGGAGCAGCCCGCTGCCACCTATGTGGTCATCAAGGGCGACAGCCTGTGGAAGATCGCAAAGAAGCTGTTGGGCGACGGCGCCCAGTGGAAGGCCATCTTCGAGGCCAACTCCGCCACCGTCAAGGATGCCAACCGCATCTATGTGGGCCAGACGCTGAACATCCCCCGCTGATCCGTCTTTCCATTTCCAATGGCTCCCGCAGACCTGCGGGAGCCTTTTTTAAAACAGAAGCGGTTGCTTTCTGAAGCGAATGCTTTTGCTGACCCTTTGCCTGCTGCTGCTGTGCACCTGCGGAAGTCCAAAAGAACCGGCCGGACTTGCGCTCCCCGCGGCGGAAGCTCTGCAGCAGGGCTATGCGGGCCTGATCTTTTCATCTCAGGCCGCCCCGGCCTATCTGCTTTCGGCGTCGGATCTCCCCCGCCTGCTGACACTGCTTGCGCAGGCGGAGCCGGCAGCGCTGCCGCAGGCTCCTGAAGTGCTGTTCCGGCTGGAATATCTCTGCCCGGACCCGGTCGAAACGCCCACGCGGCAGTATCTGGACTTCTGCAGCCAGGACGGTCGGACCTTCTGCAAAAGAACCGCCGCCGGCCAGTGGTTCCGTCTGCCCGAGGCGTTGGAGCAGTTCTGGACCGATGCTGGTATAGACGCAGAATTTTTATATGACCCGAACCGGCAGCCTGCCAGGCGCTTTGAAGCCTGCCGGGAAGCTCTGGCGGAATACCGTCTTCCCCAGCAGGACGCCGCCGGCCCGCAGCAGGCGCTGGAGCTGCTCTTTGGCCAGTTTCTTGCTTCCCTCCATCAGCCAAGCCCCTATCGCACCTTCCTTCTTCTGGACGAGGTGAGCATGGAGTGCCGTCTGTTTGACAGCTCCGCCATCGCGGCGGAGCCCTATCAGGACTGGGGCTATGCCAGCGAAGGCCTGCCGGATGATCAATGGCTCACCGTCTGCTCTGCCGGCGTCACATTTTCAGGCACGCTGGACACCTGGGGCTTCAGCTGCTGCGGCCAGAGCCCCGGCGCAGACGCGCTTCGCTGGGGCAACCTGCGTCTGGAAGGCGGCGAATATATCTTTCTTCCCTGCGAGTCTGCCGTAAGCGCCCTTTCGCCTGACGCATAGCCTTTCGTTCGGAAAGGGCCTCCCGGTAGGGGCGGCCTTTTTCCGCGTATTTCCCTGCTTTCATGATTTTTCCCCACTGCGCCGAGTTTTTGTTGCGGGAACAGGAGATTTGGAGTATACTGATATCGTTGAAAAATCTGGCCGACAGGAGGCTTTTTCATGACGATCCAGGAATATCTGCGCAGCACCGCTGGCAAACGGATCACCGTCATCGGCATCGGTGTTTCCAACCGCCCGCTGCTGCGGCTTTTGGCGGGGGCGGGCGCAAGGCTCACCGCCCGGGATAAAAAAACAGCGGAGCAGCTGGGCGCGATCGTACCGGAGCTGCAGTCGCTGGGCGTGGAGCTGGTGCTGGGCGAGGGCTATCTGGACGGGCTGGAGGGGGACATCATCTTCCGCACGCCAGGTCTGCGGCCCGACCATCCTGCGCTGCTGGCGGCAAAGGCCCGGGGCGCAGAGATCACCTCGGAAATGGAGGTCTTTTTTGCCGTCTGTCCCTGTATGCAGATCGCCGTTACCGGCAGCGACGGCAAGACCACCACCACCACCCTCATCGCGGAGATGCTGAAGGCCGCGGGCAAAACCGTCTGGCTGGGCGGCAACATCGGAACGCCGCTGCTGGATCAGGCGGAACAGATGCGCCCCGAGGATGTTGCTGTGCTGGAGCTTTCCTCCTTCCAGCTGATGAGCATGGAGCAGGCGCCTCACATCGCCGTCATCACCAACCTGAGCCCCAACCATCTGGATGTCCATAAGGATATGGACGAATATGTCAGTGCCAAGTGCAACATCTTCCGCCGGCAGGGGCCGGAGGATGTTCTGGTGCTGAACTACGACAACGAGCTCACCCGGGCGCTGGCGCCCCAGGCCCCGGGCCGTGTGCGCTTTTTCTCCCGGCAAAGCAGGCTGGCGCAGGGCGTCTGTCTGGAAGGCGGCGTCATCACAGATGATGGCGCGCCGGTGATGGCCGCCGCCGATATCCGCATCCCTGGCGTCCACAACATTGAAAACTATATGGCCGCCTGCGCCGCCCTGCGCGGTCTGGTCTCTCCGGAGGTCATGGATCAGGTGGCCCGCACCTTCGGCGGTGTGGAGCACCGGCTGGAGCTGGTGCGGGAGCTGGACGGCGTAAGCTGGTACAACGATTCCATCGGCAGCAGCCCCTCCCGTACCATTGCCGGCCTGAAGAGCTTTTCCCAGAAGGTGATCCTCATCGCCGGCGGCTACGACAAGCACATCCCCTTCGACCAGCTGGGCGAGCTGCTGCCGGAGCATGTGCGGCTGCTTCTGCTCTGCGGGGCAACGGCGGAAAAGATCGAGGCCGCCGTGCTGCGCTCCTCCCATTACCGGCCCGGTGCGCCGGAGATCCTGCATTTTGACCGGCTGGACGATGTGATCCGCCGGGCCCGGGCGCTGGCCCGGCCGGGGGATATCGTCCTGTTCAGCCCGGCCTGCGCTTCCTTTGATCAGTTCCCCAATTTCATGCTCCGCGGCCAATATTTCAAGGAGCAGGTTTGGGCGCTGAAATAAATCGACGACCTGAAACTACAGAGAAAGAGGTGTATCGGAATTGACCTTACAGGAGAAGATCCGAAAGCTCACTTCGGAATACGGCGTTTCCGGCGATGAGCACCGGGTGGCGGAGATCGCCCGGGAGCTGATGGAGCCTTACTGCGACCGTGTTGAGGTGGACGCTTTCGGCAATGTGCTGGGCTGGCGCAGCTGCGGCATTCCCGGCGCAAAGACCGTCCTGCTGGACGCCCATATCGACCAGATCGGCTTTACCGTCACGGAGGTGACGGAGGATGGCTTCCTGCGGTTCACCACCGAGGGCGGCGTGGACCAGCGGATGCTGCTGGGCAGCGAGCTCACCGTCCTCACCCGGGACCGCGGCCCCATTCTGGGCATCGTGGCGGCCATGCCGCCCCACCTGCAGAAGGCCGGCGACCAGAAAAAGTCCGTCCCCATCCCCGAGATGGTGGTGGACATCGGTATGACCGGGCCCCAGGCCCGGGAGGTCGTCCATGTTGGCGACTTTATGGCCTTTGCCAACGACATGATAGAGCTGAAGAACGACTCCATCTGCGGCAAGGCCCTTGACGACCGGGCCTGTCTGGTCTGCCTGCTCCACGCCATGGAGCTGCTGCAGGACAAAAAGCTGCCGGTGAATGTAGTCCTCTCCGCCTCCACCAAGGAGGAGACGGGCTTCGACGGCGGCCTGATCAACGCCTATAAGGTCCATCCGGACTATGCCATCGCCGTGGATGTGACCCACGCCCGCACCGGCGACGCGCCCCAGGTCTGCGCCAAACTGGGCGACGGCGCCATCCTCTCCATCGGCTCCAACAGCCTGCCCCGGCTGGCGAAAAAGGCCATGGAGGTCGCCCGCGCCAAGGAGATCCCCCATCTGGCAGAATGCTGCCCCAGCCGCAGCGGCACCCACGCCTGGCCGATACAGACCCAGCGGGAGGGCTGTCAGACGCTGGTGCTCTCTCTGCCCCTGAAATATATGCATTCCCCCGTGGAGCTGGTGCGCATGGAAGATGTGAAAAGCGTCGGCCGGCTGACGGCGGAGTTTATCCTGTCGCTGGAAGGAGGTCGCGCTGAATGAAGGAGCTTTTAAGACAGCTTTGCCAGCTGGACGGCGTGGCAGGCTATGAGGACGAGGTCCGCGCCTTTATCGAGGAGCAGGCCCGGCCCTTTGCAGACGAGCTGTTCACCGATGCGCTGGGCAGCCTGTTCGTGTTCAAAAAGGGCGAAAAACCCCGCCGGCGCCCCATGATGGTCTGTGCGCACATGGACGAGGTGGGCTTTCTGGTGCGGGACATCACGGAGGACGGTATGCTGCATATCTCCGCCGTGGGCAGCGTGGATCCCCGGGTGCTCATCGGCCGCCGGATGCGCGTTGGCGGGAAAAAGACCCCCGGCGTCATTGCGCTGAAGGCCGTCCATCTCACCACGCCGGAGGAGCGCAAGATCGCCCCCGCCCTGAACAGCCTCTATGTGGATATGGGCTGCAAGAGCAAAAAGGAAGCGGAGGCTCTGGCCATGCCCGGTGACCCCGTAATGTTCGACAGCGCCTTCCTGCCCTTCGGCACAGACTGTGTCAAGGCCAAGGCGCTGGACGACCGGGTGGGCTGCGCCGTCATGCTCAAGCTGCTGGCCCAGCCCCTGCCCTATGACACCTGGTTTGTCTTTACCGTAGGCGAGGAGATCGGCTCCCGGGGCGCCGCTGCGGCAGCCCATCGGCTGGAGCCCGGCTGCATCCTGACGCTGGAGGGCACCACCGCCGCCGATATGCCGGAGATCCCCTCCCACAAGCAGTCCTGCTGCCAGCGGGCGGGTGCGGTGGTCTCCCTGATGGATCGGGGCACCGTCTATCCGCGCGCCTTCCGGGAAAAGGTCCTGGCGCAGGCGGACAAGGCCGGCGTCCGGTGGCAGTATCGCCGCTCCGCCAACGGCTCCACAGATTCCTCCCGCGCGGCAGAAGGCCCCGGCGCCATTGCCTTCGGCCTTTCCACCCCCGTTCGTTACATCCACTGCGCCTGCAATGTGGCCTATCTTCCCGATGTGGAAGAGGTGCGCCGGCTGGCGGAGATCGTCATCAAGGAAGCAGGTGAGCTGAATGTTTGATGTTTTGGAGCTTCATCAGAAGCTGGCGGCGGCCGCCCGTCCCTCCGGCTCGGAGCAGACCGGCGTGGCCCAGGTGCTGCAGACGCTGGCCGCGCCCTTTGTGGACAAGATCACCACAGACGCCATGGGCAATCTGATCTGCCATAAAAAAGGCCCCGGCGAACGGATCATGCTGGTCGCCCACATGGACGCCATCGGCTTTATTGTCACCGGGCTGGATGAAAACGGCTTTGCCGATTTCGACGGCATCGGCGGCCACAGCCCTGCAGAGCTGGTGAACTGCCGCGTGGTCTTCCCCAACGGCACCCACGGCATCATCCGCGCCCGGGAAACCGCCCAGACGCTTTCCCAGTGCTGGAACCAGATCCGCTATACCGACCTGTATCTGGATATCGGCGCTTCCTCGCTGGAGGAGGCCCAGACGCTGATCCACATCGGCGATATGGCAGCCTTTGAGGGTCTGCCGGAGCTGGCGGCGGGCAGCCGCATCGTGGGCCCCTATGCCGATGATCTCATCGGCTGTGTGGTGCTGCTGCTGACCATGGAGCAGGCAAAGGCCGGCAATTACGATGTTTATTATGTCTTTTCCACCCAGGAGGAGGTGGGCTGCCGGGGCGCGCTCAGCGCCGCCCAGGCCATCCGTCCCGCGCTGGGCATCGCCTGCGATGTCTGCGGCGTGGACGATACGCCCGCTTCTCCCCGGAAGGTCCCCACCCGCACGCTGGGCAACGGCCCCACCATCAAGATCAAGGACCACAGCGTCATCTGCAGCCCCGCCCTCAACGCCCGGCTGCGGCAGACGGCCCGGGACTGCCAGATCCCCTGGCAGGAGGAGATCCTCACCGGCGGCGGCACCGACACCTCCGCCATGCAGAAGGCGCTGGAAAATGTGGCGGCCACCTGCGTGAGCATCCCCACCCGCCATATCCATTCTCCTGCGGAGACCTATGACAAGACCGACGCGGAACTGGCCGGCCGTCTGCTGGCCGCGTTCCTGAATACATAAGGAGGGGTCATGATGGAACATATTCTGGAATTGCAGCGCCGTCTGGTGCAGTGCGCCATGCCCTCCGGCTTTGAAGCACCCCAGGCGCAGCTGCTCATGGAGCTGGCCCGCCCGCTGGCAGACGAAGTCTATACCGACACGCTGGGCAATGTGATCTGCCATAAAAAGGGCCCGGGCAAAAAGCTCATGCTGGCCGCTCACATGGATGTGCTCGGTCTGTTGATCACCGACATCGACTCCCGGGGCTTTCTCCGGTTCGAGCCGCTGGGCGGACACACGCCCTTCTCCCTGATCGGCGTTTCCGTGCGCACGGAGCGCGGCGTCCGGGGCAGCATCTGGCCGGACAAGGATGCCGGCATCCCCGGCAAAACGCCCTATGATGTGGATATCCACGATCTTTTCATCGACCTCGGCGCAAAGGACCGGGCAGAAGCGGAAGCGCTTGCGCCCATCGGCTCTGTCTGCGTCTTCGACGCCCAGCCCGTGCTTCTGGCCGGCGGCAATATGATGAGCTCCTATACCGACGACCTTTCCGGCTGCATCGCCCTTCTGCTGGCCATGGAGCAGGTGAAGGAAAGCCCCAACGATCTGTATTTCGTCTTCTCCGCGCAGGAGGAGGTGGGCTGCCGGGGTGGCGCCACCGCAGCCTTCGGCATCGAGCCCTATATGGGCTTCTCCGTGGATGTGACCGTGGCGGCCGACACACCGGAATACCTGCCCCACCAGCGCAACCGGGTCCGTCTGGGCGGCGGCCCCGCCATCAAGCTCAAGGACGGCGGCATGCGGGCCAATCCCCAGGCCGTGGAGCATCTGCGCCGGAGCGCGGAGGCGGCGGGCATCGTCTATCAGGATGAGATCCTGCTGGGCGGCTCTACCGACGCCCGCGCCATGCAGATCACCCGCAGCGGCGTTCTGGCCAGCTGCGTGAGCATCCCCTGCCGCAATGTCCATTCCCACGGGGAGATCGTCCATCTGGAGGATGTCCGTCAGGCGGGCCGCCTGCTGGCCGCCGCCGCCATGCGGCAGCTTTGATCCCCCGTTCCTCTTGAATCATCTTTCCGCCGGGCCGGAGGGTGCGCCTTCCGGCCCGGATCCACAGAAAAGGAGCTTTTTATCATGAACCAGAAGATGCAGGAGCTGGCCGCCCGGGCGGAGGCCCGGTGTGCCGGCCGTTTCGCGGAGATCGACCGGATCGCCCTCTGCAACACGGAAAAGGTCCTGGCCGCCTTCGCGGAGGAGCGGGTCCAGGCTGCGGACTTCAACGGCACCACCGGCTATGGCTACGACGATACCGGCCGGGACAAGCTGGAGCGGATCTATGCCCGGGTCCTGGGCGGAGAGCGCGCGCTGGTGCGCACGGCCTTTGTCAACGG
>USML01000007.1 GCA_900555855.1 uncultured Eubacteriales bacterium | reverse complement strand
GTCACCACATGGGCGCAGGTGGCGATATAGCCATCCTCCGTGAGCACAAAGCCGGTGCCGCTGCTGCTGGCTGCGCCGCCGGAGCCCTGCACCATCACATTCACCACCACCGGCCGGCACTTCTCATAAAGCTCCGGCAGGGAGAGGGCGTCTGCGCTGTCCTTTTCCACCGGGTGGAAGACGATCTTCCGTCCGGTCAGATCCACCTGCCGCTGGGACAGCCGCAGCATCCCATAGACAGAGGCGGCGGAAACCGCCGCCACGGCCAGCACTGCCGCCAGCGCCAGCAGCACCCGCAGCGGCCAGCGGCGGCGCTTTGGGACGAGCCGGCAGTCGGGGCGGCCCATGGGCCTGGAAAAGGGATCGAAATGGCGGCTATCGTTCATGGCAGGCTCTCCGTTCTGGTGTTATTTGCTTCAGTATAGCGGAAACTGCGGAAAAAGAAAAGCGCTTTTGCAAAAAACACGGCGGTTGCAATCCGCCGGGGGGGCTATAGTATAATCAAGGCAGAACAGACGGGAAAGGGGGCGCTGCGCATAATGATCTCCACCAAGGGCCGCTATGCGCTGCGGGTGCTGGTGGATATGGCGGAGCATCCCTCCGACGGCTATATCCCCCTGAAGGACATCGCCCGGCGGCAGGAGATCTCGGAAAAATATCTGGAAAGCATCGTCCGGACGCTGCCCCTCTGGGCGGGCCTGCAGCAGGTCATGGAGCAATATCTCAGCAGCTACACCCTGGCCGACCTGATGCGCCGGGATCCGGACGGGCTGGACTGCTAATACCCTGCGGGAACGGGGCGAGGAACAGAACCATTTTGGCCTGCTGATGGTGGAATGAGTCCGCCGCGATCTTTTCTGAACTGCAAGCGCACCCTCCCGGGGACACGGGAGGGTGCTTTTTTTCTATGGCGCTGCGGCTCAGGACCGGCGGGCGGGGATCTTCTCCCGGATATGCTCCAGCCGGTTCAGGGCCTCCAGCAGCGTCTCGTCCTTCTTGGCGAAGTGGAAGCGGATCAGATGATTCACATCCTCCCGGAAGAAGCTGGAGCCGGGGACGGCCCCCACCCCTACCCTTTCCGCCAGCGTCTCGCAGAACTCCAGATCGCTGGCAAAGCCGAACTCCCCGATGTCCAGCATCACATAATAGGCGCCCTGAGGCACATTGTGGGTCAGGCCGATCCGGTCCAGCCCCTGAAGAAACAGGTCCCGCTTGTGGGTGTATTCCGCCTGCAGGCCGTCGTAATAGTCCTGCCCGAAGCGCAGGCCGGGGATCACGGCCTCCTGCAGCGGCGCAGCCGCGCCCACCGTGAGAAAATCGTGGACCTTTTTGATGCGCTCGGTGATCTCCTCCGGCGCGATGGTATAGCCCAGCCGCCAGCCGGTGATGGAATAGGTCTTGGAAAGCGAGCTGCAGCAGATGGTCCGCTGCCGCATCCGGGGCAGCGAGCTGAAATAGATGTGCTGGAAGGGAGCATAGACGATATGCTCATAGACCTCGTCGGTGATCACATAGGCATCGTATTGCTCCGCCAGATCGGCGATGGTCTGCAGCTCCTCCCGGGTAAACACCTTGCCGCAGGGATTGGAGGGGTTGCAGAGGATCAGCGCCTTGGGCTTTTGCCGGAAGGCCTGCTCCAGCGCGCCGGGATCAAAATGATAGTCCGGCGGGCACAGGGAGACATAGATGGGCTCCGCCCCGGAGAGGATGGCGTCGGCCCCGTAGTTTTCATAAAAGGGAGAAAAGACGATGACCTTATCGCCCGGATCCACCACCGTCATCATGGCGGCCATCATGGCCTCCGTACTGCCGCAGGTGACGGTGATCTCGCGCTCCGGGTCGATGGTATAGCCCATCCGGGGCGACTGCTTGGCGGCCAGCGCCTCCCGGAAGTTTTTTGCGCCCCAGGTGATGGAATACTGGTGAAAATCCTCATGGGCGACCTCTGCCAGTCGCTGCAGGATGGCCTCCGGCGGATCAAAATCCGGAAAGCCCTGAGAAAGATTGACGGCGCCGTATTGGGCGGAGATCCGCGTCATCCGGCGGATGACGGAATCGGTAAAGACCGCAGTGCGGCCGGAAAGGGGCTTCATTGGTCGGTTCCTCCCAGAATGTAGGATTTTTTATCGTTGAGGATGTGCAGGGGATCCAGCGCGTCCTTGACCCGGTTCATGACCTCCAGATTGGCCCGGGGCGTTTCCCGCAGGAAATAATGGCGCTTGCTGATGCCGATGCCATGCTCGCCGGAGGTGACGCCGCCCAGGGCATAGGCCTTGGCATAGGCCTTCTCCATATTCTGCTTCAGCTCCCGCCGCCAGGTCTTCTCGTCCCGGTCGCCCCGCACCACGCAGAGATGCACATTGCCGTCGCCGGCGTGGCCGAAGCTGACCATTTGCATGCCGCTCTCCTGCTCCAGCGTGTGGATGAAGGCGATGAAATCGGCGGTTTTGCTGATGGGCACCACGATGTCCACCGGCTCCTGCTCGGAGACGGCCTCCACCGCCTTCACCAGCGCGCCCCGCACCCGCCAGATGTCCGCGGCCCGGGCGGGATCGTCGAGGACGATATAATCCATGGCGCCGTGCTCCAGCGCCACCCTCCGGACCCGCTCCACGCTCTCCTGCACCTGAGAGGCGTGGCCGTCAAAGGTCAGCAGGATGAAGGAGCCGGCCTCCGGGCAGGGATACTGCACGCCAGAATACCGCTCGCCCAGCGCCACCACCTTCCGCTGGATAAACTCCACGGCGGTGGGATCTGCGCCGGCCTGCAGGATGGCCAGCACGCTGGTGATGCCCTTCTCCAGATCGGCATAGGGCACCAGCACGCTGACGGAGGTCTCCGGCTTAGGGATCAGCTTCAGGATGCATTTGGTGATCACCGCCAGCGTCCCCTCAGAGCCTACAAAGAGATTCTTCAGCGAAAGGCCGCTGGCGTCCTTGACGCATTTCCCGCCTGCCTGCAAAACGGTGCCGTCGGCCAGCACCACCTCCAGCCCGCGGACATAGTCCCGGGTGACGCCGTATTTCACGGCCCGCATCCCGCCGGCGTTGGTGCTGATGTTGCCGCCGATGGAGGATTCCTTATCGCCGGGATCCGGCGGATAAAACAGGCCCCGCTCCTCCACATAGCGCTGCAGGTCCTGCAGCAGGATGCCCGGCTCCACGGTGACGGTCATGGTGTCCCGGTCCAGCTCCAGGATCCGGTTCATGTGGGAAAGATCCAGAATGATGCCGCCGTCCAGCGGCACGGTGGAGCCCACCAGATTGGTCCCTGCGCCCCGGGGCGTGACAGGGATCCGGTTTTCGTGGGCATAGGCCAGCAGACGGCTCACCTGCTCGGTGCTCTCCGGAAAGACCAGAGCCTCCGCCCGGCCCTTTTTGCGGCCTAAGGTATCGCTGAGATATTTTTCCTCGATGCGGTCAAAGACCGTCTGCTCCGGCCGGGGGAAAATGGACCGGAGGATGCTTTTGTCCACAGCCATGCTATACCTCTCCTTTCCTGCTCCCGTCAGCCCAGCAGATCCTCGTCCCAGCCCACGGAGACGAAATAGCCCTTGTAGGTGGTGTCGAAGACAGTCTGCGTTTCGGCGGAATGATAAGCGTCCACGATGGACTGATACAGGGCCTTTTTGTCCGCATCCTCCAAATCGGCGGTGCGGGCGGCGATCAGGCACCAATATTCCTTCTGATCCAGATTTTCATCCTGGAAGATGGCCTCCTCCTGCTTCAGGCCGAAATCCAGCGCAAAGTTGCCGTTGACCACGGCGGCGGTCACATCGGGCAGCACGGAGGGGATCACATTGGCCTTCAGCTCCTCGATCTGAAGCTTGACCTTGTAGCTGGTGATATCGCTGACGGAGGGGTTGAAGCCGGCATCGGGGCTCAGGGTGATAAGGCCCGCGGATTCCAGCACCTTCAGCGCCCGGCCGCCGTTGCTCTCGTCGTCGGGGATGGCCACGGTATCGCCGTCCTTCAGCTCGCTGACGGAGGAGACCTTCTGGGAATAGATGTTCAGCGGGATGATCAGGGTATTGCCGATGTTCTGGATGGCGTAGCCGTAGTTTTTCACCTCAGATTCCAGATAGACCCGGTGCTGGAAGGCATTCAGGTCGATCTCTCCGTTGGCCAGCGCGTTGTTTGGGGTGACAAAATCGGAAAACTGCACGATCTGCAAATCAATGCCGTCCTTTTTCAAAAGCTCCTTGGCAGGCTGCCACAGGTCCTCATAAAAGCTTCCGGTGACGCCGATCTTCACGGTAGTGGTCTCGGTTTTGGAGCTCGCGGGGCTGCCGCAGGCGCACAGCAGGGTCAAAATGGCGGCAGCGGCCAGGCACAGGGCCAGAGATTTCTTCAGGTTCATATTCGTTTCCTCCTAAATCGTGGATGCTTTGATGTTCTTTATTGAAAGCCCATGGATTCAATGGGTGTTTTTCTTTACGATGCGTCCGCCGATGAACTGGATCAGGCTCACCAGCAGGAAGACCACCAGAACGGTCACATAGGTCACATCCGTCATGTTCCGGTCGTGGCCGTAGCGGATGGCAAAATCGCCCAGGCCGCCCGCGCCCACCACGCCGGCCATGGCCGTCAGGCCGATAAGGCTGATCAGGGTGATGGTGGTGCCCCGGGCGATGGCTGCAATGCTCTCCCGGAGATAGACGCGAAAGACGATCTCCAGCGGTGAGGAGCCCATGGCCAGCGCCGCCTCCACCAGCCCCTTGTCCACCTGGGCCAGCGCGCTCTCCACCTGCCGGGTAAAGAAGGGCACCGTCCCAAAGACCAGCGGCACGATGGCGCCCCGGACATAGATGGCCGTTCCCATGATCAGCCGGGAAAGGGGCATCACCGCCGTCAGCAGAATGATGAAGGGGATGGAGCGGATGAAATTGATCAGCTTGTCCAGAAGCTGGTAGACGACCCGGTTTTCCAGAATGCCGCCGGGCCGGGTCACCGTCACCACCACGCCCAGCGCCAGCCCCAGCACAAAGGAAATGGCGCCGGACCAGACCACCATCAGCAGCGTGTCGCCGATGGCCTGCCAGAAATCCGGCAGCCGGCCCATCACATTGGGGATCCATTTATTCAGCAGCTCTTGCATCCTTGATGACCTCCACTCCTACATTGTGTTCGATGAGATATTCCATGGCCCGGGTGATATCCGGCCGCCGGCCGCTGACGATGGCCACCGTGCCGCCGATGGGCACATTCTGGATGATCTCGATGTTGGCGAAAATAATGCTGATATCCACGCTGTAAAGCCGGGAAATGGCCGAGATCACCGGCTGGGCTGCGTTGCTGCTGAGATAGGACAGCCGGACGATGAGCTCTCCGGGACGCAGGTGGGTGATGGGCTCGTCTGCCGCCACCAGCTCATCGATCTTGCGCAGATTGGAGGTGGTGCGGATAAAGCTCCGCGTGACCTCCTGCCGGGGCGCGGCAAAGACAGACAGCACATCCCCCTCCTCCACCACCCGGCCGTGCTCCATGACGGCCACCCGGCTGCAGATCTCCTTGACCACCGCCATCTCATGGGTGATGAGCACGATGGTCAGGCCCAGCTGTTCGTTCAGCCGCCGCAGCAGCTCCAGAATGGACTTGGTGGTCTGGGGATCCAGCGCGGAGGTGGCCTCGTCGCACAGCAGCACCTTCGGGTCGCAGGCCAGCGCCCGGGCGATAGCCACCCGCTGCTTCTGCCCGCCGGAAAGCTGGCTGGGATAGGCATTTTCCTTATCGGCGATGTCCACCAGCTGCAGCAGCCCCCGGACCTTTTCCGCGATCTGTGCCCGGGTCATGCCGCTGCCCCGCAGAGGATAGGCCACATTGCCAAACACCGTGCGGGACTGCATCAGATTAAAATGCTGGAAGATCATGCCGATCCTCCGCCGGGCCTGGCGCAGGGCCGCCGGAGCAAGGGCCGTCAGCTCCTGCCCATCTACGGTGACGGTGCCCTCCGTAGGCTTTTCCAGCAGATTGATGCAGCGCACCAGCGTGGATTTTCCCGCGCCGGAAAAGCCGATGACGCCGAAGATCTCTCCCGGGCCGATGCGCAGGCTCACATCCTCCACTGCGCGGACCTGGCTCTGGCCAGAGCCGAAGGTCTTGGATACATGGTTCAGTTCGATCAAGCAGATCCCTCCATTTCGCTCGAAGCGGAAAATAAAAAGCGGGAAGCCCCATCCCGGGCTTCCCGCAGTATTGCAGACCTGAAGCTTGCTTTCAGCAAGCCTCCCGTCTCAGCATGGCAGGCAGTGGGCGGCAGCAATTTTGGACACGGAAAAGCATGCACATCAGCATCATCATGCCAATGCACATGCACATGTACATCATATCGCGCGCCATCAGAAAGCCGTTTGCCATGGTGAGAGGTCTCCCTTCTGCCCGCCAAGGGGCGGAGCATATTTTCTGTGGGTAGCATAGCACCGGCGAGGTCCGCTGTCAACAGAAAAAACCAGCCGGACAAAAAGTCTGTGAAAGCTGCACGGAGAAAAACCGGCGCTTCGCAAAAAATGCTGTGCATTTTGCGGCGGCTCAGTCTCCCTCCGCTCCGTCTGCCGGGGCGCCTTGCCCCTCCAGCGCATCAAAGCGCTCTAAAAAGCTGTGCTCCACGCCGCCGGACTTATAGCCCGGAAAGGTATCCAGCGCAACCGCGTGGATGCTGCGGAAGATGCTTTTTTCAATGTTTGGGCTGGTCTGCCGAAGCTTCTTCAGCAGCAGCTTGATCTCCTGCCGCTTGGAGGAGCCGCCATCGTGGGCGCCCTCATTTTTCTCGGTAAAGCGGCAGGCACACTGAAGAAATTCCAGCCCGTTGTAGCGCTTCCAGGCCAAAATGTCCTCCTCATGGATGCAATAAAGCGGCCGGATCAGCGTCATGCCGGGAAAATTTTTGCTGTGGAGCTTGGGAGGCATGGCCTGCAGCTGCGCCCCGTAAAACATACTCAGCACCGTGGTCTCCACCACATCGTTGAAATGGTGCCCCAAGGCGATCTTATTGCAGCCCAGCGCCCGGGCCTGACTGTAGAGATGGCCCCGGCGCATCCGGGCGCAGAGATAGCAGGGGTTCTTTTCCGCGCCGTTGGCCACGCGAAACACATCGCTCTCAAAAACGGTGACGGGGATCCGCAGCAGCTCGGCATTGTGCAGGAGCTGCTGCCGATTTTCGGCGTTATAGCCAGGATCCATCACCAGAAAGCGCAGCTCAAAGGGGACCTCGCTGTAGGCCCGCAGCTGCTGCATGAGCTTTGCCAGCAGCATGGAATCCTTTCCGCCGGAGATGCAGACGGCGATCCGGTCGCCGCCCTGAATGAGGCGGTATTGCTTGACGGCAAGAATGAAGGGATTCCAAAGCTCCTTCCGGTATTTTTTGATGATGCTGCGCTCAATGCGCTGGCAGGCGTCCAGCTCCCGTTCCATGATCCTGCTCCCGGTCATGCTTCTGTTTTTCCGGCGTGCTTCTGCTGCTTCAGCCAGATCCGCATCACCAGCCGGTGGGGCAGCAGCTTGGTCAGCAGGACCTGGAGCTTGATCCGGAAGCCGGGGACGCACACATCCCTGCCCCGGGCGGAATCCCGCAGGGCGCAGGCCACCACCTCCCGGGCGGTGAACAGCTGATTGAAATAGGTAACGGCGGTCTTGGAGGTCTGCTCCGCATGGTCAAAAAACTCCGTCTTGACCCAGCCGGGGCAAAAGGCCATCATGTGGATCCCCCGGGGCGCCAGCTCCGCATTGAGGCTGCGGGAATAGCTCAGCACAAAGGCCTTCGTGGCGCCGTAGACGCCCAGATAGGGCACCGGCTGGAAGGCGGAAAGGCTGTCGATCTGGATCACATGAGTGCCCTTTTCCAGATAGGGCAGCGTCAGCTGGGTGATGTGCACCAGCGCCCTGCAGTTCAGGTCGATCATGTCCAGACTGTCCTGCAGGGGGATCTGGTCATAGCGGCCGAACTTGCCGAAGCCGCTGGCGTTGATCAGCAGCGTCACCTGCGGCCGGCGCTCCTCCAGGGTCTTGCGGTAGGTCTCAAAGCTCTCCGCCCGGGTCAGGTCCAGGGGCAGGACAAACAGCGGCACGGAGACCTCCTTTTTCAGCCGCTCCAGCCGCTCCGCCCGGCGGGCAATGACCCAGATCTCGTCCAGATCGCCCCGGGCCGCCGCCTGCAGGACGAACTCTCTTCCCATGCCGGAGGAGGCTCCGGTGATGATGCCAGTACGCATACGCTTCTCCCTTCGTTTCTGTCTGCGTTTTGCCCGCGCTTACGGGATCTTGTAGGAGAGCACCATCAGGCTCTCGGAAAAATGGATGTTCTCCACCGGGACCTCGGTGACATCCAGATGCAGATCCATGCTGGTAAAGTTCCAGATGCCCCGGATGCCGCTGGCGATGAGCCGCTGGGCGGCGGAGCGGGCATGGAGCTTGGGCAGGGTGAGGATGGCGATATCCGGCCGGAAATCCGCCATGACCTGCTCCAGGCTGCGGCAGGAAAAGATGGGGACGCCGGAGATCTCCTGCCCGATGAGCATGGGGTTGGAATCAAAGGCGGCCACCAGCCGCACCCCGTATTTCGCGAAATTGAAATTGCTCATCAGCGCCTTGCCCAGGTTTCCCGCGCCCACGATGATGGCCCGGCGCTCCCGGTCGATGTGCATGATGCTTGCAATGGCAGCCCGCAGCTCCGCCACATTATAGCCATAGCCCTGCTGGCCAAAGCCGCCGAAGCAGTTGAAGTCCTGCCGCACCTGCGAGGCTGTCAGTCCCATACGCTGGGAAAGCGTGCCCGAGGAGATGCGGGTGATGCCCGCGTCCAGCAGGTCGCAGAGATGCCGGTAATACCGGGGCATCCGGTGGATCACCGCCGAGGAGATCCTTTTTTCCTTTTCCATACGCGCCTTCCTTTCCCGTTCCAATGCACGGTTTTGTTTTATTCCTTCTTATTTTACCGGTTTTCCCGTTCGATTGCAAGGTTTTTGTCATAAGTTGCGCGCTTTTTTGGCAAAGGACCGGAAAAGACTCTGCGGCCTTTGCTGCGGCGCCGGGGAGGGTCTACCCTGCGTTATTCACACTTTCCACAGAGTTTTCCACACAGCGCCCGCCGTTTCCCGCTGCAAACGCTGCCCTGCCCTTGCAAAAAAAGAAAAAGCGGCGAAAAAAACGCCGCTTTCCGCAGGGCTGTGTGGAAGATCGCTTCCAATTTATACCGGCCGGCCTTTACAGTGCGTTGTCAAAGCGGCACACATCCTCCGAGGCCGCCATGGTGGCAAAGCAGTTCTGATCCGGCGCGCCCACATTGCCCGCCATCAGCTCAAAATAAGCCTGGCAGGCGATCATGCTGCCATTGTCGCCGCAGAGGGACAGGGGCGGCAGATAAAGCGCCAGCCCCGCCCGGTCACATTCCCGCTGCAGCATGGCCCGCAGGGTGCTGTTTGCCGCCACGCCGCCGGCGGCCGCCACCCGGCGTCTTCCCCGCTGCTTTGCCGCCGCAATGACCCTGGGCACCACGGTCTCCGCCACCGCACAGGACACCGCCGCCGCCAGATCCGGGCCGGAGACGGTCTCGCCCTTCTGGGCGGCGTTGTGGACCAGGTTCACCGCCGCAGTCTTCAGGCCGCTGAAGGAAACATCCAGCGAATCCCGGATGCCCGCGTGGGGCAGCCGGTAGCGGCCCGGGTCGCCCTCCCTTGCGAGCCGGTCCATGGCTGCGCCGCCGGGATAGGGCAGGCCCAGCACCCGGGCGATCTTGTCGAAGGCTTCCCCCGCCGCGTCGTCCCTTGTGGTGCCCAGCACCTGCATATGGGTATAGTCCGCAATGTCCAGAATGACCGTATGTCCGCCGGAAGCCACCAGCGCCGTCATGGGCGGCTCCAGCTCTGGAAAGGCCACATAGTTGGCCGCCACATGGCCCCGGATATGATGGACGGGCACGAAGGGCCTGTCCAGCGCCATGGCCGCGGCCTTGGCAAAGTTTGCCCCTACCAGCAGCGCGCCGATAAGGCCCGGCGCACAGGTGGCCGCCACCGCATCCAGCTCCTCCCGCCGGACGCCGGCCTGCCGCAGCGCCTGCTCCGCCACCAGCGAGACCTTTTCGATATGCTTGCGGGAAGCGATCTCCGGCACCACGCCGCCGTACAGGGCGTGCATATCCGCCTGAGAATAGACCACATCCGCCAGGATCTCTCTCCCGTCCCGGCTGACGGCGCAGGCCGTCTCGTCGCAGGAGCTTTCGATCGCAAGGATCAGCTTGCTCATTTCTGTTCCACCTCCCGCGCCATCAAAAGCGCGTTTTCCACGGGCTTTTCATAATACCGCTTCCGCAGGCCCACCTGCCGGAAGCCGAAGCGCTCATAGCATCGAATGGCGGGGAGATTGCTCTCCCGTACCTCCAGAAAGACCGTCTCCGCCTGTCTTTCCCGGGCGTCTGCCAGCAGCCATTCCAGCAGCCGGGAGGCGATATGCTCCCGCCGGTGCGCCGGCCGGACGGCCACATTGACGATCTCCCATTCCTCTCCCAGCTGCCGCGTGCCGATATAGCCCAGCACCTGCGCCCCCTCCGTGCAGAGATAATACACGGACAGGGGGTTGGAGAGCTCCTCCGCAAGGCTCTCCCGGCTCCAGGGATCGGAAAAGCACTGCACCTCCAGCTCCGCCAGCTGGTCGATATGCTCCGGCCGGAGATGGCAGAAGGTCAGGCTCTCATTTCTTTGCGTCATACCAGGTCTCTCCATAGCTCACCTCGGCCACCAGCGGCGTTTTCAGCTGGGCGGCCCCCTCCATTTCCTCCTTCAGCAGGGCGCAGGCCCGTTCCAGCTCCTCCCGGGGCGTCTCCAGGATCAGCTCGTCGTGGACCTGCAGGATCAGCCGGGTGCGCATCTGCTCCTGCTGCAGCCGCCGGGCCACCCGCACCATGGCCAGCTTGATGATGTCTGCCGCCGTCCCCTGAATGGGGGCGTTCATAGCGGCCCGCTGGCCGAAGGAGCGCAGCTGGAAGTTGGCGCTCTTCAGCTCCGGCAGCCACCGCCGCCGGCCGTAGAGCGTGGTCACATAGCCCTGCTTCGCGCCCTCCTTTTTGACTCGGTCCATATAGTCCCGGACGCCGTGGTAGCGCTCCAGATAGGCGTCGATATACTGCTGGGCCTCCTTGCTGCTCACATGGATATCGTCTGCCAGCGACCAGGCGGAGATGCCGTAAACGATGCCGAAGTTGACCGCCTTTGCGGCGGAGCGCAGCTGGGGCGTTACCAGCTCCAGCGGGATGTGGAACACCTGCGAGGCCGTCACCGCGTGGAAATCCTCCCCAGAGGCAAAGGCCTCCTGCATGGCGGCGTCGTCTGCCATGTGCGCCAGCACCCGCAGCTCGATCTGGGAATAGTCCGCGTCCACCAGCAGCCAGCCCTCCCGGGGCACGAAGCACCGGCGCACCTCGCTTCCCTGCTGCTGCCGGACGGGCAGGTTCTGCAGGTTGGGATCTGCGGAGCTGAGCCGGCCCGTGGCGGTCACCGTCTGGTGAAAGGTGGAGTGGATGCGGCCGTCCGGCCCGATATAGCGGCTCAGGCCCTCCACATAGGTGCTCTTCAGCTTGGAGGCCTTGCGCCAGCGCAGGACGGCGTCTACCAGCGGACTGTCCTTCCGGCGCTTTTCCAGGGTGTCTGCATCGGTGGCATAGCCGGAGCGGGTCTTTTTGCCCGCCTTCAGGCCCTGCTCCTCAAAGAGCACCGTCCCCAGCTGCTTGGGCGAGCCGATCTTGAACTCATGGCCCGCCAGCCGGTAGATCTCCTTTTCCCAGCCGGAGATCTCCTCCTCCAGCGCCCGCCCAAAGGCCTGCAGCCGCGTTTCGTCCACAGCCATGCCCGCCTGCTGCATCTGGGCCAGCACCGGCGTCAGCGGCAGCTCGATGGTCTCATAAAGCTCCCGCATTCCCTGCTGCCGCAGCTTCTTTTCCAGCACCTCCTGCAGACATTCCGCCGCCGCGGCGCGGCTGGCGGCCCGGGCATAGCGCATGGCCCGGTCCGGAAGCTCCGCCGGGCCGTCCAGCAGCGAGAGCTGTCCCTCCGGCTCGGCATCCTCCCCCCGGCAGGGGGTGAAGCCGCAATATTTCCGGCAGACCGCGTCGATCTCATAAGCGCCTGCCGCCGGATCCAGCAGATAGGCGGCGATGGCGGAATCAAAGACCCAGTTTTCCGCCGGGACGCCCGCCTCCAGCAGGCGGCACAGCAGGGGCTTGATCCCGTGGCCGGCCTTGGGCAGCGCCGGCGGCAGCAGCAGCGCCAGCGCCCGGTCCCAATCGCCGGTATAGCGCTCCCGATCCAGCAAATAAGCCTCCGCCTGCTCCTCCGAGGGCGACTGCTGCACGGCGATCAGAGAAAGCTCCGCCTCCGCCCGGACATAGGCCGTCTTTCCGCAGGCCAGAAGGGCCTGTCCCGCCTGACGGACCTGCTCCTCCGTCAGAAGCTCCGTCATATGGCATTCGCCCTCCCAGACGGGCCCTCCCGCCAGATCCTCCTCCGTGGGCTTGAGGCCCATCTTTTCAATGAAGCGGACGAAGCCCAGCCGGAAAAACAGGGCATAAAGCTCCGGCTTGTAGTCTGCCGGGGTCCAGCGGGTCTCCGCCGGGTGAAAATCCATGGGCACATTGGTGTCGATGGTGGCCAGCGCATAGGACATCCGGGCGCTCTCCAGGCCCTCCGCCAGCTTTCTGCGCATGCCAGGCCGAAGCTCCAGCTCCTCCAGATGGGCATAGACCTGCTCCATGCTGCCCCAGCGGCGCAGCAGCTCCATGGCGGTCTTTTCTCCGATGCCGGGGACGCCGGGGATGTTGTCGGAGGGATCGCCCATCAGGGCCTTCAGATCCACGATCCGGGGCGGCTCGAAGCCATATTCCTCCCGGAAGCGCTCCGGCGTGTAGCGGATGGTCTCCGTCTTGCCCATGCGGTTTTTTACATGGAGCACGGTGGTGCTTTCGGAGATCAGCTGAAAGCTGTCCTTGTCGCCGGTGACCAGCAGGCAGGCGTCTCCCGCCTGAGCGCCCAGACGGCACATGGTCCCCAGCAGATCGTCTGCCTCATAGCCCGCCAGCTCCACCCGCAGGATGCCCATGGCGTCCAGCACAGATTTCAGCACCGGCAGCTGCAGGGCCAGCTCCTCCGGCATGGGCTTGCGCTGGGCCTTATAGCCGTCGTAGGCCTTGTGGCGGAAGGTTGGCTCCCGCCGGTCAAAGGCCACGCAGAGCCCATCGGGCTTTTCCTCCTCCAGCAGCTTCTGCAAAATGGCCACAAAGCCATAGACCGCGTTGGTGGGCGTCCCGTCGGGGGCGTTCAGCGGCCGCACGCCGTAAAAGGCCCGGTTGATCAGGCTGTTGCCGTCCAGAACCATCAGTTTCATCCTGCCATCCTCCCTGGAGATGTGTTTTCTTTATTATAAGCGGATACGGCCGGTTTTGAAAGCCTTTTTGCAAAAAAATCCGGGAAAATCTGAAAAAACCGCTTGACAAACGGCGGATATGCGGTATAATAATTCTTGCGTTTAGCGAGATTGTGTAAGGGTAGCACGACAGACTCTGACTCTGTTTGTGAGGGTTCGAATCCTTCTCTCGCTGCCATGCAGACAGCTCGTCCAATCGGACGGGCTGTTTTTGCGTTGTTGGAAAGGCTTTGCCCGCGCCCATTAAAAAGGGACTGAGATGCTCCAGGGGTGCCAAGCGCTGCGAAGGACGAAACGCGGTGAAGGGCGCTGCGTCCCGCCGCCCCTTGCGGTCCGGGTAAGCGGAGTGGACGATCTGCTTCTGCTTTGCGGTTCGAAAATTCCGTTTTTTGCAAATTTTCCCTTGTCCCGCCCGGGATTTCCTTTTATAATGAAATTCAGAAAGAACCCGGCTCCCCGGTCCGGGGCATTCGATCCCGCGAACCGCCGCGATTTCATAAAAAGGAGTTGTGAAAGCCATGAAAGTCTACATTTCCATGGATGCGGAAGGCATCTCCGGAATCTATAAGCTCGGTCAGGTCATGACCAACCACCGGGAATATGAATTTGCCCGCCGTATGATGGCAAACGATGTCAATGCGGCTGCCGAGGGCGCTTTTCAGGCCGGAGCAGAGCAGGTTATCGTCAACGACGCTCACAACGACGGCTCCAATCTGCTCATCGAGCAGCTGGATCCCCGGATCGACCTGATCTCCGGAACGCTTCGTCCGCTGAGCATGGCCCAGGGCGCCGAGTTGGGCTGCGACGCCGCGCTGCTCATCGGCTACCATCGGCGCAAAGGCGCCAAGGGCGTTATCAGCCACAGCTACTCCTATGGTTCCATGGTGGAGCTTTTCATCAACGGAAAGGTCGCCTCCGAGCATGATCTGGTGGGCTATTGTCTGGGTGCTTACGGTGTGCCGGTCGTTTTTCTTTCCGGCGACGATCTGGTCTGTGCCGATGCGCGGGAGAGCATTCCCGGCGTTTACACCGTGGAGACCAAAATTGCCATCAGCAACAATGCCGCCCTGTGCCACCACCCGCTGCGCAACGCCCAGCGCATCACAGAGACCGTCAAGGCCGCTCTGCTCCATGCGCAGTCTGCAGGTGCCCAGCCCATGGTGCTGGAAGGCGAAGCCTGTATTGATGTGCGCTATTCCGCCGAGGTCCAGGCCGCCCGCGCCGCTGCCGCACCCAATACGCGCCGACTGGACGAAACCAGCGTCCGCTGCTTCGGCCCCGACTATCTGACGGCCTATCAGGCCTTTCTGACCGGTGCCTCTCTGGCCGGCAATTTTCGAGACGACGCCGACCTTTATCGCTGACCTGCTGTTTTCTTACAGGGAAAGGCCCTTGCGGCTCTGCCGCAAGGGCCTTTCTGGGACTTGCCGAAAAAGGAGAGAGTAATGAGCCTCGTTCTGATCATTCCATGATATAGGCGTCGTTCAGGAACAGATTTCCGGTGGGCGTGGAAACCACACCGCCCAGCTTACTGCTCCAGCAGCGGTAGCCGGTGCCCCGCAGCAGCGGCATAATGGTCGCATAGTCAAACAGCTTCTCCTGGACCTCTGCAATGAGCTTGGTGCGCTCATCGTAGTCCACGGTGCCGCGGACCTTGGCGACCATCGCCAGATAGCCTTCCCGATCCAAATTCGTACATTCCGCGGCAATGTCGCTGCGGTTGCAGAAATTATCCAGCAGCAGCATCGGCTCGGACCAGCCAAGGCTCAGGTACGCGATGTCAAAATTGCCCTCGCGGACGCCCTGATTCACATAGGACCAATCCTGCGTGGTGATGTTCATCTCGATGCCGATCGCCTTCATATCCTCCTGCAGCGACTGGGCCACGGTAATGGAATTGACCTGATCGCGGGAGCTGAAGGTGATGCTGAGCTTTTTGCCGTTTTTATCCACAAAGCCGTCGCCGTCGGTATCGGCCCAGCCGGCATCCGCCAGCAGCTTTTTGGCCTCCTCCACATCATATCCATAGTTTTTCTTGTAATAATCCGCCGCCTCCTGGCTGTAGTTCAGGCAATTATCCTGGATCAGCGAATAGGTGGCGCCGTTGTAGGCATCACTGTAGGCGTCCCACTTATCCCTGTCAAAGCCCCGGATGATGGCAAGGCGGACATTTTTATCCGCCAGGAATTCGTTTTTCGTGTTGAATTCCGCATAGGCGGAGATCGCACAGCTGCTTTCCACCAGCGTCACGGCATCAGAGGCCTGCAGATCCTCCAGATAATCGGAGGGCGCAGAGTTCAGAAGGTCATATTCCCCATTGATCTGGCCGGTGTAATAGGTGAAGGCCTCTCCGCCCATGACCACATTGATCTTCTCCACATTGGGCTTGCCCTTGTTTTCCACCAGCGGATTGTGGGTCACATAGCCGGGGTTTGCCTTCAGCGTCACATAGGCGCCGGCCTGAAACTCCTCGATGTAGTAAGCGCCATAGGGGTGGCAGCCCCACAGCAGCTCATCGTTGGTCATGCTGTCCAGCTCATCCTTGTCGATAACGCCCACGAAAGAGCTCATGAAATTATACTCCATGTCCGCCTGATATTCCTTCAGGTGGATGATCACATCCCGGCCATGGATCTCCATGGAATCAATCATCTGATAGCCGTCGGCCCAGGTGCTGTATTCCAGACCATGCTCCAGACTGGCCACCACATCCTCCGGCTCCAGCTGCTCGCCGGTGGCATAATACATTCCCTCCGGGAAGGTCAGGGTCCAGGTCAGGCCGTCCTCGCTCCAGACGGATTTGGAAGCGATCTGAGGCAGTGCTCTGCCGTCGTCATCCATGGTCAGGATGCTGTCGGCTGCCAAGCCCTGAACGCCGTCGTTCCAGGAGTCCACAAGGAACATATCGATGCCCTCCCAGTTATCGCCCACGACGGTGAGCTCTGCCGGGATCTGCTTGCCTGTGCCTGTGTTCGGGGAGTCGTTTCCGGGTTCATTACCGCAGCCGGCGAGCATTGCCAGAACCATGATCGCGGCCAGCAGCAGCGCTAAGTACTTCTTCATTTTGCTTCCTCCATTCAAATTTATTTTTTATTTTCAAACGCCCTTGGCCGGGCGCTTTAGACCGATGCCGCATCCCCTTCCCCGCCGCAGAGACGGCAGCAGACCCAGTGATCTTCCGTCAGCCGAAGCATCTCCGGTTCTTCCCGGAGACATTCTTCCTGCGCGCAGGGGCAGCGCGGATGAAAATGGCAGCCAGAGGGCAGATCGATCAGGCTGCCCGGGTCGCCCTTCATCACATGCTTTTCCCGGTTTCTCAGCTTGGGATCCAGAATGGGCGACGCCGCCATCAGTGCCCTAGTATAGGGATGGCTGGGATGGGAACACATCAGCTCCGTAGGTCCATATTCCACCAGTTTTCCCAGATACATCACCGCCACCCGGTCACTGATATAACGAATGACATTCAGATCGTGGGTGATGACCAGATAGGTCAGCTGGCGCTGCTCCTGCAGATCCAGCAGCAGATTCAGGATCTGTGCCTGCACGGAAACATCCAGCGCAGAGGTCGGCTCATCCAGGATCATGATCTCCGGATCAATGGCCAGTGCCCGTGCGATGGCGATGCGCTGGAGCTGTCCCCCGGAAAGCTGATGCGGATAGCTGTTAAGATAATGCTCGTCCATCTTTACGCTGCGCAGAGCCTCCCGTGCCTTTTCCCGCGCTTCCTTTTTGGGGGTGCCATGCAGGATCATGGGGCGCATGATGCTGCTCATGACGGTCTCCCGGGGGTTCAGATTGGAAGCCGGATCCTGAAAGACCACCGCGATCCTTTGCCGCAGCAGCTTGACTTCGGCGGCGCTGGCCCGGGACATATCGATCCCGTCAATGGTAACAGAGCCCTGCGTGGCCCGGGTCAGATTCAGGATCAGGCGGGCCAGCGTTGTCTTGCCGGAGCCGGATTCCCCCACCAGGCCCAGGATCTCGCCCTTGTTCAGCGTCAGCGACACATCGTTGACCGCCTTGACGGTTCTCTTTCCTTTGCTGAAAAAGCCATTATCCACCGAAAACTGCTTCTGCAGATGCTCGATCCGAATGACCTCTTTCTTTTGCTCCATTACACACCCTCCTCCGCAAAGTGGCAGCGATATGTATGTGTGGCGCTGACGCTCCGTACAGCCGGATCCTGATTTCCGCAGATCTCCCGCGCCATGGGGCAGCGATTGGCAAAGCGGCAGCCCGGCTTCTTTTCCGTGAGTCTTGGCACCGTGCCGTCAATGGTCTGCAGGCGGGCATCGCGCTTGGTGCCGCGGGGCAGCGCCTTCATCAGCAGCCGGGTATAGGGGTGGATCGGCCGTTCAAAGACCTCATACACATCTCCCTGCTCCACCAGCTCGCCAGCATACATGATGGCTACCCGGTCCGCCACTTCAGCCACCAGGCCAAAATTGTGGGTGATCAGCATGATGGCCGTATTGAATTCGCTTTTCAGCTGGCTGATGATCTCCAGGATCTGCGCCTCTATGGTCACATCCAGCGCGGTCGTCGGCTCGTCGGCAATGAGCAGCGCGGGGTTTCGGCTGATCATCATGGCGATCATCACCCGCTGACGCATACCGCCGCTCATCTCATGCGGGAACGCCTTTGCCCGCTTTTCCGGATCGGGCATTTTGATGCTCCGATAAAGCTCAATGACCTTTTTCCATCCGTCCAGCCTGCTGACGCCGTCCAGCATGATCGCTTCATTCACCTGCGTGCCGGTGGTATAGACCGGGTTCAGCGAATCCAGCGGATTCTGGAAGATCATGCCGATATCGCGGCCCCGGACGGCCGTGATCTCCTTGTCGGAAAGCTTTTGCAAGTCGGTGTCGTCAAACAGGATGTTGCCGGACACCCGCGCATTTTTGTCCAGCAGCCGCATGATGGAATGGGCGATGGTGGATTTTCCGCAGCCGGATTCTCCCACCACCGCGAAGATCTCGCCCCGGTCAATGTGGAAGGAAACATCCTTTACGGCGCTGAGATAACCGTCCCGCACTTTGTAATCAATGGACAGCTGCTCCAGGCGAAGTAATTCGTTGCTCATACGCACACCTCCTTAGCCCTGGGACTTCATCCGGGGATCCAGCAGATCCCGCAGGCCTTCGCCCAGAATGGTAAAGCTCAAAACCGTGTAGACCAGCGCCAGGCCGGGATAAATGGCCAGCCAGGGCGCCTTGGTAATATATTGGATGCCGTCGGATACCATCAGCCCCCAGTCCGGCGAGGGCGGCTGGGATCCGACGCCCAGGAAGGACAGCGTAGTGGTGGACATAATGGTCCCGGGCAGCGCCATGGATACCATCACGATCAGAGCGGGAACGATATTGGGGAGAATATAGCGGAACATCAGCGCCAGATCACTTTCGCCAAAGGCGATACCGGTCTCGATAAAGGCCATATTTTTCAGCGACATGGTTTTTGCCCGGACCGTGCGGGCCATGGAGGCCCAGTTCACCAGCGCGATCGCCACAATGGCGTTGGTCAAATTGATACCGATCACTGTAACTACCGCCAGCGCCATGACCATTCCGGGCACGCACCAGGTCAGATCGGCGAAGAACAGCATGATCCGGTCTACCACGCCGCCGTAATAACCGCAGAACAGCCCCACGATCACGCCGAGAAACAGCTGAATAGAGCCGCCGATCAGCGCCACCTTCAGCGTGATCCGCGCGCCGTAGATAATGCGGCTGAACTGATCCCTGCCCATGTTGTCCGTCCCGAAGATATGCGCGGCGCTGGGCGCCTTGAAGATCGTGCCGGGATCGCCGGCATCATAGGCATAGGGCGCCACCTGCTCGGCAAATACCGCAACGAAAATAACGCTGCACAGCATAACGATGCCCACCATAAAGTTGATGTTTTTCCAACAGCTTCGGAAAAATTCCTTAAACGGACTGTCGTGCATTATTTGTCACCTCCACCAGTAGAGATCCGGATGCGGGGATCCAGCAGGCCCAGCATGATATCAGCCGCAATGTTGCAGATGACCGTCAGCACGGAGATGATGAAGATCAGGCACTGCACCACATTGAAGTCCTGATAGATAATGGAGTTGATCATCAGACCGCCCATGCCCGGAATGACGAAGATCTTTTCAATGATGATATAGCCGGAGATCAGCCAGGGCAGCGACTGAAAGATCTGCACGCAGATAATGATCAGCGAATTGCGGAGCACATGCCGCAGCCGCACCGTTTTTTCCGAAAGGCCCTTCGCATAGGCCGTGACCACATATTTTTCCCGGAGCACATCCAGCGCCTCGCTCTTTGTCAGGCGGATGGTGCTGGCCAGGCCGCTGAGCACGCCGGCCGTCACCGGCAGGACATAGTGCTTCCAGGTCTTCAGCTCCGTCATGGGAAGCCACTTGAGCTTGACCGCAAACAAAAGCATCAGCAGCACCGAGATCCAAAAGGACGGGATCGATGTTAAAAACAGCGAGACAGTGACGGTGAGCCGGTCAACAAAGGAATCCTTTTTATAGGCGCACAGCAGGCCCAGGGGGATCGCCAGCCCATATTGGAGGATCGCCGTGATGACCGAAAGCCGCAGGCTCACGGGGATCCGCTTGCTGACCAGATCCCAGACCGGCAGCTTGTATTTGAATGAAATGCCGAAGTTCCGCCGGAGAAGCACATTGCCCAGCCAGTCCACATACTGCACCAGCAGCGGCCGGTCCAGGCCATATTCCTTTTCGATCTCCTCCAGGCGTTCCACGCTGGCTCCCTCGCCAGCCATCAGCATTACCGGGCTGCCCGGCATCAGGTACAGCATGCTGAACACCAGGAAGGAAACGCACAGCACCAGCGCCACGCCGATCAGCAATCGTTTTACGATGTACCGCAAAATAACAGCTCCTTTCCATGCAGCGTCCGCCGCCCCGGTTTCCGGCGGCGTGCGCCGCGGTCAGTCTTCCATATACGCCTGATAAATTGCTCCGGAGAGCTCCGCCAGATAGCTGTCTCCAACGCGGCCCCGGTCATTTTTATCATAATCCGCTCGGGAAGCGAGATTCCCGTTGTAAAACATACAGAGGATATAATCACCCTTTGCTGTATAGATGATGCCGATATCCACATTCAGCTTATCCAGTGTACCGGTCTTGTGGGCCGTCTCCACGCCTTGGGGCAGATATTTGGGGATCCGGGAATCCGTCTGACACCGCTTCATGATGTCCAGCATGCCGGCGCTGGCCTCGGGGCAGACCCATTCTCCCCGGTAAAGCAGCTCCAACATCCGCATCGCCTCCAGCGGCGCAGTCTGATCGTTTTCCTCCGTTATGCAGCGATACCATTTGGAGCCATGATAACTGGGCCTTTGTCCGCCATTGTCTGCGCGGAGCTGTTCGAAGCTTCGCCCATTCATCTCATAGTAAATGTCGATCAGCTTTGCGCAGCCCCAATCACATTTCGTATGGACCAGCCCCAGGGCATCAATAACATTTTTTCTGATGTTGTCCCGGCCCACAAAATCAAAAAGAAAATCTGTCGCGGTATTATCCGAAAGGATCATCATCAGCGTGGCATAATCCTTCAGCGTGGGATTGAGCCCCGGATCCAGCTCCGCCAAAACGCCGCTTCCGGCGGATTTGATCTCCTCGGTCAGCGGGTGCCGGTCGCTGAGCCGGCATTCTCCCGCATAGACCTTTCGAAACAGCTCCGCCAGGATATAGATCTTGTATGCGCTGGCCGTGGGAAACGGCTGTTCTCCGTGATAGGAGATCGTCCGGCCGCTGTTCAGATCCCGAAACGCGAACCCCAGCGGCGCGGCGCTGTTTTTCTGGAACCTTTCCGCAACTTGCAAAACCCTTTCAATACTCATAAGCCCCTCCTTCAGCTTTATCTGGCAAGGAAGCCTGCCGGCGCCGCCGGCAGGGCCTGCCTGCTCATAAAAACACAAGGCAGCACAGCCGCTCCCATGATTTGGAACGGCCGCGCTGCCTATGAGATCGTTGGATCTTCCTCGCTGGCGCTGTGAGAATTGCTGCGGCGGTATTCTGCCGGCGAAACGCCGGCGAGCTTCAAAAAATTTCGGTAGAAGGTGGAAAAATCGTGGTAGCCCACCTGCTCTGCCACCTGCTGGAGCGGAAGCTCGCCCAGCCCGATCAGGCGCTTTGCCTCCTTGATGCGCACTTCTGTCACATACTGCTTTACGGATTTGCCGGTATATTGCCGGAACGCCTTGTTGATCGCGCTGCGCGGCAGCGCCGTGATCCCCGAAAGGACCTCCGCCGACAGAGCCTGATCATAATTGGCCTGGATATGCTGCACACATCGCAGGACCTCTGCCCGCGTTCGGTCCGTATCTTCCGGTTCCTCTGCGCCCGCTCCATCCCCGGGAAGCTCGCTCCGGAGCATCATCAGCAGCGCGGACACCGTCAAAAACGGCGCTGTCTCCAGCGCAGACGGCCCGGCATAGCTCTGCTCATCCATGAGGCTCTTCAGGCAATGATCCAGCCGTGTCCTGGTCTCTGCAGGCACCGGAAAAACATCGGGCAGGTTTTTGAAATCCCGCCGAAGCCCGTTGATCCTGGAAAACAGGATGTCCGCGATGCTCTGGGAGAAGGACAGGCAGAAATATCGGGTGTTTTCATAAATATACATGCTATGATCCACGCCCGGCGGCGTAAAGAAACACTCGCCCGGCTTCTGCAGGATCTCCCGCCCGTACTGCATTTCCAAGACCTGTCCCTGGATCAGATAGACACAATGGTAAAAGTCATGCCGATGCTTTCGCACGGGGCCCTGATACCCCTCGCCGATATACAGGTGACACTTATGCTTTCCCTCAAACAGGAAACGGCGATACCAGCTATTCATGATGTCCCGTCCTTTCCCGTTCAAGTAAGTAAGGCCATTATAACAATATTTCTGCCGAAATGCAATGACAAATATTTATTTCTTTTAAAAAATGCAATCTCTCCCGTTTTCTTTGACGCTTTTACCCAAATCCTTCTTTTGCCCTCCCCTCTTGCGCGGCGGGCGAAAGCATGGTATCATAAAGAAAATCACCGGCAGAAAGGAGCCTTTTGCATGAGCGAAAAGCCTTATTGGGAGGGCAAGCACTACGCCTTTTTCCAGAATAAAGAATGTGAGTTTTTCCCCTGCCACAAAACGGAGCAGCCGGAGCAGTTCAACTGCCTGTTCTGCTACTGCCCGCTGTATGCCCTGGGCGAACGATGCGGCGGCGGCTTCACCTATACGGAAACCGGCTGCAAGGATTGCTCCGGCTGTATGCTGCCCCATGTGCCGAAGAATTACGGCTATATCATGGACAAGTTCGGCGAGATCATGGCCCTGGCGGCCAAAAAAGAGGAAAAATAAGCAAAAGACGGGCGTTTTGCCCGTCTTTTTTGTGCCGCCGTTAAAAATATTTCCACAAAAAATTTTTTGCCAATTTGGTCAGACTGCCGGTTTTTGCCCGCGTTTGGCTGTTGCGATTGACAATTTGTTTTTGTTAATTTAAAATAATATACAACACACATCGTTAACTGGTTTTGTACAAATAACAAAGGAGGGATAACATGAATAATTAATTCTGCTTTAGTGTTTTCGCAGAAATTCTAAAGCATCAAACATCACTCGTGGGGATGACAATGAAAACAGAGAGGCGTAAACACTATGATGAAACGCATTTTATCTGTAGCTCTTTCGCTTCTTTTTGCTCTCAATTTGATGATGTGGTGTGCCCCAAAGACACAGGCTCTGGATTCCGCTTCATACAATGGTGAAACGGACATTTTTACCGTTGATGGGATCCTTTCTTATTTCAAAAGCACAAATGAATATACTGTGAATGCAACATTAAATGATGAAGTTATCCTCTTTTCCTTTGCCTATCGTGATCGATTCCAAGTATTTGAAATGGAAATTCCTATTACTGACCTGGGGTTAACACGCGAGGATCTTAACACTATTTCCAATTGGAACACCGTCTTTGATGTTGCAATAAAATCGATTCCCTCTTTGGATGATATCTTAAGCTCTTCGGGTGATATTTCTCTTTCTCCTATTCCAGACGCTACGATCAACGACACTGATGCTGATCTTTTGGCGGAATTGAGATCTCTTTACGGTTCCCCCTATAATTATCAGGTAGGATATGGGCAGTATTCTGGCTACTGGGTCACTGTGCGGGAATCACTGGAATTCCGCATTGAATTTGCCGGGCAGGGTGTTTCCATTGGCGGAAAAACTTTGCAGGCAGCAGCATCCTTAATCGGCATTCGCTGGCCCGTTCTTGGCACCTTACTTGGCCTAACCGCAAATGCTCTTGTTCCCGCTAACACTTCCGTTAATCTATATGATTGTATGGTATACCTTGGGCGCATGGGTGATATCAATGGCACAACCTACTATGCAGATACACACACAAGGATCCACCGCGCATTTGATGTAATAAATGAGCCAAACGATGTCAAAATGGATCTCGAACCCTATATTGATTATTATTACGATTCGGAAGATAACTTTTCTGGTGTTCAAACAATAATTAGAAACACAGTGGAGGCGTATCTCGCATGACGAACCCCGAAGCCGGCCGTTCCCCCGCGGCGCAGGCGCGCCGGACTGCCCTTTCGCTTTTCTGGGGCATGGCGCTGGTGCTGACCGCCGGGCAGTTCACCGTGGAGCGGCCGCTGTATGACCGGCTGTTTCTCAACTGGATCCCCGCCTTTTTGGGCTGCGGCCTGCTGCTCTCCGTCCTTCCCCGGGCGGTCTCCGGCTGGCAGCGCCGGGTCTGCGCCGGACTTCTGCTGCTGGGAGCGCTGGGCGGCGGCGCAGGCGCGATCCTGCATTTTGCCGCCGGAACGATCCCTCCGGCGCTGGTATGTCTGGGACTGCTGAGCGTGCCGGGAGCGCTGTGGCTGCTGCTGCGCTGGCTGATGCAAAGCGACTGCGAGACGCTCTGGGCCTGGCGGACTGCCGCCATCCTCCTTCTGCTGCCCTGGCTGGGCAGCGCGCTCTGGCAGATCACGGCGCTGACCGGCTACCAGCCCATGCTGGAGCTTGTGGGCCCGGGCTTTTATGACGCTGTGATCTCCCGGCTGGAGCCCGCCTCCACCTGGCTGCGCTGCGGTCTTGGGGCGCTGCTGCTGCCCCTGCTGCTGCCGGAGCTGGTGGCCTTTTGCCAGCGGTCTGCCGCAGAGGAAGGTAGCGGGCGCCTGTAACGCAGAAAAACCGCATATAAGAACCGGCGGCGTGAGCAATTCACGCCGCCGGTGTTTTTTTGCAGAGATCAGTCTTCGATGCGCTGATAGATGCGGGTATAGACCTGCACGCCCCAGGCCTTGCCGTCGCGCACCCAGAAGTGGCAGCGGCCCATCAGCTCGTTGTTCTTGTTATAGAACTGGAACCAGCCCTCACCGCAGTGGACCATGCGGTATTCACCGGCGGGACGGCTGGCCATCAGCTGGCCCTTTTCGTCCTGATAGACCTTCATGATCACAGGCTCGCCCTCGTGGCAGATGTAGCTGCCCAGCAGCATCTCCGGATCGCTGAAGGGCTGCTCCGTGGGATGGAGCCAGATGTGCGGCTCCTCCAGCGGCTGGCCGATGATCATGTTATACATCATCTGGCACAGGTCGTCGGTGTCCTGATCGCCCTCGTTGCACAACGCGGCAAAGCCGTAATTCTCGCCCAGCAGCAGGCCGCCGTGGGTGGAAACGCCGTGGAGGCCGCCGGAATGCTCGCAGATGGTGTGGCCCTTCCAAAGGCGCTTGTTCAGGCCGTAGCAGTAATAGGGCTTTTCCGTCAGGGGGAAGGCTTCGCCCACCATCATATCCGCCGCGGCGGCGGGGATCACCTGCTCCCCATCCAGAACGCCGTGGTTGGAGATGCACTGATAGTAGCGGGCCATGTCGTGGGCCGTGGACTTGACGCAGGCGCAGGACCGGAAGGGCGGCAGGACGCTCCAGCCGTCGTCGCAGGTGAAGTTGCCTTCCTCGTCCCGCTCCCAAAGGCTGGTGATGTTGCCGCCGGCCATGGCGCGGGCTTCGGAAGCGTCTTCATCCAGAACGGTGCGGGTCATGCCCATGGGCCCAAAGACCCGATCCTTCAGAAACTGCTCCAGCGGATAGCCCGCCGCCTGATCCACCACATAGGAGAGGATGGCATAGCCCTCGTTGGAATAGCTCATATAAAGGCCCGGCTCGCCCAGCGTGGGGTAGCGGCCCTCGGAGATATAATCCACCACCTGCTGGATGGTGTTCATCTGGTTGGGCGCGGTGGCCCGCATGGCGCGGGTCCAGTCGGTCTCCGCCCGCTGGGTGCTGTTCAGCGCGATGGACCACTCCAGCGGCTCCATGGGCGGGATGCCGGCGGTATGGGTCGCCAGATGATGCAGGGTCACATTGTCGGCCGGGATGCCCTTCATGCGGAAGGTGGGGAAATATTTGGTGACGGGATCGTGGAAGGAGCACTTGCCCTCCGTGGCCAGGATACACAGCGCCAGCGTGGCGGTGGATTTGCTCATGGACGCAATGCCCATCATGGTGTGCTCGTTCAGGGGCATGCCCTTGTCGTTGGCGACGCCATAGCCCTTTTCAAAGATGACGCCCTCGGGTCCGCGGACGCAGACAGAAACGCCGGGGAGCTTTTTCTTCTGGATGCGGGCGCTCAGCGCGGCGTCCAGCGCGTTCAGATCATACTTCATAGCAGTGGTCTCCTCTGGAAAAGAAAGAATCATTGCCCTTATGATAGCAAAAGCCCGGTTTTTTTGCAAGGCTTCCGCCGGGCTTTTGCAAAAAAATACAAAAAACCGGATCCAGGCTCATTTCCTGCGGCGGCTGGCCAGGGCGTCCTTCCACAGGGCGGGATGGAACAGGATCAGCACGGGGAACAGCTCCAGCCGCCCCGCCAGCATATCGAAGATCAGGACCCACTTGGAAAAGCCCGCCAGTCCGCCGAAGTTGGCGGCGGGGCCGACGGCGTTGAGGCCCGGGCCGATATTGTTCAGCGTGGCCAGAACCGCGGTGAAGCAGGTGCCCAGATCCTGCCCCTCCAGGCTCACCAGAAAGACCGACGCCACATAGATCAGCATGAAGGTGATAAAATAAACATTGGTGGAGCGCACCACCTCATGCTCGATGGGCTTACCGTCCATGCGGACCTTTTTGACGCTCTTGGGATGGATATAGGAGCCAAACTCCTTCTTGATGGACTTTACCAGGATCACCAGGCGGGAGACCTTGAAGCCGCCGCCGGTGCTGCCGGCGCAGGCCCCCACAAACATCAGCAGCACCAGGGTCAGCCGGGCCGTCTGGGGCCAGAGATTAAAGTCCGTGCTGCAGTAGCCGGTGGAGCTGACCACCGACGCCACCTGAAAGACCGTCTTGGTCAGCGCGTCAAACACGCCGTTACAGCTTTTGAGGATGGCACAGAAGATCACCAGGACAGCCGCGCCCACAATGCCAAAAAAGCAATGGACCTCCTCCATGGAAAATGCCTCCCGGAAGCGGCGCAGCAGCAGCAGGTAATAGGCGTTGAAGTTGACGGCAAACAGCAGCATGAAGATGGCCACCACCCACTGGAGATAGGGCGAATAGCTGGCCATGCTGTCGTTTTTCAGGCCGAAGCCGCCGGTGCCGGCGGTGGCCATGCTGGTGCAGATGGCTTCAAAGGTGGGCATCCGCCCCAGCAGGAGCAGCAGAAGCTCCAGCGCCGTCATGCCGATATAGATCAGATAGAGGATCCGCGCCGTGGCCCGGACCTTGGGCACCAGCTTGCCCACGGAGGGGCCGGGGGATTCCGCCCGCATCAGGTTCATGTGGTAGCCGCCGTTCAGCGGCACCACCGCCAGCAGAAACACCAGCACGCCCATGCCGCCGATCCAGTGGGTCAGGCTGCGCCAGAACAGGGCGCAATGGCTCAGCGCCTCCACATCGGAGAGGATGCTGGCGCCGGTGGTGGTAAAGCCGGAGACCGTCTCAAACAGCGCATCGGTAAAGCCGGGGATCTCCCCGGTGAGATACAGGGGCAGACAGCCCACAAGGCTCATGAGCATCCAGCTCAGCGCCGTGCTGACGCAGCCCTCCTTCAGGTAAAAGACCGTGCTCGCCGGCTTTTTGCGGATCAGCAGAAGGCCCAAAAGCGCCGCGCCCCCGCCCACGGCCAGATAGGTCCAGCCCTGGGCCTCGCCATACCAGAGGGCCGCCCCGCAGACGGTGAGCATCAGAAGGCCCTCCACCGTCAGCACACAGCCTAAAATATAACGGATGATGGAACGGTTCATAAGGCTCCTCCGCGGCTCACGCCAGAATATCCCGCAGGTCGTTGAGGCCCCGGTGGGTGGTGACGATCATAACGGTGTCGCCCGGCTGGATGCAGTCCCGGCCGCCGGGGATGATGACCCTGCCGCCCCGGTAGATGCAGCAGACCAGCAGCCCCTCCTTCAGCGGCAGCTCCTGCAGGGTGACGCCCGTGACCTCGGAGCCGGCCCGAACATAAAACTCGATGGCCTCCGCCCGATGGCCGAACATGTGGTAAAGGCTCTCGATGTTGTTGTTATCCATGGAGTCCTTCTTGGCGCGGACATAGCGGATGATGGCCTCCGCCGTGATATACTTGGGATAGACCACGGAGCCCAGATCCAGGCCGTTGATGACCTCGTTGAAGGTGATCCGGTTGATCTTGGTGATGACCTTGGCCTGGGAGACCCTTCTGGCATACAGCGTCAGCAGGATATTTTCCTCGTCGATGCCCGTCAGCGCCACCACCGATTCCGCATAGGCGATGCCCTCCTCCCGGAGCAGATCCTCGTTGGTGCCGTCGCCGTTGATGATGACGGCCTTGGGCAGCAGGATGCTCAGCTCCTCGCACCGGGCCCGGTCGTTCTCAATGATCTTCACATCGATGCCCATGCTCAAAAGCTGGGTGGTCAGATAATAGGCGGACTTTCCGCCGCCGATGATCAGCGTGTTGCGGACGGCGTTGGTCTTGAAGCCGATGTCCGCCAGAAACTTCTTGCTCACCGCCCGGGAGGCGGCGAAGGAGATGATGTCTCCCGCCCGGATGTCAAAGCCGCCGCCGGGGATGGTCACCTTTCCCTCCCGCTCCACGGCGCAGATCAGGATCTCCTGGGAGATCTCCCGGCCCAGCTCTGCCAGCGTCATGCCGCAGAGCCGGTTGCCCTCGGGGATCTTGATCTTGATCATCTCCGCCTGCCCGTGGGCAAAGGAATCCACCTCCAGCGCCGTGGGCATCAGCAAAATGCGGGCCGCCTCCGTGGCGGATTCCAGCTCGGGATTGATGATCATGGCAAGGCCCAGCTTCTCCCGCAGGTAGCTGACCTCCCGGCTGTAATCCGGCGTGCGCACCCGGGCGATGGCGGCGCAGTCTGCCGCCTGCTTGGCCACGGTGCAGCACAAAAGGTTCAGCTCGTCGGAGCCGGTGACGGCGATGAGCAGATCTGCCTCCTGCACGCCGGCCTCCTTCTGCACGCTGTAGCTGGCGCCGTTGCCCGCAAAGCCCATCACATCATACTGATTGGCAATGCTCTGCACCCGCGCGGCGTTTTTGTCCACCACGGTGATGTCGTGGCCCTCCTGGCTCAGCTGGTCCACCAGCGTGGCGCCCACCTTGCCGCAGCCTACGATAATGATCTTCAGGCCCTTTGGGGCCTCTTTTCTGTTTTCAAACATACTGTTCTGTTCCTTCTGCCGGGCCGTCTTGCCCGGCGTCGTTCTGTTTCCGTTTTGGGCTCCCCGTTGGGATGTAAGCCCACTATAGCACTTTTCATTTGATTTTGCACCTGATTTTCCTATTTTTTGCCGATTTTTAAGTTTTCCCCCCCATTCCATTGGTTCTTGACAATTTTCAGCCTGTCAGGTATAATGAGTTAGTTTTAAATTTTGAACTTTTTCTGCGACAGGAGGCGCTTTTCTTGTTTCGTTGTGTGATCCAATGCTATGAGAGCTTCCGGCTGCTGAGCTACCAGGGCCTGTTCCGTCTCCTGCGGGAGCGGGACGGCAGCCTCAGCGCCTCGGAGGCCTATGCCGTGGATGTGATCTATCTGCTCCGCGGCCCCACCGTCAAGCAGTTTGCCGACTGCATCGGCATCTCTCAGCCAAACGCCACCTATAAGGTGAATAACCTGATCCAAAAGGGCTATATCCGCAAGACGCCCTCCCCGGAGGACCGGCGGGAATCCCATCTCCATGTGACAGACAAGTTCATGCGCTACTGCACCGAGAGCGACGGGGCGCTGGCCCGGGCGGTGCGGGCGCTGAAGGAGCGCTTCAGCCCGGAGGAGCTTCGCACCTTCGCCCGGGTGCTGCAGTCGCTCACGGAGCTTATCAGCAAAGCAGAAAAGCCCCGCGGGGCAGAATTGGGGGAAAACGCATGAAACAGGAAAAACGCCGCTTTGGCGACCGGAAGGACGGGACGCTCATCCGGGATCTGGACGGGATGCACTTTATCACGCCGCTGATCTATCCCAACCGCTGCGACAACGAGGCCTATATCTCGGAGCGCATCGATCTGGGGCCGATAAACGCCTTTCTGGCGCAGAAAAACGCCCAGCCCTCGGATTTTCCCTACACCCTGTTCCATGTGATCCTGGCGGCTCTGGTCAAGACCGTGACCCTGCGGCCCAAGCTCAACCGCTTTATCGCCAACAAAAACTTTTACCAGCGCCGGGAGGTCTCCGCGGCCTTCGTGGTGAAAAAGCTCTTTTCCGACGATGCCGGCGAGGCGCTGGCCGTGGTCCACGCAACGGACGAAAGCACCCTTACCAGCCTTCATGCGGATATCTTCCGGCAGATCAGCTCCTGCCGCTCCGACAAGGTGGACGCCTCCACCGACAATATGAACCTCTTCAACCGGATGCCCCGGTTCCTGGGCAAGTTTATCGTCTGGGTCCTGACCCGGCTGGATATTCATGGCTGGATCCCCGCCTCCATCATCGAGACGGACCCCTATTACTGCACCATGGTGCTGTCCAATCTGGGCTCCATCCGACTGCGCTCCGGCTATCATCATCTCACCAACTGGGGCACCTGCTCCCTCTTCTGCATCATCGGCGAGAAAAAGATGACCCCCGTCTTCCAGCCCGACGGGACCTATGAAATGCGGGAAACGCTGGATCTGGGCCTCACCATCGACGAGCGCCTGGCCGACGGCTATTATTATTCCAAATCCATCCGCCTGCTGAAGCATCTTCTGGAGCATCCGGAGCTGCTGGAGCTGCCTGCGGCGCAGACGGTGGAGCTTGAAGACAAGAAAGATAAGAAAAAGGTGTAATGCAAATGAGTGAAGCAGCAAGCGTCAGAATGCCCTGGCTCAAGAGCCTGGGCGACATTCCCGCCCATCTGGAGTATTTCGAGGGCACCATGTTTGAGGCGGTGGAGCGCGTCGCGCAGAAATATCCCGACTATGTGGCCTATGATTTTATGGGCCGCAGCACCACCTACCGGGATTTTGTCCAGCAGATCGAGCTCTGCGCCCGTTCGCTGAAGGCCATCGGCATCCGCTCCAATGACCGGGTCACCATCTGCCTGCCCAACTGCCCCCAGGCCGCCATCATGTTTTACGCGGTGAATCTGGTGGGCGCGGTGTGCAACATGGTGCATCCCCTGTCCTCCGAGCGGGAGATCGAGTTTTTCCTGAAGGAATCCGGCTCCATCGCCGCCATCACGCTGGATCAGTTCTATCATAAGTTTGAGGCCATCCGGCAGAATGTGGACCTGAGCAATATCATCATTGCCTCCATCAAGGACGCCCTTTCCCAGCCCCTGAAGGCAGGCTATATGCTTACCGAGGGCCGCAAGATCCGCAAGATCCCCGACGACGCCCCCGTCCTCCGCTGGAAGGATTTCCTCCGCATGGGCAAGCGCTACCACTGGAAATACCGGGCGGAAAAGGAGAGCACGGAGGCCGCCGTCATCCTCTATTCCGGCGGCACCACCGGCACCACCAAGGGCATCCTGCTCACCAACCTGAATTTCAATGCCCTGGCGGC
>USML01000006.1 GCA_900555855.1 uncultured Eubacteriales bacterium | reverse complement strand
GCTGGCCAGCACGGTGGACGCCGCCGGCGAGCTCATCACCCAGAAGAGCATCGAGCTGTTTGAAAAGCATGGCGTCTTTAACCGCAAGGAGCTGGAATCCCGCTACGAGATCCGGCTGGAGGGCTATTGCAAGACCGTCCAGATCGAAGCCAGCACCATGGTGGAGATGACCTTGCGGCAGATCATTCCCGCCGTCACGGAATATTCCCGCTTTCTGGCGGAGACCCTCTGCCGCCTGAAGGACACCGGCCTGACGCTGGATGTGACGCTGGAGGCGGGTCTGCTGAAGGATGTTTCCGCCGCTTCCGCCGCCCTGCGGCTGGCGCTGGGCAAGCTGGAAAAGCTGCTGGAAAAGGGCGCCGCCATGGAGGACGGCTATGAAAAGGCCCGCTTCTTCCAGGAGAAGCTCCTGCCCGCCATGGAGGCGCTGCGTGCGCCGGCCGACCGGCTGGAGACGATGCTGGGCAAGGAATATTGGCCCATGCCCACCTATACCGACCTGCTCTACGGCATCCTGTAAAATTTCATTTCAACGGGCGTTTTGTTCCGGCGGATGATTGTTTCATCCGCCGGAATATGTTATAATCAGGCAAAATGGGCACAAACGCTCAAAGGAGGAGCTTTTATGAACCTAACATTTTTTGGCGCGGACCGGGCCGTCACCGGCAGCTGCCATTGCCTGGACGCCTGCGGCAAGCGCATCCTCATCGACTGCGGCCTGCAGCAGGGCCGGGATGAGGTGGAGGAAAATGCGCTGCCTTTTGCGCCCGGCGAGGTGGATCTGGTGCTGGCGACCCACGCCCACATCGACCACACCGGCCGGATGCCCCTGCTTTATAAAAACGGCTATACCGGCCCCATCATCACCACCCGTCTCACCGGCCAGCTCATGAGCATCATGCTGCTGGATTCCGCCCATATTCAGGAGAGCGACGCCCAGTGGACCAACCAGAAGGGCAAGCGGGCGGGCCGCCCGCCGGTGGAGCCGCTCTATACGGTGGACGATGCGCAGAACGCGCTGGCCCATCTGGAATGCCACGATTATCACCAGCGGTTCACGCTGTGCCCCGGCGTGGAGGCGGAGTTTGTAGACGCGGGCCATCTGCTGGGCTCCGCCATGATCCGGCTCTGGGTCACGGAAAACGGCGAGACCCGCCGGCTGGTCTTTTCCGGCGACATCGGCAACATCAAGCAGCCCATCATCCGGGACCCCTCCTATATCACCGAGGCGGACTATGTGATCACCGAGAGCACCTATGGCGACCGGGAGCACGATGAGCGCGAGGGAGAATATACCGATCAGCTGGCGGAGATCCTGGACCGGACCTTTGCCCGGGGCGGCAATGTGATCATCCCGGCCTTTGCCGTGGGCCGCACCCAGGAGCTGCTCTATTTCATCCGGGAGATCAAGCAGAAGGGGCAGGTGAGCTCCTTCCCCAACTTCCCGGTCTATGTGGACAGCCCGCTGGCCAAGGCTGCCACCACCATCTTTGACGGCGACCTCACCGGCTATCTGGACGAGGAAGCCATGGCGCTGGTGAAAAACGATGTGCGCATGCTCACCTTCCCGGATCTGCGCCTGACGGAGACCACCGAGGAATCCCGCACCCTGAACGACGACAAGACCCCCAAGGTCATCATCTCCGCCAGCGGTATGTGCGACGCAGGCCGCATCCGCCACCATCTGAAGCATAATCTCTGGCGGCCGGAGTGCAGCGTGGTGTTCGTGGGCTATCAGGCGGAGGGCAGCCTGGGCCGCCGTCTGCTGGACGGCGCTTCCTCCGTCAAGCTGTTTGGCGAGGAGATCGCCGTTCGGGCGGAGGTGGTCAACTTCCCGGGCCTTTCGTCCCATGCAGGGCTGACCGGCCTGCTGAACTGGATCCAGGCCTATTCCCCCAAGCCTGCCCATGTGTTCGTGGTCCATGGCGATGCGGAGGTGGCCCCCGCCTATGCGGAGCGCCTGCGCAAGCTGGGCTTTGCCGCCCATGCGCCGGAGCTGGGCGAGGTCTATGATCTGCTGGGCGACCGGATGCTGCAGGAGGGCAAGACGCCGGAGCGCCGCCAGCCCGCCGCCGAGCAGGGCAATACGGCCGCCTTCCGTGCGCTGCAGGAGCAGGGCCGCGCCCTGCAGGAGCTTATCGCCGCCAGCAAGGGCGGGACCAACCGGGATCTGCGCCGGCTGGCTTCCGAGCTGGAGGCCCTCATCCGAAAGTGGGACAAATAACGCATTTCAACGCAAAAGGCTGCTTCCGCAGCCTTTTTTTCTTATAAAACCGTTATTTCATTACAATTTGTGCTTTTTTCATGAAAAAAACGCAAAGCACCGTTGACATATAGGCGATTATGCGATACGATGAAAGCAAGAAACGCATCTTTCCGGAAGAAACAGGCAGTTTCCGCGGCAGAAGCCTGCGGACAGGATCGGTTTGGAGGAAAAAGCCATGAAAAAAGACGGAACTACCGGGATGCCCTGTTGGAAAAAGCTGGCCCTGGCGGGCAGCTGTGTGCTGGCGTTGAGCCTGCTTTTGTGCTTCGGGCTGCGGCTGGCGCTGCGGCATGATTATGATACGGTCCTTGCGGTGGGCAGCCATCTCTGGATGCTGCTGAATCTGCTGCTGCTCTGGGAATATACCGGCGGCAGGACAGCGCTGGACGGACGGGGATTGGCCCGCTACGCCCTGCTGCAGGTGGGCATCGCGGCGGTCTGCACTCTGCCCTTCTGCCTGCTGGGGCAGAGCGGGACTTGCCTGCCGGCGCTGCTGCAGCCCGCCGGCGCGCTGCTCCAGCTGCTGATCGCCTTTGGGCTGATGCTGCTCTGCGGAAGAACAGGAAAGCGCAGCTGATTTTTTCGCGTTCCCTTGCACCATCAAAAAATCCGGCGGCAGGAAGCTCCTGCCGCCGGCGTTTTTCAGTTCAGCTGGCTCCCGCCCCATTCCACCAGCGTGAAGCCCCGGCGCTCCGGCGCGGTGAGCTGCTGGGCGGGGAGCTCCACCGGCTCCTCCAGCGGCTTCCAGGCCAGAAAGACCCGCAGCACCGTATCCGGCGCAGGCTCCACCGTCAATACGGCGGAATCGGTATAGGCCTCCTGCTGGAAGGACAGCAGGTTATAGGCGCTGCCCTCCATCCGGGGCAGCCAGTAGATAATAAACTCGTTGGCCTCGGCCCGGGTCAGGCCCAGCCGGGCCAGCGCATCCTCCAAAAAGGCGGCGGTGTCTTCTCCGCGGACACAGAAGCCGCTGGAAAGATCAAACTCCGCCCGGGAGATCCCTTCCCAGTAAAGATAGCGGTAGGTCTGGCCGGCGGCGTCGGTGAGGGTGCCGTCGGGCTGGGCACGGACGCGCCATCCCTCCGCGGGATAGGCCGGATAGGTGCAGGTGAGGGCGCCGTCCAGCGTCAGGCGGACGCATACATCCGTCTCTGTTTCGGGATAAAGATAGATCACCGGCTTTTCCGGCGCGGGAAGATCGTCCTCCTCGCCGGGCGGGCAGCAGGCGGCAAGCCCCAGCAGGAGAAGGGAGAGCAGCAGCGCGAGCGGTTTTTTCATAGGGAGACCTCCTTTTTCTTTGCGTTATTATTTGATTAGACGGGAAAACCGCCGGAAAGTTCCGGCTTTTCTAAATTTTGTGAAAAAAACAATTGGTTTTGACATCCGGCCCGCCGTGCCGTATAATAAGGAACGGAAAACCACGGGAAAGGGGAGAGGACCGGTGCTGGAGCAGATCGAACGGGAGGAAGCGCTGGCGGCGCTTGCCACCATCCGCCGCAGGGTGGAGCAGTATGCCTGGATGATCCATGCCCTCCAGACCCGGGACATCTCCGAGGACCGGCATTTCCGCCGGGCCTTTTTGAGCCAATACAAGCTGCGGCAGCAGGATCGGGAGGTCCTGCGGTTCTATTTCCGCTGGCTGGAGGAGCATAAGCGCCGGAGCGTCTCCTTCGAGCAGGCGCTGCTGGATCTTTACCGGGCCTTCGGCCTTCTGGAGCCTGCGGCCGCCAGCAAGCTGGCCGCCACCATCGATCCCTCCTTGCCGGTGTGGGACGCGCAGATGCTGGGCCGGCTGGGCGTGCGTCCGCTGGCGCTGGAGCGGGACCACCGGCGGGTGGAACGGACGCTGGAGGCCTATGAGACCCTGCGGGACTGGTATGGCCGCTATCTCCTCTCCCGGGACGGCCGCATGGCGGTGGAGGTCTTTGATACTGTTTATCCGGAGACGGGCTTTTCCGACATGAAAAAGGTGGATTTCGTTATCTGGAGCATCCTCTGGTCCTGAGCTCCCCGAAAAATCTTGCGTTGCAGCAGAAGGAAGCGTTATTGTGAAGAAAAACTACTGGAAAATGCTGGCCTATGATATCATCGGCTCGCTGTTTTTGGGCTGCGGCATCGTCAGCTTCGCCATGCAGGCCAATTTTGCGCCCGGCGGCGTCAGCGGATTGGCGGTGCTTGGGAATTATCTGTTCCATTTGCCGGTGGGCTGGCTGACGGTTTTGATCAATATCCCCATCATCGTATTCACCTTCCGGGAGCTGGGCCGGGATTTTTTCCTGATCTCCATCAAATCCGTGCTCATCAGCTCGCTGATCACCGACTATGTTTGCTGCTATATCCCGCCCTATACCGGCAGCCGCCTGACTGCCGCCATCCTTGCGGGCATTCTGGCGGGCGTGGGCTATTCGCTGTTTTTCAATGAAGGCTCCTCCACAGGCGGGACGGATTTTATCGTGGTGGCGCTGAAGAAGCACCATCCGAAGCTCTCCTTCGGCCTGCTGGTCTTTTTCATCGACAGCACCGTGATCGTGCTCTCGGTGTTTGTCTTCCGGGAGGTCTGGGCCTTTGTTTACGGCGCGGTCTATACTGTGATCACCAGCCTGGCGCTGGACGGCACCACCTTCCTGCTGAAAAAGCTCCCCTCCCTCCGGAAAAAGCCGGAGCAGCAGCCGGAGCAGCAGCCGGAGCAGCAGACCCCCGCCGGGTAAAGCCGGGGAGGAGGAGCCAGGCGTATAAGATGCAAGCAGCCGCCCTTTCGGGCGGCTGTTTTGATCAGATCGGTTATTTGACGAAGACCTTGGGAAGACGCTGGCCAAAGGCGCAGGTGATCTCATAATTGATGGTGCCGGTGGCGTGGGCGATATCATCGGCGGTGATGGAATTGACGCCGTCGGAGCCCATGACGATGACCTCGTCGCCCACCTTCACATCGGGCACATTGGTCACATCGATCATGCACTGATCCATGCAGATGTTGCCGGCGATGGGGCAGACCACGCCGTTGACGATGACCTTAGCGTTGGGAGAATAGGGCCGGGGATAGCCGTCGGCATAGCCCAGGGCAATGGTGGCGATCTTGGCGGGCTTTTTGGAAATATATTTCCGGCCATAGCCCACGGAGAAGCCGGCGGGAACATCCTTCAGCCAGACGATGTTGGCCTTGACGCTCATGACGGGCTTGATGTCCAGCTCCTCCCGGCGCATCTCATCGGAGGGATAGCAGCCATAGAGAATGATGCCGGGCCGGACCGCGTCGTAATAAACATCGGGGATCTCCATGATGGAGGCGGAGTTGGCGAAGGTGCGGAAGGGCAGCTTGATGCCCCGGGCAGTGACGCCCTCATAGAAGGCCTTGTAGCGGTTGGCCTGGAAGCAGGCGTAGGCCTTGTCGATGCAGTCGGCGGAGGACATGTGGGAGAACATTCCCTTGACCTTCAGGTTGGGCATTTTTTCCATGGCGGCGATCTCGCGGGCGGCCCGGTCTACATCCTCGGCCTGATAGCCGATGCGGCCCATGCCGGTGTCTACGGCGATGAGCACATGGACCTCCTTGCCCTGGCGGACGGCTTCATCGGAGAAGGCCTTGGCGTTGCTCTCGGAGCAGGTGACGGCGGTGATATCATACTTCACCACAGTGTCGGCATACAGGTCAGGCGTCAGGCCCAGGCAGATGATCTCTTCCTTGGCGCCGGCCTCCCGCAGGGTGATGGCCTCCTGCAGGGTGGCGATGGCAAAGATCTTGCAGCCGTTCTGCCGCAGGACCTCTGCGCACTGCACGGAGCCGTGGCCGTAGGCATCGGCCTTGATGACGCCGATGATCTCCCGCTGGGGGCCGACCTTCTTCATGATATTCTTGATGTTGTAGTCCAGATTGGAAAGATTGATCTCTGCCCAGACGGGACGAATGGCTTCTTTATACATCGTAAGACATCCTTTCTGCAAGCGCAGTTTTTTAGCCGAAAACATTATACGCCAGTCTGGATGGGCTTTCAAGAGCGGAGCGCGATTTTTTTCCTTGCAAAACGCGGAATTTTGGGGTATCGTAAAAGAATCGGAAAAACGCAGAACGCAAAGCGTAAAAGCTCGGCAAAGGAGAATTGAATTATGGAGATCGGAATGTATCATTCCTACCTGGAAGTGGATTTCGGCAATATGAAGGAGCAATACCGGAAGGTGCAGGCTGCGGCGGTGCCCCGGGGCGTGATCCCGGTGATGAAGGCCAATGCCTATGGCATCGGCCTGCTGCCCATGGCGGATTTTCTGGTGAATACCATGGGGGCGGAGGTGCTGGCTGTGGCTCAGACCTGCGAGGGCGTGACCCTCCGGCAGGGCGGCTTCCGCAAGGCGGATATCATGCTGCTGGGGCCTGCGCCGGAAAACGCCGTGCCTTACGCCGTGGAAAACCGTCTGCTGCTGCCCGTGTTTAACCGGGAAAACGCCGATATGGTGGATGCAGCGGCCCGGGAGCAGGGCCTGGTGGCCCGGGTGCAGCTGAAGATCAATACGGGCATGAACCGCATCGGCGTCTGCGCCGGGCCGGATCTGGACGCGCTGCTGGCCCATCTGAAGACCCTCCGGAACATTTCGGTGGCCGGCGTGTTCACCCATTTTGTCAACGCCACCTATACCGACGATCCCCAGACGCCCGTGGCCTACGAAAAGTTCTGCCGCGCCGTGGAGCAGATCCGCGCCGCAGGCTTTTCGCCCCGGTATATCCATTGCTGCAACACCGGCGCCACCTCCTGGTTCAAGGGCGACGCCATCTCCACCCATGTGCGCCCGGGCAGCCTGTATATGGGCTATGATTCCATGGACGACGGCACCAACTGGCTCCAGGTGCAGGAGGGCATCTCCTGGCGGGCCTTCGTCACCAATCTGCACACCATCCACGCAGGGGAGAGCTGTGGCTACTGCAACCATTTTGTGGCGGAAAGAGACACGCGGGTGGCCACGGTGGACATCGGCTATGCCGACGGCCTGTTCCGGCCCATGGCCCAGGGGGCCGGCGTCATCCTGCTGAACGACACCCGCACCCGCTATCTGGCCACCTCCATGGATCAGACCATGATCGACGCTACCGGCATCGACTGCCGGGTGGGCGACGAGGTCACCGTCTTCGGCTATTCCAAAAACGGCGCGAAGCTGCCGCTGGCCGAGCTGCAGCAATACACCGGGCAGAATCTCTCCTATCCCCTCTGCCTGATCACCCCCCGGGTGAAGCGGATCTATCGGTATTAAGAAAACAGCGCTGCGGCTCCCGCAAAGGGCGGGGACCGTTTCTTTTGGCACTCCCGCAGGACAGCGTTCGACAGGATCCGGCAGACCTTGGCGAAAGTTCACAGTTTGTTTCAAAAAAGATTGGGAAAAATTTTAAAAAAGGGGTTGTTTTTCCCGCAAATCGTGCTATGATAAAGACAACAGATTGGCACTCAGAATGCATGAGTGCTAAAAATCCAAGAAAAAGAGGTTGTATCTTATGAAGCTGTTTCCGCTGCAGGACAGAGTAGTTGTTAAAATGGTAGAGGCGGAGGAGACCACCGCCAGCGGCATCATCCTCACCGGATCTGCCAAGGAGAAGCCCCAGGTGGCCGAAGTCGTGGCCGTCGGCCCCGGCATCAAGGACGGCGAGCATCCCGTCAAGATGGAAGTCAGCGTGGGTGATAAGGTCATCACCAGCAAATACGCCGGCACCGAGGTCAAAATGGAAGGCCAGGAATATAATATCGTCAAGCAGAGCGATATTCTGGCCATTGTGAAATAAGAAGCGGAGGGAAAGAATTATGGCAAAAGAAATTCTGTATGGTGAAGAAGCCCGTCGCGCGCTGGAGCGCGGCGTCAACCATCTGGCAAATACTGTGAAGGTCACCATGGGCCCCAAGGGCCGCAATGTGGTGCTGGACAAGAAATACGGCGCGCCGCTGATCACCAACGACGGCGTTACCATCGCCCGGGACATCGAGCTGGACGATCCCTTTGAAAACATGGGCGCGCAGCTGGTGAAGGAGGTCGCCACCAAGACCAACGACATCGCCGGCGACGGCACCACCACCGCGACCCTGCTGGCCCAGGCCTTTGTCCGTGAGGGCCTGAAGAATGTGACCGCCGGCGCCAACCCCATGGTGGTGCGCAAGGGCATCGCCAAGGCCGTGGATGCCGCCGTGGCCGAGATCAAGAAGAACAGCCAGAAGGTCAACGGCTCCGACGATATCGCCCGGGTCGCCACCATCTCCTCCGGCGACGAGTTCATCGGCAAGCTGATCGCAGAGGCCATGGAAAAGGTCACTGCTGACGGCGTCATCACCGTGGAGGAATCCAAGACCGCCGAGACCTACAGCGAGGTCGTGGAGGGCATGCAGTTTGACCGGGGCTATATCACCCCCTATATGATCACCGACACCGAGAAGATGGAGGCCGTCATCGACGACGCCTATATCCTCATCACCGATAAGAAGATCTCCAACATCCAGGAGATCCTGCCCCTGCTGGAGACCATCGTCAAGTCCGGCAAGAAGCTGGTCATCATCGCCGAGGATGTGGAGGGCGAGGCCCTGTCCACGCTGATCGTCAACAAGCTCCGCGGCACCTTTACCTGCGTGGCCGTCAAGGCCCCCGGCTTCGGCGACCGCCGCAAGGAGATGCTGAAGGATATCGCCATCCTCACCGGCGGCACCGTGATCTCCTCCGAGCTGGGCTATGAGCTGTCCGACGCGGATCTGTCCATGCTGGGCCATGCGTCTCAGGTGAAGGTCCAGAAGGAAAACACCATCATCGTGGGCGGCTCCGGCGACCAGAGCGCCATCAAGGCCCGCGTCGCGGAGATCCGCAATGAGATCGCCGTCTCCACCTCCGATTTCGATCGGGAGAAGCTGCAGGAGCGGCTGGCCAAGCTGGCCGGCGGCGTGGCGGTCATCAAGGTGGGTGCTGCTACCGAGGTGGAAATGAAGGAGAAGAAGCTCCGCATTGAAGACGCGCTCAACGCCACGCGCGCCGCTGTGGAGGAAGGCATCGTGGCCGGCGGCGGCACTGCTTATGTGAACGCCATCCCCGCCGTGGCCAAGGAGGTCTCCAAGGTGGAGGGCGACGAGAAGACCGGCGTCCGCATCGTCATGAAGGCCCTGGAGGAGCCCGTCAAGCAGATCGCCGTCAACGCCGGCATCGACGGCAGCATCGTGCTGGAGCGCATCAAAAACGCCCGCAAGGTGGGCTATGGCTTCGACGCCTATAAGGAGACCTACTGCGATATGATCAAGTCCGGTATTGTGGATCCCACCAAGGTGACCCGTACCGCTCTGCAGAACGCAGCCTCCATCGCTTCCATGGTCCTGACCACCGAATCCGTTGTGGCCGACAAGAAGGAGCCCGCTCCCGCGGCTCCCGCCGCACCCGGTATGGGCGGCGACATGGGCATGTATTGATCCCGGATCCCGGAATATCTTCAAGGCGCGGCAGCTTGCCGCGCCTTTTTTTGTGCCGCCGGGCCGGGCGCGCTTGCTTTTTTCCGGCGATCCCTTATAATAAGAACATCACACATCCATGTACGGCAGAGAGCGGAGGTAGGCTATGAAAAAGGATCAGGCGCTGTTTTCCATCGGGGAGGTGGCCCAGGCGGTGGGCGTGACCCGGCGCATCATTCTGCATTATGAGGAGCGCGGCCTGATCCAGCCGGATGTGAAGGACGGCGCCACCGGCAACCGCTATTATACCATCGACACCTTTACCAAGATCCGCACCATCCGGAGCTTTCAGGCCATGGGCCTGTCGCTGGGCGAGATCCGGGGCTATTTTGAGGACGATTTTGACCTTTTGCCGCTGATCCGCCGACTGGAGCAGCTGCGGGGGGAGATGGATCTGCATATCGAAAAGCTGCGGGAGCGGGCCAACGAAGCGCCGCCGGAGGTGAGAACCCTGCGCCAGAGCGGACAGACCATTTACCGCCGGACCTATCGGGCCGGGAGCGTGGCAAAGAAGACCGCGCTGCTGCGGCAGACGGCGCTGGAAGCCATGCGCTGCTGCGGGACGGATGTCACCCAGCGGATGTATTTTACGGAATACAGCCTTGCGGCGCCGGAGGTGGTGTCGTTCTGCGTCTCTGTTTTGCCGGAGAGCAGCGGCGACTATGTGGAAAAGCTCCCGCCCACCCGGGCGCTGAGCCTTTATCACCACGGCGCCTATGAGGAGCTTCCCGCCGTGGGGCGGAAGCTGCTGGCCTGCGCAGCGGCGCGGGGCCTGACGCCCCGGGGGATGCTGCGGCATATCTATCTGGAAGGCCCGCCCCAGCATAAGGACCCGAAAAAATTCATCACGCAGGTGCTCCTGCCCGTTTGCGAGGATTGAGCAAGGGCATCCGCCGCCGGGCCATGGGAGAAAAGTGGTGAATATGCAGTAAAAACCCGCCGTTCCGCAAAAAACAAAAAACGCAAATGACGATAGACTTTTCTCCGGGCCGGCGCTATAATAAGCATAGTGGTAAAAATGTGCATTTTTTACAGCGCTTTTCTCCCAAAACGGGGGCAAAGGGCGCTGCCGATGCACAGGACAGACCGCCGCGGGGCGGGTGGAACCATTCCCGCGTGACAATTTCATATCATTTATCCGCTGAAGAATTGTAATCGTGGGTTATCCCGATGGGGTAGGTCACGGTGAAAGAGCAATGAAACTACTCGCCCGGAACTGTGAGGATGAGCAAGTTTTCGAAGCGGCCGGCAGAAAAGCGTAAGACAGCGCTTTCAGCGCAGGCCGTGTGGCCGAAAGGCAGCCATTGTGGGGCGACCCATGAGAAGGTAGAAGACAGAGCGCGGACGCTGCGCGTCCATAGTCCAAGTCAGGAGAATCGCTTTTCTTCATCTGCATGGAGCTGTCTGATATTCTCTTTTGGTGCAGAGGCAGATAAATGGAAAGTAGATAGCACGATGATCCTATCGAAACTCGGAGCAGGGCGCCGATTTGCTTGTTGCAAGCAGATCGGTGTTTTTTTGTTATCCGGAGCGCCGGAATCATGTTTTCAGAGAGAAGCATGGTTTGTTTTTGCAGAAATTTCGGAAGGAGCATCTGCGAAGAAAACGCCGCGAAAGCGGAGATCCCCCGAAATGAAAGCGCAAGCCCGCTTGTCCTGCAGAGGGGCATGGCGGAAGCTGCAGCTGGCGCTTTGATAATAACTGCCAAAGGAGAAATGTATGAAAAGAAGAGTAACAAGTTTGCTGCTGGTTCTTGCCATGCTGCTGAGTATGCTGCCGGCAATGGCCTTTGCGGCGGACGAAACGACAACCGGGCATGCGATCACTGTGTCGGAAAACACCTCGTTTACCACGAAACAGGGCGCAGAGCTCGTAATCAAAATGACAGACCTGTTTACGGACGGCGGGGGCCACAGCATGACCTATGCCTTGTCCGGCGACAACCTCGGCGATCACACCAAGCTTGCCGATGGCAGTCTGCATTTCACCCACCCCAGCACGGGCACTTACACGCCCACGATTACGGCGACCTGCGCCAATGATGCGACTGTCACCGCTGAGGCAACGCTGAAGATCACCGTTGAAGCGGGCGAGAAGGGCGATGAGAGCCAGTACGGCTACGACGAGACGCCGCAGGACAGCGTGAGAGTTTGGGTCACCATCTCCAGCGACGGCGTCCCCATCGTCGGCAATGAGGGCACTGTGATTTCTCACCTTGAGGTGAATGTGCCATACTTCGATCTTGGCCTGTATGGCCTCGCCGATTACTACCGCTACCAGACCGAAAACGGCTCCGGCGGCTATGTGAACGATACGATCGTCAAGCGCCCCACAGCGCTGCATCTTTACCTGTATATGATCGGCGTCTACTACCTCGGCTATACGCCGGAAGAGGTTATTACCGGACAGGCTGAGATCGTCGGAGCCAACGGCGGCAAAGGCGTCGAGAATATGCTCGGCGAAACCGCCTATGAGGATACGAGCCTGGCTCTGAACCTCACCGGCAGCGCCACCAGCATGTACATGCAGCAGTTCTGGGGCCACGATGAGAACCTCATGTACTACCGCAACCATGTCTATCCGCTCATGGGACCCGGCTGGGGCTCCACCGCGGACTACATCCTGCTGTCGGACGACGACACGATCGATCTTGCCATGTTCAGCAACTGGAACTTCTGGACCATAGGCGCGTTTGCCTGCTTTGATCAGGATGCTTATTCCGTGCAGCCCGGCAAGAGCATTCGCTTCTCCACGATGAAGTATGACACCAAGAGCGTGGCGGACGGCGGCACCGAGCAGACCGATCCGATCACCGGCCTGACCGTTGCGGTCTACGACAAAGATTGGACTTTGGTTGATACAGTTGAGCCGACCATGGCCGATGGCAGCGATTATACCTATACCTTCGCCACCAAGGGCACCTATTACCTGCTGGCCATGGATCCCAGCGCGGGCACCAGTGATTCCTGCTACGCTCCCGCCACCGCAAAGGTCACCGTGGGCGGCGGCGAGAAGACCTTTGACCCGGCGGAGTATTATAAGGATTTTGACTTTGCCAGCATCACCCTCGATCCCGCGGGAACCGAGTATGTTTACAACATCGCCGCGAGCGTGGTCAATGTTAACGGCGGGATGAGTCAGAACCAGGGCGAGAAGAAGGTCTACACCGTCACCATCCCGGCAGACACGGAGTTCGTCTATGTCACCTATCCGGCGGATTTTGAAGAGACGATCGTCAGCTACTGCGCGTTCTTCAACATGGAGGGCGAGGAGAACTGGAGCATTTCCAGCTCCGATTTTGCCGTGACGGAAAATGAAGACGGAACGCACACGATTACGCTCCCGGCGGCGTTCTGCATGGAAAATGATACCTGCATTGCGCTGGAAAATTCCGCTTACAACTACTTTAATTCCTTCTACTTCGTCACGGGCGACAACACCAAGCCCGGCGGAGACACCAAGATTGCCGTCACCGGCGTGACGCTGGATCAGGACGCACTGACCGTCAACCGGGGCGAAACGGCGGCGCTTACCGCCACCGTCCTCCCCGCGAACGCAACGAACCAGAAGCTCAGCTGGCAGACCGGCGACAGCAAAGTTGCGACCGTGAGCAAGGGCGTCGTGACCGGCGTCGGTGAGGGCAAGACCACCGTTACCGTCACCACGCAGGACGGCGGCTACACTGCACAGTGCACCGTCACCGTGACGGATGTGAACAAGCCTGCCGTGGCGGAGGACGGTTATTATGAGATCGCCACCGCCGCCCAGCTCAAGTGGTTTGCGGACGAGGTCAACGGCGGCAAGCCTGAGTTGAACGCCCGCCTGACGGACGATATCGACCTCAGCGGCATCTGCAGCGCGAGCAGCCACTGGACGCCCATCGGCGACCATGCCAGCAACAAGGATTACCGCGGCACCTTTGACGGCGGGAATCACAAGATCACCGGCCTGTATCTGGAGAACAAGGGCACCTTTAACAACGGCAGCTCCTACTACACGGGCCTGTTCGGTCTGTGCGACGGCGCTACTGTCAAAAACCTTAGCGTCTACGGCGAGGCTAAGGCCATCACCCGCTATGTGGCCGGCATCGTGGGCCGCGCCTGCGGCGTTTCCACCCATCGCACCGCCACCATCGAAAATTGCCACAACTTCGTGACGCTCACCGGCGAGCCCACGAATGATCAGATTTACGGTCACGCCGGCGTTGTGGCTACGGCGCAGGATGCCGTGATCCGCGGCTGCTCCAACCAAGCCGAGATCACCGGCTATGAGGGCTATACCGGCGGCATCGTGGCCGTTGCTTCCCACGGCGAGACCACCATCGAAAACTGCTGGAACACCGGCAATATCCATCTGCGCGGCTGGCAGACCGAATTCCGTGGTGTGGGCGGCATTGCGGGATGCCTTGAGAATACCGCCACCGTCACCAACTGCTACAATACCGGCAACATCAGCTTCTTTTATAAGACGCAGAGGATCGCTCAGGCGGCCGGCGGCATCGTGGGCCTTGTGGGCGGCACCTCCGGCACCCACAGCATTGCCCTGACCGGCTGCTACTCCATGGGCGAGATCAGCGGCGAATACGACGATAACGCCAGCATGGGTGCGCTGGTTGGCGGAATCATCGGCGACAACACCACGCTGGCCGCCGAAAAGTGCTTCTATCTGGACGGCGCAGTCAAGACCTCCGGCGCGGAAACCACCACCGTCACCGTTCAGGGCACTGCCTTTACGGCGGAAAACGGCTTGCTTGCCGAAGCGCTGGGCGATGGTTATATCGACAGCTGCCCGGCTCCCGTTTTGAAGGGACAGACCGCCGTTGCGCACAGCGACAGCAATTCCGACGGCAAGTGCGACACCTGCGGCAAGGTCCTCGTTGAAATCAAGGTCCCGCACCTCATTGAGGGCGTTGCAGCCGAGAAGACGGACACCGTTCAGGTCGGCAAGGCATATCTCCTCTCCGACCTGCAGGCCGGCAGGATCTTTGCTCCCGTGGAGGGCGAGACCCTGAGCTATAAGAATTATTATTATGAGCGCTCCGACAACGGCGGCGAGAGCTGGGGCGCGATGCAGTCCTTCTCCGAGGCCATTTTCGGCATGACCACCATCCAGCTCACCGAGCTCAAAGAGGGCACCTACCTCTATCGCTTCTATGCCTCCCACGACGGCGTGCACTTCTCCACCGACACCTGGACGCTGACGCTGAAGGTGGAGAAGAATCCCCTGATGAACTTCTCCTTCTATGTTGGTAAGGACTATACCGGCGGCTATCCCATCATCAAGCTTTATTCTGTAGTGACCGATACGGCAGGCAATGAGACTCTCGGCGAGGAGATCACCGGCTGCTTCCGCTACAGCGACTTCACCGACACGCTGCCCGAGGGCACGGAGGAATATGACCCCGCGCAGGGCACGCTGGTGGAAAACTACCAGATGTTCTATGCACCTCTGCGGGCTGGGCGCTATGCCTATCGGGCCTTTGCCAAGAACGCCGATACCGGCGAATATGATGTGGCTCTGGGCGGCATGATATTGGATCTGCCCACCGACGGAAATGTGGACGGGAATGCCGGCGGCGGCACGAGCATTTACCTCCAGTGCAATTCCTTCTATGTAAGCAGTAAAAAGGCGGATAACAAAAGCTATTTCACGGCGAAGGACTACCATGTGCGAGTGGATTGCCCCATCATGAAGACCTCCTGCGTCATGGGCGATCCGTATGTCAAGGGGAACTATACCTATTATCCCACGATGCTTTACGCAGGGGGCAACGCCTGCCTGTATAACAGCTACGCTTATCCGGACATTGACGGCTATATCTTCACCCAGGCGATCAATCAGACCTTCCAGGCCAGCTATTTCGCCGGAACGAAATCCATGACCATCAATACGGCTGTCGAGCTTACCGTCACCGTGCCGGAGAAAGCCGATTTCGGCCTGTACTTCCAGTGGAACAATTTCAACACCACGGAAGTGGAGCCGATGGACAAGACAGAAGACTATGACGGCTGGTTCCACAGCGATGGCACTAAAAAGGCCACCTATCAGATCTCCAAGGGCAACAGCAACTACACCTGGCGGCTCAGCGACGATACGCATGTCACGGAGGCCGGCTGGCTTGCCAGCCAGAGCAAAGACGCGGAAATGAGCTTCTCCTTCGCTGAAAATGCGCCCACGGATCGCCTTTCCCACGATTTCACTAAGCTGGGAACGCAGACCATGCTTCGTGACGAGGCAGATCTGCAGATCAACCTGGATCCCACCGGCTATGCCGCCTTTGAGGGCACGAAGCGCGTGCGCGCCTACCGGCATTGGCAGCTGATCAACAGCGACCCGGGCAACATCATGGTGGAGCCGGACTTCCATTGGAATGTTTTGGCGGACGGCGACGCCACGGTCAAGACCGTCAACGGCGGCAATACCACCGCCAACTGGGCGGATGTCACGGCGGGCGCTAAGGATTCCATCATCACCGTCTATTACGACAGTATTGATGTGAACCCCGGCAATTATGGCAGCCACGGCGGCTTCTATCCTGCAACGCAGCCCAACCGTCTCGGCGTCATCGTGGTGGGCGGCACGGGCGTGCAGCACGGCACCGCCGATGCGGATGTGGACTTCAATATGGCCGCCGGCGTTACCACCACCCGCTCCCTGGATTGGGACTACAATTACGACACCTGGTTCTACGGCGCAAACGAGACCGCGCCCGCGCTGGACTTCGCCGTCAAGGCCACCGGCGATGTGGCGGTGGAATATGCCTTCGTCACCGCGAACGCCGCTATGGAAACCGTCATGCAGGATTACACAACCGTGACGGTGGGCCAGGACGGCCGCTATACTGTGCCTCTGGCAGACTTCCGGACGCTGGGCGCGGGCAAGGGCGGCACGGTCATTCTCAAAATGACAGACGAAACCGGCGTTTCCTACCGGCTGGTCCGCGTGGCCGAGGTCACCGTCACGGCGGAAAATGTCTCCAACCCCAAGGAGGCCATCATGCCGGGCGACCAGGTCAAGCTTACCTTCCGCGGTATGTACCGCGCGGTGAACAAGATCTCCGGCGTGTTCAATCCCACCATCTTTAAGCCCACCTACTACTCCGGCGACACCAAGTTTGAGGGCACGCTGGGCCAGTATCAGCGGATGGACAACGCCTCTATTACCGTCACGATCCCCGAGAACATCGAGTTTGCGGAGGGCAGCGAAACGGCGGAGGTCCGCTTTACAGACGGCTACACCTACGGCAGCATGTATTCCGCCGCGAACCCCTTCGCATTCCTCTACGCCATGACCGACACCGGCACTGGTACCAACTTCAACGCCGTCACCGTCAACTATTACATGAACCACTATGCGGATGCGGTCGTTACCGTCAGCCGCAAGGTGCTGTTTGACACTGCGCTGCGCATGACGGATGAAGCCGGCACGGCGCTGGAGGGCGTTGCCGTTACCCTCACCGGCCCGAAGGGCGAGGCGGTCACGGCAGGTGAAAACGGCCGTTATTCGCTGGGCTACGGCGCATATACCTATACGCTGATCAAGGACGGCTATGTCATCACCCGCGGCGGCTTCTCTCTCGGCTCTGCCGATGCGGAAAAGCTTCAGGATGGCGTTTTGACCCTTACGCTTGCAGCAATGCCCGCCGCCGGCGCAAATCCGTGGGATGGCAAGACAAAGACCGAGCCCCAGAAGGATGATTCCGGCGCTTACCGCATCGGCACTGCCGCTGAGCTGGCCTGGTATGCCGCCAGCGACGGCAAGACCGCCGCAAAGCTCACCGCAGACATTGAGCTGGCCGGCTTTGACTGGACGCCGCTGAAAAAGCTCTACGCCGCCTTTGACGGCCAGGGCCATGTGATCAGAAACCTCTATATCAACAGCAGCTCCTATCCTGCCGGCGTGTTCGGTTATGTCAAGACCGGCGCAAGCGTCACGAAGCTGGGCGTCACCGGCGATGTGATCTGCACGGCCAAGAGCAATGCCCAGGCAGGCGGCATCGCGGGCTACATGGAGAGCGACACCTCTATAACCGAGTGCTTCAGCAAGGTCAATGTCACCAGCAAGAAGCACGCCGGCGGCATTGCGGGCTATGTGAACGCAAGCTCCGTCATTTCCGACTGCTATGCCACCGGAAATATTGCAACGATCTCTGCAAATGAGTGCTTCCTTGGCGGCATCTGCGCTTCGGGTTACAGCTACGCTACCGGCGCGGCCCTGACCAACTGCTACTTCACCGGCACCGTCACCGGCTCCGGCGGAAACGCCTCCTACATCGGCGGCGTATCCTGCATCGCGAAAGAGGAAAACTACACCAACTGCTACTACCTTGCGGGCACCGTCTCCGGCGAAAGCCCCAAGTACGGCATCACCGGCAAGGGGACTGCCAAGACCGCAGACGAGCTTAAGGCTTTTGCGCCCACGCTGGGCGACAAGTTCACCGCAGATCGGAACGGCGTCAACAACGGCTACCCCGTCCTGGCGTGGCAGCTTCCCATCGTCCTCGGCGATGTGAATGGCGATGGCAAGGCAGACAATCTGGATGCGGCGCTGGTCTATGCCTATTACAACGGCAAACAGGAGCTTTCTGCGCGGCAGCAGACTGCGGCGGATGTAAACGGCGACGGCAAAGCAGACAATCTGGATGCGGCGCTGATCTATGCCTTCTACAACGGCAAGATCACTGCATTTCCGGCCAAATAATATGTGATTCCGCGGCGGGGGGGCGCGCCCCTCCCGCCGGGAAAAAATAAAAGGAGGATGAAACCTTGAAAAAAGTATTACCTGTGCTTCTGGCTGTGGTCCTGATGCTCAGCCTGAGCGTCGGCGTATTTGCGGCGAATCTGACCCCCAGCGTGAACAAGACCGTCGTCAAGGCGGGCGAGACAGTCACCGTCGCGCTGTCCCTTGGCGAGGATATCGGGGATGTCATCACCATAGCGTACAAGCTTTATTTTGATGCAAGCCTGTTTGACATCACCTCCAGCGAGAGCAAGGTTGTCGGTAGTACTGTAACGATGTCCACCGTCAGGACGAACGCAACGGGCAGCTATGTGAATCTTTCCACCATGGACACGACCTCTCAGGGCCAGACGCTGAAGGCGGGCGGCTTTGCCGAGGTTACCTTTACTGCAAAGGCCGATGCGACCGGGCAGCAGGCCTCCTTTACCGCGGAGTTTGAGAGCTGCATGCTCAACGACTTCACCCTCGTCACCCACGGCGCTGGCCCTGCCGCCACCGTCACCGTGACCCGCGACTATTCCGTCACCCTGCCCGAAGGGTTTACCGGCGCAGCTACTGTGGGCCATGGCGAAGATTATACCTTTACTGCGCAGCAGGATCCTCATTATGATTACAGCTTTACCGGCAGCACTATGGGCGACAGTGAGGTTACCGTCGTCAACAACGGCAACGGCAGCTTCAAGGTGACGGGCGTCACCGGAAACCTGGTCATTCGCTCCGACAGAACTCCGAAGACTTATACCGTCACTGTTACCGGCACCGGCGCGGCAGACGCAACGGCGGCGGCAACGGCAGACTATGACACGGATTATATCTTCACCCTGAACAAGGCTGAGGGCTATGACTATACCGTCGCGGCAACGGTTGGCGGCCGGAGCTGCACTCCGGCGCTTGCTGCGGACGGCAAAACCTATACCATCCCCGGCACAAGCATTACCGGTAATATCGTGATTCATGTCACTAAGACCCAAAAGGCCCCCACGACTACGGCCATCACCTTCACCGGCACCGGTTCCGGCGATGTTGCCGGCGGCAAGGACCAGACCGCTACGAACGGCACGGACTTTACCTTCGCTATTAATGAGGAAGCGGGCTATACTTATACGGTCAAGCTGGGCAATGAGACCCTGACCAAGACCAATGGCCAGTACACCATCCCCGGCGCAAGGCTCACCGGCGCGGCGCTGACCGTTACCGTGGAGAAGACCGAGAAGACCGGGGAGAAGCCTCTGCCGACGCCCGTTGGTCCCAAGCCCGAAAAGCCGGAGAAGCCCAGCGAGCCCGGCACCACGGAGCCCACCGAGCCCGGTACCACGGAACCCACGAAGCCCGCGCACTCCTTCGACGATGTTCCCGCCGGCGCTTATTATGAAGAAGCCGTGGCTTGGGCCGCGGAGAAGGGGATTACCGAGGGCACCTCTGCCACTACCTTTGCGCCCAAAGCGCTCTGCACCCGTGCTCAGGTGGTGACCTTCCTGTGGCGTGCCGCAGGCTGCCCCGAACCTCAGAATGCCGGCAGCTTTGCAGATGTGACGGCAGGCAGCTACTATGCCAAGGCAGTGGCATGGGCCATTGAAAACGGCATTACCGGCGGCACCGGCGACGGTATGTTTTCTCCTGACGCGGTCTGCACCCGCGCACAGGCCGTGACCTTCCTTTACCGTGCCTCCGCAGCCCCCGCTGTCGACGGCAGTTCCAGCTTCAGCGATGTGGACGCAGACGCTTATTACATGGCGGCGGTCCGGTGGGCGGAGCAGAACGGCATTACCGGCGGCATCGGCGGTGGCCTGTTCGGTTCCGATCTGGATTGCACCCGCGAGCAGATCGTCACCTTTATTTTCCGTATGATGGCAGACTGATTTGCCATCCCACAGCTACACCAGAAAGACCGACGGCGTCCACGAAGTCTGGACGGCGATCCACTGAACAGAGAAAAGAAACGGCGCTGCGCGCAAAAACGCAGACGCGCCTGCTGTTTGCGGCGGCTCACGCTTGAACTTGTGAGCCGCCGCGACAGCGTACCTTTGAAAAGGAGCGAGCTGCGGCGGTTTCCGCGGGAAACGCTTCACGGGAGCATCTATGAAGAAACTTTTTGAAAACAGGATCCTTCGCAGGGGCTGCTGCGTGCTGCTTTGCGCGGCGCTTTTGGCGGCGCTCCTGCTGCCCGCGGCAGGGCGCGCGCAGCGCCGGCCGGAGGCGCCGCAGTTCCATGCGGATGGGCATATCACGCTTCTGGGCGGCGGCAGCGCCGATTCCCGCGGCGGCGCCGGCTCCGGAACGGGAGAGGACAGCGCCTCCAGCGGCAAGGAAGGCGGCAGCGAGGGCGTTTCCGGCGGAAGCACGGCGGAGCGGCAGGAGGACGATCCCTCCGATGCGCCGGCCGCGCCGGAGGAAAAGGAGCAAAACATCGGGGCGGAGGAAACCGGCGGAGAACAGCCGCCGGAGGAGCCGGAGGACGAGCCCGCTTCGCCGCAGCCCCAGGAAAACAGCGGCGAGCAGAGCGGGCCGGAGGGCGAGCCGCAGCCGGATCAGGAGGACGAGACGCCCTCCGGAACGGACCCGGACAATACGGAGACCGGCCAGACCGAAGGCGCGGAGACGCCGGAGGATATCACACAGGAAGACAATACAGGGGCAGACGGCGAGGACGAGACGGAGCTGGATCTCTTTGCCGTCATGACCTGGTATAAATATGGAAGAAAGCCGAGCACCATCGTATGCGCGGCAGACGATAGAGTGGGGAAGCGCGTGGTCTATTCCCAGCTGGAGGAGGGCGTCTTTTCCTATGAGCTTGCCCTGGGCGGCGCAGACGAGATCAATGCCCGGATCGACAGCATCAGCATCCGGGAGGGTATGGCGCGGCCGTATGAGGCCGACGCTTCGGGCGAGGTGGAAATGACTGCCCCGGCCGACGGCGGCGCGCGGCGCTACACCTTTACCGCTATGGCCACCGTCGCGCGCTACGATGCCGGCGGCAGCAGGACGGAGACGGAGGTGGAGTTTACCTTCGTCATAAGCTATGAGGACGGGCTGGATCTGAGCCTTGCCATGCGCTGGCTGCGCTCCGGTGCAGAAACGGAGCTTACCGTCGCCCCTGAGGGAAGCGCTTCGCGCACCGTGCGGTCCAGCGAGTTGGACGGCGCGCTGGAATATTCCTTCGAGCTTCAGGGCTTGAGCGCCGACGACGCGGAGATCGTCTCCGCCGTCTATACCTCCGACACGGGGGATTCCGGTATGCTGGATGAGGTTGGCGGCGCGCTGGAGATGAAGACAGCAGCCGGGCGAGATAAGGGGCACTATACCGTATTTGTCACGGCGGAGGTCTATGAGGGCGGCGCGCGAAACGCCCGCATAGTAGAGTTTACGGTGCAGCTCACCTATCAGGACAGCCGGGAGCTTGCGCTGGAGTTTACCTGGTATAAAAAGAGCACCGTGGCGGAGAAGCTCCGCTGCGAGAAAAACGAGCGCGCGGCAGTGCGGATCAAGCAGAACCAGCTCACCAGCGGCGAGCTGATGTATCGGCTGGAGCTTGTGGGCGCAAGCGCCAAGGAGGCGGAGATCGTTTCCGTATCGCTCAGCGGGCCGGGGGGCGCGCAGAAGCTGGAAAGCCGGGGCAGCATCCCCCTTTCCGTCCCGGCGGGGGAGAGCGCGGCGCGCTATGTTCTCCAGGTCGAGGCGCTGATGGGCAGGGAGCTGGTGCGCTTCACGGTAAATATCAGCTATGTGAGCGATGTCAGCGTGTGTATGCGCTACACCACCACGGTGGACGGCGTGGAGACCCCCCGCGAGGTGAGCTGTGAAAACGGAAAAAGCATCTCGGCGGAGCTCATTTATTCCGATCAGCTGCAGGAGGGCGTGCTGCCCTTCGAAATTTCCATTGCCGGCGACGATTCCGGCAGCGTGACCATCGACCGGGTGACGCTTTACCGCTCCGGCGACGGGCGCAGCATGCAGCTTGCCCGGGATGTGGGCGCGTCGGTCTATTCCGGCTCTGCCGTCCTCCAGACCGACGGAGGACGCACCGGCGAAAACCAGTTTGCGATCTACGCCTCAGACGCCGAGGGCGGGGAATACAGCTTCACGGTCAACATCCCCTATCTTTCCCGGGGCGAAAAGACGGTGATCATAAAAACGAACCTGAAGGATGGGCAGAAGATCGAAAACGAGACGGATGTGGATCTGACCGTGGAGGCCTGGAGCCAGGAGGACGACGGCAGCGTTATCAGCCATATCCGCGCCACCGGCTCCGGCACGCAGATGACGGTGCAGCTGGACGGCAAGGAGCTGTTCTACACGGGCGCTTCCGGCTTTGTGCAGCAGTATAAGCTGTATGCAGACAATCCGCCGGAGGGCGACCAAAACACCCATGTGCTCACCATCTATGCCCGGGATGAATACGGAAACGAGGGCGAGCTGACCGTCACGCTCATCGGCGAGCGCTCCACAGAGGGCAAGTCCATCGGCACGGCAGAGATCTATATCGACATGACCGTCCTGGGTCTGGGCGTTTACGGCCCGGTGCGCTATGATGTGCTGGCCGACGAGCCCATCTCCTATGCGGTGGCAAAGGCCGTCTGGGGCTACGACGCCGGAGCGCCCTTCGGTACCGCGGAAGAGACCTTCGGCTGGGACGGCGCCTATTGCGATTACACCGGAACGCTGGACATCGGCTTTTATCTGCGCACCATGGGCGACGGCTCCGGCATCGGCTCCCGGGCCAAAGCACTGAAGGCCTACAGCTTCGACAGCCTTGGCGGCAGCGAGGAGGAGATCCTTGCGGCCATCGACGGCTATTTCGGCGCAGGCAGCGCTTATGCCGCGCTGTGGCGCTGCATTTACCGCAACGGCATCGCCCTGACGGGCCACAACGCCATGTCCGTGGGCGATCAGGATTTCACCCGCGGCTCCGGCTGGCTCTACTGCCTTGACGATTCCTTCTATCCCGGCGCCAGTATGTCGGAATATTCCCTGCAGGATGGGCAGAAGCTCACGCTGCGCTATACGCTGGCCTACGGCTGGGATGTGGGCAGCGGGCAGGACGGCTACGGCGACGCCGTGGGCTACTGCGTCACCGGGCTGGACGGCAGGCTTGAGGTGGAGCACAGCTATGAAGCGGTGTCCCAGAGCGATGGGACCACGAAATTCGTCTGCAGCTGCTGCGGGATCGTGGAGGGCTGCCAACATGAGAACACCGAGCCGCGGGACAACGGCGATGGCACCTGCGGCGTCTGGTGCTTCGACTGCGGCTCCTTCACCGGCCCCCTGACGGAGCATTCCTGGGAATATCGCTTTGAGGAGGGCGCGGAGGAGCATAGCAAGGTCTGTAAAAACTGCGGTCTGGAGGAGATGGAGCGGCACGACTGGATTCTCGGCGAAGACAGCGCCACCTGCACGGAGCCGGGGATCGTCCATAAGTTCTGCGACATCTGCGGCGCAAGGGCGGAGGAGGAGACTCCTGCAAAGGGACACAGCGCCTCCGGCGAATGGCTCGTTGAACCGGGCGGCTCCGAGCATTATCAGCTCTGCAAGAGCTGCAAACAGGAGATCGCAGGGACTCGCGGCAGGCACGATTATGAATACGATGAGATGGGCGGCTGCTGGATCTGCAGCGTCTGCGAAGCAATCCATGAATGGGACTGCGAAGGAGAGCTGCAGCTGAAGGAGGGCGACTGCCAGCACGAGGTGTATGTCTGCGCCAGCTGTGGGCTGACCCTTGTGCGCACCGGCGAGTTTGAGACGCGCCACCGGTTTGAAAACGGCGTCTGTACCGTCTGCAAAACGCGGGATCCGGAATATATTGAGCCCGAGCCCGAACCCGAACCGGGAATTGAGCCGGAGCCGGGGCCTGAGCAGGGAGCCGAAGCTGGCGGACAGGAATAAAAACACAATCAGTTTATGGAGGAGCAACATGGACGATAACAATAAGGCACAGGCCGTGCTGGAGGAGATCGAGAAGGTCGTCATCGGCAAAAATCAGGTGATCGAAAAGATCTTCATGGCGATTCTGGCCTCCGGCCATGTGCTGATGGAGGATGTGCCCGGCGTGGGCAAGACCACCACCGCTATGGCGTTTGCCCGGGCGCTGGGGCTTGAAACCAAGCGCGTGCAGTTCACCTCGGATACCGTTCCGTCAGACATCATCGGCTTTTCGGTCTATGACAAGGCCAGCGGCAGGTTCGTCTATAAGCCCGGCGCAGTCATGACAAATCTGCTGCTGGCGGATGAGATCAACCGCACCTCCAGCAAGACGCAGTCTGCGCTGCTGGAGGCCATGGAGGAGCGCCATGTTTCGGTAGACGGCGAGACGCATGCGCTGCCGGAGCCGTTTATCGTGCTGGCGACGCAGAATCCGGCAGGCTCTGCCGGCACGCAGCTGCTGCCCAATTCGCAGCTGGACCGTTTTCTCATTAAGATCAGCATGGGCTATCCCGATTTTGCCAGTCAGGTGGCCATCCTGCAGGAGCGGCACACGGAAAATCCGCTGGACCGGATGAAGCCGGTGCTCACAAAGCAGGAGCTGGAGGCGCTGATCCGAAGCGTGACGGCCGTGGAGGTGGCCCAGGAGATCTATGCATATATCACGCGCCTTGCCCAGGCCACGCGGGAGCATCCTGCGGTACAGCTGGGCGTCAGCCCGCGGGGTGCGCTGGCCGTGTGCCGGATGGCCAAGGCGTATGCGTTTCTACACGGGCGCGATTATGCCGTGCCGGAGGATGTGGCCGCCATATTCCCGGATGTGGCCGCCCACCGGCTGATGCTGGGCGCAAAGGCACGCATGATGGAGATCGATGCGGGCCGGGTCGTGGCGGAGATCCTGGAAAACACGCAGATGCCCGCCGTCAAGACGGGCGGAAAGTGATCGCAGGATGATCGTTTTGGAAAAAGGGATCTGGCTGATCCTGACGGCGCTGATGGCGGCGGCGCTGCTGCTTTCGGGCAGTATTCTGAGCCTTGCGCTGCTTTTGGCGCTGCTTGCCGTGCCGGCGGTCTCCGCCTTATGCAGCCTTCTGGCGCGGAGACAGCTGAAGCTCAGCCTTTCCGGGCCGGTGAACTGCGCCAAGGGCCAGCGCGCGGCGGTCAGCGTCACGGTGGAAAACGGCTCGGCCCTGCCGCTGCCGGCCATCGGGCTTTGGCTGGAGGTCAAAAACCTGCTCACCGGCGAGACGCAGACGGTGCTCCGGCGCACGGGCGCGCTGCCCCGCGGCCGCGGCTGCGCGCAGGTGGAGCTTTCCAGCCGCTTCTGCGGCCGCGTGCAGATCTGCGTGCAGCGCGTAAGGCTTTACGACTGCTTCTGGCTCATCCCGGTGCGCTGCGGCGCTTCTGCGGCCGCCGCCTTTACCGTGCAGCCCGATACCTTCCCGCTGGAGGTGACCATCCTTGCGGATGCAGGCTGCCCGGAGGACAGCGAGGTGTATTCTCAGGAAAAGCCGGGCGCTGACCTGACGGAGACCTTTCAGGTCCGCGATTACCGCGAGGGAGACAGCATACGCCAGATCCACTGGAAGCTCACCACGAAGCTTGACCGGCTGATCTCCCGGGATCCGTCGCTCCCCGTGACCCGCTCGGTGGTGGTGCTCTGGGAGCGCAGGAGCGTTGCCGGCCCCGCCGGGCAGGATGCGCAGGCGGAGATCGCCGTGTCGCTGTGCCGGGCGCTGCTGGCGCAGGGGGTGCAGTTTCGCGCAGTCTGGAGCGAGGATGGCGCGGCCAGTCTTGCCCAGGAGATCAGGAGCATGGACGATCTGATCGGGCTTATGCCGCGGCTGCTGTCTGCCGCGCCCTATGCAGAAGGGCTTTCCAGCGCCGAAGCGTTCTGCCGCACGGCGGAGGAGCCCGCCGCGCATATCGTCTATATCGCAGAGAGCGTCCCGCCGGAGGCCGAGCCGCTGAAAGATCTCGGGCGGGTCACGGCGCTGCTGAGCGGAGCGGAGACCGCTGCGCCGGAGGGCTTCGCAGTATATGCGCTTTCTGCGGCAGACGAAGCTTCGCGGCTGATGGAATTGGAAATTTAGGAGGAGCTGCAATTGAAAACAGGAGCAAATACCGGATTGCAGATCTATCGGGAGGCAGACGCCCCCGGCACGACGGCGGAGCTGCTGCTGCACGCCTGCTCGGCGCTGCTTGGCTTTTTTGCCCTGTGGCTGCCGCTGGCGTGCCTGTTCCGGCCGGCAGAGCTTGAGAGCCTGCTTCCGGCCGCAGGCGTTGGCACGGCGCTGTGCCTTGCGCTGGCGGGCTTCCGCCGCCTTGGCTGGGAGCGGTATGCTGCGCCGGGCGCGCTTTTGTGCCTTGCGGCGTTTACGGCGGCGTTCCTTCCCAAAATGACCGACGGCGCCTGCCTGAGCTGGAACGCGTGGTGCGACGCGCGTACTGCGGCGACGGGAACGCTGCATCTGGGAAGAACGGTGGCCCTTGCGGCGCAGGAGCATGCGGCGTGCGCCATGCTGTTTTCCCTGGCGGGTGCGTGGGCGCTGGCGCTGCTGTGCGACGCGCTGGCTTCCCGCTGGCGGACGGGCATGGTGCTTTTGAGCGCGGCCCTGACGGCGCTGGTCCTGCTTGGGCTTGCGCCGGAGCAGCTCAGCGCCGCGGCCGGCATGGGCGCTTTGTGCGCCGCTTTGCTGCAGACGCTTTCCCTGCAGGGCCGGAGCGGCGGAAAAGCAGCGCCGCCGGCCCTTGCGGCCGCAGGACTTGCCGCAGCGGTGGCGGCTGCGGCGGCAGTGTGCGCGGCGATCCCCGCCCTGCGCGGCGGAGAAGCGTTTCTGGCGCTGCGCGGCTCTGTTTTGGAAAGGATCCATATATCCCGCTATGAAAGCGGAGACGACGGCCTGCCGGAGGGCGAGCTTGCCGCCCTCGCCGGAAAGACGCGGAGCGGAAGGACGATGCTCACCGTGTCCATGGATCAGGCGGAGCCGCTCTATCTCCGCGGCTTCACCGGGGCGCGCTTCACCGGGACCGGCTGGGAAAGCCTGTCCAATGAGACGCTGGCGGAAAACGCTTCGCTGCTCTATTGGCTGCATATGGGCGGCTTTTATCCCCAGACCCAGACCGGGTCGGCCGCGGCTGCCGCCGGCGGGGCGGAGGAGACCAACCGGGTGACCGTGACCAATCTGGCGGCCTGCAGCCGGTATGTTTATGCGCCCTATTCTGCCGCGGCCGGAAGCTTCGCCTCAGAGCTGCCCCTCCTGCGCCTTGCGGAGAGCAGCGTGCTCACGCGCAGCGGCAGCGGCCGGACGGCGGTCTTTTCCACGGCCTTTCAGGCGCCCACCAAAACGGGCGATTGGGTGCAGCGCCTGGACGGGGCGGACGATCCGCAGAAGCAGAGCTATCTGGCGCTGGAATCGGGCTATCGCCGCTTTGTGCAGGAAAACTACCTTGCGATCCCGGAGGAGACGCGGCAGCTTCTGGCGTCTGAGCTGGATGCGCTTGCCGCGGCTCGGGGTGGAGCCATGGACGAGTATCTTGCCGTTCAGTGCGTTCAGGCGTTTCTGGAAAAGCATATCCGCTATTCGGAGGAGGGAAAGCCCCTCCCGGCGCAGGAGAATTTCGTAAGCTACACGCTGGAGACCGGCGTCGGCTGCGATTTTCATTATGCCACGCTGGGCGTCCTTGCGCTGCGGTATTACGGCGTTCCGGCGCGCTATGCGGAGGGCTATATCGTCACGGAGCAGCTGGCGGCGGAGGCAGCGCAGGGCGCGGCGGACATCAGCGCCGACTGTGCCCACGCCTGGGTGGAGGTCTATCAGGAAGGGATCGGCTGGCTCCCGCTGGAGCTGACGCCGGACTATACCGGCGTTATGGGCGCTGCGCCGCAGGCAGGCAGGCTGAGCGCCGCGATCTCCGACCGCACGGATCCGGAGAGCGGCATCGGCACCGAGGCCGGAGACGGCGGAGGCGCATATATTCGGGACGGCGCGGAATATGTGGCCGAGCCGGAGCAGAACGCCGACGATACGGAAAACGACGGCGACACGCCGGAGGAAGCGAAGACGCCGCGGACGCTGGCGCAGCGGATCCTGCGCGCACTGCTCATGGCGCTGGCGGCGATCCTTTTGCTTGCCGCGGTGCTGGCGGCCCTGCTGGCCGTGCGCCGCGGCCGGATCCTGCGCAGCCGCCGGGAACAGTTTGAAAATGAAAACATGGCAGACGCCATCTGCTGGCGCTTTGCCCATTGCATCCGGCTGCTGCAAAGGCTTGGGTTCGACCGCAGCGGCGGCAGCGTGCTTGCCCTTGCGGAGGGCGTCGCGGCGCGGCTGGGGCCGGAATACGGCGCGCAGTTCACGCGCATGGCGTTGCTGAACCGGGAGGCCCTGTTCTCCAGCCATAAAATGACCCGGGCCCAGTGCGACGAGATGGCAGAGTTCTGCGGCAGGACCTCGGCGCTGCTCCGGCAGCAGACCAGGCCCGTGCGCAGACTGCGGATAAAATGGATCGAGTGTCTTTATTAAATCGAAAGGGTGAAACGCAAGTGAAACAAAACGCGTTGAAAAGGGCGCTGGCGCTGACCATGGCGCTTGTTCTTCTGCTGGGCCTTGTGCCGGGCGCGGCGCTGGCCGCAGACGAAGGCGGCTGGTTCTATTTTTCCGCAAGCACAGACCGTCAGGTCATTGCAGCGCCGGAAAAAATAAGCTATCAGGCCGGCGAGACGATCCTGCAGGCGCTCCAGGCCAGCGGCCACAGCTTTTCCGGCATAGAAAGCGGCTGGGTGGACAAGATCGACGGCGTGGACGGCAATTTCAGCCGCACCGATGAAAATGGCGGTTATACTATGGACCGTCCGGCGGCGGAGATCCGCTATTTCTGCTTCTCGGAGCAGGAGGACTTCCTCAGCGAGGGCCGCATGGCGCTGATCGCCGCCATGGCGGACTATCTGGATGAGGCGCCGGATGTCCGAAGCGCGGCGCAGAACGAATATGACGCGGCGCTGGCCAGCTTTGCGGGAGCCAGCGACGGAAACGCCCAGCGCCTTGCCGATGGGATCACGAAGGCAGTGGAGGACTATCGGAATGCGCAGCAGGGCGAGGGCTTTCGCGTGTGGTTCACAGATGAGACAGGCGATGCCTACACGCCGGAGAATTACCCCGGCGTTCGGATCACCGCCGTCAATGCCTTCGGCAGGACCTTTACGGACGAGGACGGCGACGGTATGCTGCGCCTTGTGGCGGGCGACTATACCTTCTCGGTGGTGCAGGGTTATTGCCGCATCGACGGCAGCATGACCGTCAGCGGGGAACGCACCGTCAGCGCCGTTCTGCCCTCCGGCGACTGGATGGCGGAGGGCGCGCGCATTTCCCTCTCCTCCGGCGAGCGCTTTGAGGAGGCGGAGCTGGAGGTTCAGTATGGCGACCACACCATGCGCGTGACGGTGCCGGATAATTATGCCGCAGGGAGCTATTATCTGCTGGCCTATTACAACACGGCGGTGTTTTCAACGACCCCCAAGCTTTATGCGTATTACACGAAGACAGACGGCACGGTGATCAGCCCGGAGACCAATTACAACAGCTCCAACCGGGCGTGGGATTCCAAATATACCAGCGTTTCCGGCGTGCTCTCCGCAGGGCCGGCGGGGGCGGAGGTGGTCTACCGCGTGGCGCAGCAAGACGAAAACGGCTATACCCTTTCCCAGGAATATACCCTGTATCTGGACCGGGAGCTCACCCTTTCCGGCCTGCATGTCTATGATCAGAACGGCACGGGTCAGGGCGCGACGGAGAGCTTTTTGCCGCATCAGCGCGAATATACCTACCGCATCCTTTCCACGGTGACGGCCGTCACCGTGGAGCCGGAGGCCTTCCGTGAGGGCTATGCTGTGACTGTAAACGGCGCGCCCCTTGCGGAGACCGGCAGCATCCCCGTGGAAAACGGCACGGAGATCACGGTGGCGCTGTCCAAAAACGGCTGCACCGGCAGCTATACGCTCCGGTTTGTGCAGGCGGCGGGCAAGAGCATCACCTTCAACACCACGGGAGAGGATGTGGATGTCAGCGTTTACAACCGCAACGGGGAGAAAATGCTCTCCGTCAAGGAGCGCCAGACCAGCGGCTTCTATGCTTACCGCTATACCCTTGTGCCCGGGGAGACCTATACCTATATCGCCACGCAGGATGCGGTCTACCATGCGATGAACACCTTCACGCTGGAGGAGAGCGCAAACAGCACCGTCAGCGTGGCCGTCAAAACCGAGGACTGGCTGGAAAGCCTTGAATTTGCCGAAAACTCCACCATGACTTCGGGCTATTCGCTGGATCAGGCGTTCCGCTCCGATGTGCACGCCTATACGCTGCAGGTGCAGGACCGCAAGTCCGCCATCTATGCAAAGGCCGCGGCGAACACCGCCGGGGCAACCAACAGCGTGGTTTACAGCAAGATCTCGCAGAATGCCTCGTCAAACGGCGCGGAACACGCGGTCGGTCTGACCGCAAGCGCAAAAAGGCTCCCGGACGCCCTGATGTCAAACGCGCTGGGGAACACGCTGACCGTCCGCGCCACGCTGCTGGAGGACGGGATCACCTACTATCAGGATTATATCATCACCGTGGAGCGCACGCTGACGCTGGATTCCCTCTCCGCAAAATATGCCGGCGCTGCCCTCCTGCTGGAGCCGGACTATTCGCCGGATCGCACGGAATATTCCGTGACGGTGCCCATGGGGGCGCGCTCCCTTGCGGTCACGGCGGCGCTCAGGAGCGGCATTTCCATGCCCTTTGGGCAGGCGGACGCAGGCTACTATGTGCTGCTGAACGGCGAGAAAATGGCGTCTGACACGGGCACGGTGAAGCTGAACGGGACGGATGAGACGGAGACGGCCGTGATCGGCGTGCGCAGCGCCGAAAGCCCCGACACGCAGACGGATCTTACGCTGACGGTCAAAAAGGTCCCGCCGGTGACGCTTCGCACAGCGATCGAGCCGGAAAATGCGCTGCTGGTTCTGCACGATACCGCCACCGGGGAGCGCCTCTGGCCGGACGAGACCGGCGCATGGAGCCTTTCCAATGGCTTCCGGTATCGCTATGTGCTCACCGCGCCGGGCTATATCGGCGTCAGCGGTACCCTGTGCATTGACGATAACAAGGCGGGCCAAACGGTCATGACGCGCTCCGACGGCACGGAGACGCCCGTTTTTGCAGAGGAACAGGGCGAGCTCAGCGCCGTGCTGGCGCTGACGCTTGCTGCCGCGCCGGAAAACAGCGCTTTGGATCGGACGATGGAGTCTGAATGGGCGGATTTCCGCGGCACGAGCTATACCTATGATGCGAAGCAGGACGCGCTGGTCTCCGGCGGCACCAATTACACCAACAACGGCATCACCGATGTCAAAATGCCCATCAGCGCGGCAGACAGCACGCTCTACTGGGCCAGCAAGCTGGGCGATGGCTATTCCGGCAAGGCCGTGGGCTGCCCCATCCTGGTAGACGGCGACCTGATCACCTATTCCGAGCGGAGCATTTACCGCGTGGACGCCGTCTCCGGCCAGGTGCTGGCCAAAGGCAGCATGTGCGAAGCCTCCAGCTTTGCGATCACGCCCCCCACCTATTATGAGGGCATGGTCTTCGTCGGCCTGTCCGGCGGGCGGATCCAGGCGTTTGATGCAAAAACGCTCCGGTCGCTCTGGGTCTACCGGGATGAAAAGGGCGGCCAGCCCAACTGCCCGCTGGTGGTTTACGACGGCTATCTCTATACCGGCTTCTGGCAGGGCGAGACGCTGGAAGCGAACTTTGTCTGCCTGTCTGTGACGGACGAAGACCCCGCCGATACCATGGAA
>USML01000005.1 GCA_900555855.1 uncultured Eubacteriales bacterium | reverse complement strand
GGCTCGGAGATGTGTATAAGAGACAGGTTCCCTCCGCCCGCTTTTTCTCTGCCGCCGTGCGGCAGGCCGGGAAGAGCAGATGGGTCTCGTCCTCCCAGAAGAAGGCCCGTTCCTTCCCCATGCCGGAAAGGCGGCGGATCCTTTCGCCGTCCCAGAGATAGAGATTGGAGCAATAGTCGTTGTTTTCCCCGTCGCAGCAGCTCACAGCAAAGGCGGCCTGCCTGCCGCCGGGCGCATAGCGGAGATTGGACAAAAAGCGGTAATCCAAAAACTGATCCAGCTTCAGTGGCTTCATAAAGGCTGCTTCTCCTTTCTTTTTGAAAAACGGAGCGCCGGAAGAGCGCTCCGTTTGCGTTGTTCGTTTCAGTCCAGCGTGTTGCTGGAGCCCAGCACATCGCGGATCTTATGGCGCACCATATCCCGCAGGGCGTCCCGGCCGTCCTTCAGATACTGCCGGGGATCAAAATGATCCGGATGCTCCACCAGATGCTTGCGGATAGCCGCCGTCATGCAAAGGCGCAGGTCGGAATCAATATTGATCTTGCAGACGGCCATCTTCGCGGCCTGACGCAGCATTTCCTCGGGAATGCCGATGGCGTCGGGCATGGAGCCGCCGTATTCATTGACGACCTTCACAAACTCCTGCGGCACGGAGGAGCTGCCGTGAAGGACGATGGGGAAGCCGGGCAGGCGGCGCTCCACCTCTTCCAGAATATCGAAGCGCAGGCGGGGCTTTGTGCCGGGCTTGAACTTATAGGCGCCGTGGCTGGTGCCGATGGCGATGGCAAGGCTGTCCACGCCGGTGCGGCTGACGAACTCCTCCACCTCCGCGGGGTTGGTAAACATGGCGTCCTCCGCAGAGACATTCACCGCGTCCTCGATGCCGGCCAGCTTGCCCAGCTCGCCTTCCACCACAACGCCCCGGGCGTGGGCATAGTCCACCACCTGCTTCGTCATGGCGATATTTTCTTCAAAGCTGTATTTGCTGCCATCGATCATAACAGAGGAAAACCCGCCGTCGATGCAGGACTTGCACACCTCAAAGTTTTCGCCGTGGTCCAGATGCAGCGCGATGGGCAGCTCCGTATCCAGAATGGCTGCCTCCACCAGCTTGGTGAGATAAACATGCTTTGCATATTTCCGGGCGCCGGCAGAGACCTGCAGGATCACCGGAGAGCGCTCCAGCTGCGCGGCTTCCGTGATGCCCTGAATGATCTCCATATTGTTTACATTGAAGGCGCCGATGGCGTAGCCGCCCTGATAGGCCTTCTCAAACATTTCTTTCGTTGTGACCAGTGGCATGGTTCGTTCCCCCTGTCAAAATGATTTTCCCTGGGTTTTCCTTGATTTTACCACAGTTTTTCCCGCTGTGCAACCTTGTTTTCTCCCCCGCCGGCCTCAGCAGCCGCGTTGACTTTCCGCCGGTTTTCTGCTACCATAAGGAAAACTGTCTTATCTTATGGAGGGTATCATCATGGAACTTCGCGGAGCCTGTATTTTCGGTCAGTCCGGCGGCCCGACCTCGGTCATCAACGCCAGCGCTTACGGCGTTTTTACCGCCGCTCTGGAGAGCGGCTGCATCACCCGCGTCCTGGGCGCAGCCCATGGCGTCAAGGGCATTTTGAACGACCGGCTCTATGATATCGGTCTGGAGGATCCCCGGGAGCTGGCCCTGCTCCGAAGCACGCCCTCCTCTGCGCTGGGCTCCTGCCGCTACAAGCTGAAGGATGCGGCTGTGGACGATACCGATTACAAGCGTATTCTGGAGATCTTCCAAAAATACGATGTGCGCTATTTCTTCTACAACGGCGGCAACGATTCCATGGACACCTGCAACAAGATCTCCAAATATATGCAGCAGGTGGGCTACGACTGCCGGGTGATCGGCGTTCCCAAGACCATCGACAACGATCTGGCCGGCACAGACCACTGCCCCGGCTTCGGCTCCGCCGCAAAATACATCGCCACCTCCTGCATGGAGATCGCCCAGGATGCCCGGGTCTATGACACCGGGGCCGTCACCATTCTGGAATGTATGGGCCGCAACGCCGGCTGGCTCACCGCCGCCGCTTCGCTGGCTTCCATGCGGGATCAGGGGCCGGATCTGATCTATCTGCCGGAGGTGGACTTTGACCTGGAGCGCTTCTTCGGGGATGTGCGCCGGGTCTGGAACGAGAAGCACAATTGCTTCATCGCCGTCTCCGAGGGCATCCACGACAGCGAAGGCACCTTTATCAACGAATATGCCGCCAAGGACATCGGCACCGACGCCTTCGGCCACAAGCAGATGGGCGGGGCGGCGGCCTATCTGGCGGCGCAGGTAAAGGAGCGCATGGGCGTCAAGACCCGGGCCATCGAGCTTTCTCTGCTGCAGCGGTGCGGCGCGCATCTGGCCTCCCGGACGGATGTGGAGGAGGCCGTCTGGCTGGGTCGGGAGGCCGTCCTTGCCGCCGTCCGCGGCGAGACGGACAAGATGGTGGCGCTGGAGCGGGATCCCAACGCGGCGCACTATACGCCCCGGATCGTGCTTACCGACCTGACCGTCACCGCCAACGCGGAGCATGTGTTCCCGCTGGAATGGATCACGGAGGACGGCGCAGGCATCCGGCCTGAATTTGCCCGCTATGCCCTCCCGCTAATCGCCGGCCAGCCGGATTACTGCTGGGAAGAGGGCCTGCCCCGCTTTGCCCGGCTGAAAAAGATCCTGGCGGAATAATCGATTCGGTCGCCTTGATACAAGCGGCGTGACAGAATATCTGTCACGCCGCTTTTTCTGCTCTGTTTTCTTATTTCTTAAAACATGGCCGCGAAAAGATCCAGCTGGTTGCTCTCCGGCAGGCTGCCCAACGCGCCGATCTCCCGCAGGGACTGGAGCACCGCCGAGCTTGCCTTGCCGCAGCGGATGGAGATATCCTCCTGCGACATAAAGGGCTCCCGCTGCCGTTCGTCGGCAATGGACTGGGCCGCCGCCTCGCCCACGCCGTTCAGCGCCATAAAGGGCGGGCGCAGGCCGTCGCCCTCGATGGTAAAGGCCTTCACATCCGACCGGTAGATATCCATGGGCAGGAAGCGGAACCCCCGCTTGCAGAACTCATGCATCAGCTCCAGCGTGATCATCTGATCGTCCTCCACCGCCGTGCGCTTGGGGTTGGCCTTCAGCTCCCGGTATTTTTTGCAGATGGCCCCGTCGCCCTCCAGCGCGGCGCTGCAGTCGAAGGAATCCAGCTTATTGCTGAAATAGACGCAGTAATATTCCAGCGGATGGTGGACCTTGAACCAGGCGATCCGGTAGGACATCATGGTATAGGCCACCGCGTGGCCGCGGGGGAACATATATTTGATCTTTTTGCAGGATTCGATGTACCAGTCGGGCAGCTTATGCTCCCGCATGGTCTCCTCCCATTCCGGCTTCAGGCCCTTGCCCTTTCGGACGGCCTCGGAGATGGTGAAGGAGAGCTTTTTATCCAGGCCCATGGCGATGAGCTTGGTGGTGATGTCGTCGCGGACGGAGATCACATCGTTGATGGTGGCCAGCCCGGCGTTGATCACATCCTGGGCATTGTTGCGCCAGACATCCGTTCCGTGGGACAGGCCGGAAATGCGCACCAGACCCTCAAAGGTGGTGGGGTGGGTCTCCATGAGCATGCTCCGGGCGTTTTTCGTGCCAAACTCCGGGATGCCGGCGGAGCCGGGCTGCTCCAGAATGTCGTCCGTCTCGATGCCCAGCGGCGAAATATCCGTAAAGATCCGCATGGTCTCCGGGTCGTCCAGCGGGATATCCTGCGGCCCGACGCCGGAAAGATTCTGCAGGTGGCGGATGATGGTGGGAACATCGTGGCCCAGCTCGTCCAGCTTCAGCAGGTTATCGTGGATGGAGTGGAAGTCGAAATGGGTGGTGATGATATCGGAATCGGGGTCGTCTGCCGGATGCTGCACCGGGGTGAACTCATAGATGGTGCGGTCGTTGGGGACGATGATCAGTCCGCCCGGGTGCTGGCCGGTGGTGCGCTTAACGCCGGTGCAGCCGGAGACCAGATGGTTGATCTCCGCGTTGTTGACCACCCTTCCCCGCTCCTCCAGAAACTTTTTGACGAAGCCATAGGCCGTCTTGTCCTTGATGGTGCCGATGGTGCCGGCCTTAAAGACCTTGTCGCTGCCGAAAAGCTCCACGGTATACCGATGGATCTGCCCCTGACATTCGCCGGAGAAGTTCAGGTCGATATCCGGCGTTTTGTCGGCGTTGAAGCCCAAAAAGGTGGCAAAGGGGATGTTGAAGCCGTCCTTGATCATCTTCGTGCCGCATTTGGGGCAGTCCAGATCGGGCATATCCACGCCGGTCTGATAGATGGGGTCGTTGTCCCAGACGGAATGGCGGCACCGGGGGCAGCGGTAATGGGGCTTCAGGGCGTTGACCTCCGTGATGCCGCTGAGATAGGCCACGAAGGAGGAGCCAACCGAGCCTCGGGAGCCCACCAGATAGCCCATCTCGTTGGACTTGGCCACCAGCTTCTGGGCGATCATATACATCACATCAAAGCCATGCTCCACGATGGGGATCAGCTCCGCATTGATGCGCTCGGTGATGATATCCGGCAGCGCGCCGTCCTCCTCATAGAGCGCTCTTGCCTTAGCCCAGCACATCTCCTGCAGGTCCTCGGCGCTGTGTTCGATGGAGGGCGGATAGCTGCCCTGCAGCACCGGCTCGATATCCTCGCACTGATCGGCGATGGCGTTGGGGTTTTTCACCACGACCTCATAGGCCCGCTCCGCGCCCAGATAGGAAAACTCCCGGAGCATCTCATCGGTGCTCTTGAAATACAGCGGCGCCGGCTCCTCCGTCTCCTTAAAGCCCATGCCCGCCTGCAGGATCTCCCGGTAGATGCCGTCCTCCGGCTCCAGAAAATGCACATCGCCCGTGGCGCACACCGGCTTGTGCAGGGCGTCGCCCAGCCGCAGCACCGTGCGGTTGAACTCCCGCAGCTGCTCCTCGTCCCGGGCCTGCTCCTTGTCGATGAGAAAATGATTGTTGGCCAGCGGCTGGATCTCCAGAAAATCGAAGAAGGAGGCCAACCGCATCAGCTCGCCCCAGGGCCGGCCGTCCACAATGGCGGAAAACAGCTCGCCCATGACGCAGGCAGAGCCGCAGATCAGGTTTTCCCGGCTCTTCTGCAGCTCAGACATGGGGATAATGGGCTTTTTATTGAAATATTTCAGGTGCGCGTCGGAGATCAACTTGTAAAGCGCGATAAGACCCGGCCGGTTTTTCACCAGAATGATCAGATGGAAGGAGCGCTGCTTGCCCGGGCCCTTGCCCGTCCGCAGCTCCCGCAGGATCCCATTGATGTCCTCCACCCGCTGCGCGCCCTTTTGCTGCAGCATGGGGATGAAGCGCAGAAAGATCTCCGCCAGCACCCGGGCGTCGTCTGAAGCCCGGTGATGGTCAAATTTCAGCTCCATGGCGTCGGCGATGATGTTCAGCTTGTGCTTTTGCAGCTGGGGCATCAGCGCCCGGGCGATCTCCACCGTGTCGATGGAGCATTTGGGGCATTCCAGCCCCTGCCGCTCACAGGCCGCCGCCAGAAAGGCCATATCAAAGGGGGCGTTGTGGGCGCAGAGGGGCCGCCCGCCGCAGAAGGCCAAAAACTCCGGCAGCGCCGTCTCGATGGGCGGCGCCTGGGCCACCGCAGCATCGCTGATGCCGGTGAGCTGCGTGATCTTATAAGGGATGGCCTCCCGGGGCTTCACATAGGTATGATAGCTCTCCCGGATCTCTCCGCCGGAGACCAGATAGGCCGCGATCTCAATGATCTCGCAGCTGGCGGCGCTGAGGCCGGTGGTCTCTGTATCAAAAACAACGATCTCATCGGTCAGTGCGGCATCGCTCTCTCCGCGGACGGCTCTGCCCCGCTCCAGATCGTCCACACAATAGGCCTCGATGCCGTAAAGCACCTTGATGTCCACGCCGGACTTTTTCAGCTTGGCCTGGGCGTTCATGGCCTCCGGAAAGGCCTGCACCACGCCATGATCGGTGATGGCCATAGCCTTATGGCCCATAGAGGCCGCCAGCTTCAGGGCCTTGCCCGGGTCGCAGAGGGCATCCATGCTGGACATGGTGGTGTGCAGATGCAGTTCCACCCGCTTCTCCTTGGCGGTATCCTGCCGCACGGGCTTTTTCCGCTTCAGAATGGCGGAGAAGTTCAGCACCAGATCCTTATCATACTGGGAATAATGCACCAGTCCCTGAGCCAATATGTAAGCGCCGGGCTTGATGCTGCCCTCCAGCTCCGCCGCTTCCTCGTCGGCAAGCACCTTGGAGGCTCGGATGGAGCCGGTGCCGTCGCTGAACTCAAACATGACCACGGTCTTGCCCCGGCCGTTGAGCTTTTTGAACTCCACCATGAAGATCTCGCCCTGAACGGCCACCTTGCCGGAGTCCATATTGATATCCGCCAGCTTGACCAGCTCCCGGGGGAAGGGCTTGCCGTAGAGGATCTCGTCCTGCTCGTTGGGGCGGAACATGGGGGCGTTGGGATCCCGCCTTGGCCGGAAGCTCCGATCCCGCCGGGGCTGCTGCGCCGGCTCCGGCGCAGGTCTGGGCGCGCTGCGGGGCGGTGGAAGCTCCCGGCTCATCTGGGCCATGGTCTCCGCTCGCCGGCGCTCAAAGCTCGTTTCCTGCTCCGGCGGGCCCTCAAGCTGCAGCTTCACCGCCCGGCCCAGCAGCAGCTCCGCCTCCTGGCAGAGCACCGTCTGCAGCTGCTCCAGCCGGGTCAGGTGCCAGCGGGCCGCCGCCCGCAAAAGGATGCTGTCCTCCTCCATCCAAAGCTCCGCTTCCCGCAGACAGGGCTCCAGCGAGGGATGCTTCTGGACGAAGGTCTGCCGCAGGATCTCTGCGATCTGCCGCTGCTCCTCCGTTTTTTCCGCCGGCGGAGCCGGCGGCGCCTTGGGTGGCTCCGGCTGCGGCTCTGTCTGATGCAGGGCAATGCGCACACCGGGAATTCCATAGGCGCGGCAGACCGCTGCCCGGACCTGCTGCAGCTCCGCTTCTTCATAAGGGCAGGGGGAAAGCAGCGTCACCGTCAGGCCGTTGCCCTCCGGGCAGACGCCCTCCACCGTCAGGTCCCAAAGGGGTCCCTGCATATCGGGCACCTTTGCAAACAGCGCCCGCAGACTGGCATTTTCACTCATAGCTTTTCCCCCGTCATCGCCTCAATCTCCTGCAAAAGCCGAGGCAGAAGCTGCTCCTCCGGCACCTTGCAGATCACCTGGCCCTTTTTCAGGATAACGCCCTCGCCCTTCCCGCCGGCGATGCCGATGTCTGCCTCCCGGGCCTCGCCGGGCCCATTGACCACGCAGCCCATCACCGCCACGGTGAGCCTGGCCTGCAGCCCCTCCAGCCGTTTTTCTACCTGCTCCGCCAGCGCGATCAGATCGATCTCCGTGCGGCCGCAGGTGGGGCAGGAGACGATCCTTGCGCCACGGGTATGCAGATCCAGCGCCTTGAGGATCTTCCTTGCGGCATAGACCTCCCGCACCGGATCCGCCGTCAGCGAGACCCGCAGGGTATCGCCGATCCCGTCGCACAAAAGCGCGCCGAAGGCCGCCGCCGAGCGCAGCGTCCCATAGTCTTCATTTCCCGCTTCGGTCACGCCCAGATGCAGCGGGTATTCGCACCGCTCCGCCATCTGCCGGTAGGCCCGGATGGTGGAAAACACATCGGACATCTTCAGAGAAACGCAGATATCGGTAAAGCCGCATTCCTCCAGCTGGGCGATGTTGCGCAGCGCGCACTGACAGAGGCCCTCCGGCGTTACGCCATAGGTCTCCCGCAGGTCCCGATCCATGCTGCCGCCGTTGACTCCGACCCGGATGGGGATCTTCCTTTTCCGGCAGGCGTCGGCCACGGCGCGGATCTTATCCCGGTCGCCGATGTTGCCCGGATTGATGCGCACCTTATCCACGCCGTTCCGAACGGCCTCCAGCGCCAGGCGGTAGTCAAAATGAATGTCTGCCACCAGCGGGAGCTCCACCGCCCGGCGGATGGGGCCGATGGCCCGGGCCGCTTCCAGATCCGGCACCGCCAGCCGCACGATCTGGCAGCCCGCCTGCTGTAGGGCGCGGATCTGGGCCACGGTGGCCGGGATATCCTGGGTCTTGGTGTTGCACATGGACTGGATCACCAGCGGCGCGCCGCCGCCCAGAGGGATCCCGCCCACCATGATCTGTCTTTTACTTCCCATTCTCTTTGCCCCTTACCTTCCGATGAGCCGGGCGATATCCTGATAGGTAACGAACAGGAACAGGCCCAGAAGCAGCGCCATGCCGATCAGCGACGCCGTTCCCTCATATTTAGGATCCAACTTCTTGCCCCGGATCAGCTCGATCAGCAAAAACAGCAGCTTGCCGCCGTCCAACGCAGGAATGGGCAGCAGATTGACAAAGGCCAGATTGATGCTGATATAGGCCACAAAGCTCCACATGGAGCGCATGGAGGTCTTGGCCAGCGCCCCCATCTCCCCTGCGATGCCAACGGTGCCCATCATGTCGGAGGCGCCCACCTGCCCCGTGACCAGCATCTTCAGCCCCACCACGGCCGACTGCAGGTAGGTCATGGCATTTTTGCAGGCATAGCCCGCCTTCTGGAAAAGGTTCATCTGCACCGCCTGCAGCTCAAAGCCATAAAGATAAGCGCCGCTCTTCTCATCCAAAACGGTCTTTTTCATTTCAAAATCCTGCAGACGGACCGTTTTTCCATCCCGCTTCAGGGTGATATCATAGCGCTGGTCATTGTCATAGACCATGGCCATATTAAAATCTGCTATGGTATAAATATGGAAATCATTGACCCGGACAATACGGTCGCCCTCCTGGAAGCCCCGGCCGTCGGCGCTATCTGCCGCAGCATAGGGAAAGCCCTCCAGAAAGTTCGCCATCACCGGGGTTGTATGGCTCTTTACCGGCAGCATCAGCAAGAGAATAATGACCAGGCCGGTAAGAAAGTTCATCAGTGCGCCGGCGGCGCACACCAAAAACCGCCGGGGCAGGCTGGCTTCCGCAAAGCTGCCCTCCGCAGGGGCGGTTTCACTGTCGGTGGCGCCCTTCTGGCCCACCAGCAGCGCCTCCTCGTCAGCATCCTCCCCCTGCATCATCACAGCGCCGCCCAAAGGCAGCAGCCGCAGGGCATAGACCGTCCCCTTATATTCCTTTTTCAGGATGGCGGGGCCGAAGCCGATGGTGAACTGCAGCACATGGATGCCCGAGAGCTTTGCCACGACAAAATGACCCAGCTCATGAACAAAAACCAGCAATCCGAATACAACGATGGCAATCAAGTAGCTCATAAAAACCGCCTTTTACTGTTTTGCCGCGGCCGCCCTTGCCAGGCGGTCTGTCTCGTAAATGTCCTCCAAAGAGGGCTCCTGCACAAAAGGCGTCTGCCGGGCCGCCCGCTCCACCCGGCGATAGATCTCCCCGAAGGGGATCTCCTCCCGGAGAAAGGCCGCCACAGCCGCCTCGTTGGCGCCATTGATGGCAGCGCCCAGATTGCCGCCCCGCTCCATGGCCTCCCGGCACAGGGCCATGGCAGGAAAGGCGGCTTCGTCCGGCAGATCAAAGCTCAGCTTCCCCGCAGCCGCCAGATCCAGCCGCTTCCGGCAGGAGGGCAGCCGCTGGGGATAGTCCACCGCATATTGGATGGGCAGACGCATATCCGGCGGCGAGAGCTGAGCCAGCGTGCTGCCGTCCCGAAACTCCACCAGCGAATGGACGATGCTCTCCCGGTGGACCAGCACCTGGATCTGCTCCGGCCGCACATGAAACAGGTGCAGCGCCTCGATCATCTCAAAGCCCTTGTTCATCATGGTGGCAGAATCCACCGTGATCTTGGCGCCCATGCTCCAGCTGGGGTGCTTCAGCGCCTGGGCCGGTGTCATATGCTCCATTTCCTCTGCCGTTTTTCCGAAAAAAGGCCCGCCGGAGGCCGTCAGCAGGATCCGCTCCACTTCCTCCGGTGCGCTGCTCTGCAGACACTGAAAAATAGCGCTGTGCTCCGAATCCACAGGAAGGATCTCCACGCCGTTTTCCCTTGCCAGCCGGTTCACCAGCGTCCCGGCGCACACCAGCGATTCCTTGTTTGCCAGCGCCAGCGTTTTTTTCGCCCGGATGGCCGCCACCGTGGGCGCCAGCCCGGCAATGCCCACCACGGCGTTCAGCGTCAGCTCCGCTTCCTCCGCTCCGGCGCAGGCGCAGACGCCCTCCCGGCCGGAAAGGATCTTCGTCTCCGACCGGCCCTTTAGTCGCCGCCGCAAAGTCTCCGCCAGGTCCTCCTTGCCCACGGCCGCCAGTCTGGGCCTGTGCCGCAGGATCTGCTGCTCCAGCAGATCAATGCTGCTGCCGGCAGCCAGCGCCGTTACTTCATAGCCCCGCTCCAGCGCCACCTCCAGCGTCTGCACGCCGATGGAGCCGGTAGAGCCGATCACCGCGATCCGCTTCATCATAGTTTATCCGCCGATCCGCGGAAGTATGTGCTGATAAAGCAGCTCAAACAGCGGCGCCGCAAAGGTGATGCTGTCGAACCGGTCCCAGACGCCGCCGTGGCCCGGGAAGATCTTTCCATAATCCTTGATGCCCGCGCCCCGCTTGATAACAGAAAGGCTCAGATCGCCCAGCTGGCCCATGGAGGAGCCTACTGCGCCGAACAGGATGGCCGGCAGCAGGCCCATCTCCACGCCAAACCGCTGCCGCAGGATCACGACATACAAAATGCACACCAGAACGGCGAAGATCAGCCCGCCCAGCGAGCCCTCCACCGTCTTCTTTGGGCTCACATAGGGCGCCAGCTTATGCTTGCCCATGGCCCGGCCCACAAACATGGCCGCGCTGTCGCAGACCCAAACGGTGACCCAGGGCATCAGCACCAGCAGCGCGCCGTTTTCCCCGTTGCGGATGCGCAGCACGGAGGAAAACATCAGCGGCAGGATCAGCGCCGCAAGCATGCCCTTGCCCAGCATATCGTAGGTGATGGTCTTGTGGTCAAACACGGCACAGGCCAGCGCCGCCATGGCATACAGGGTCGCCACAAGCAGAAAGCCGAAAAGGCCCTTCTCCACATGGGAGGTCACCAGCGGAACGCAGAAGGCCGCGGCGCAGGAAAGATACAAAAACAGGTGCTTGGGGACGGAATGGGTGGCGTAAAGCAGCTCCCAGACGCCCACCGCGCAGAAAAAGCCCCAGAACAGGGTCAGCCAGATCGTGTCCAGCACAAACAGCAGGGGGATAAACAGGCCGATGGCTACCACGGCTGTGATCACACGCGTCTTCATGGTTCAGATACCTCCAAATCTCCGCTTCCGCTGCTGATAGGCCAGGATGGCGGCATCCATCTGCCGCTCATCAAAATCCGGCCACAGCACATCGGAAAAATAAAACTCCGTATAGGCGTTTTGCCATAGAAGAAAATTAGACAGCCGCATCTCTCCGCCGGGACGGATCATCAGATCCGGATCCGGAATGTCCGCAGAATACAGACAGCCGGAAAACCGCGCTTCGTCGATCTCTTCGGGCGAAAGCGTCCCTGCGGCGCACTGCTCCGCCAGCAGGCGGGCCGCCCGCACCAGCTCCGCCCGTCCGCCGTAATTCAGGCAGACGCTCACCAGCATGCCGGTGGTGGTGCGGGAGATGGCGTTGGTTTCGTCGATCAGCGCCCGCAGCTCCTGGGAAAAGGGCGTCAGATCACCAAAAAACTGAAGGCGAATATTCTTTTCCCGCATCTCCCGGATGGCCTTGTGCAAGTATTTTTCCAATAGGCGCAGGATCTCCTGCACCTCCTCCGGCGGGCGCTTCCAGTTTTCCGTGGAAAAAGCATAAACGGTAAAATATTCAATGCCCAGATCGGAAAGGTATTCCGCGTCCTTTTGAAAGGTCTCGCTGCCGGCGGAATGGCCGACCGTGCGAGGCAAGCCCCGCTTCTGGGCCCAGCGGCCATTGCCGTCCATAACCACGGCAATGTGCCGGGGCAGCTGCGCCCGATCCGGTGCGGGCAGTTTTTTCTTTTTTTGAAACAGCATATACGCTCCTTGGAAAGAGGGCGGCGCCCTGCGCCGCCCTCTCCTTGTGATCCTGTTCTGTTCAGATGGCCAGCAGCTCCTGCTCCTTTTTGGCGGATTCCCCGTCGGCCAGCTTGCAGTGCTTATCCGTCAGCTCCTGCATATCCTTCTCCAGCGCCTTCAAATCGTCCTCGGTAATCTCCGAGGCCTTCTGCTGCTTTTTGAAGGTTTCCAGCGCTTCCCGGCGCACATTGCGGATGGCCACCTTGGTGTCCTCCGTCATCTTCTTCACGCTCTTGATCAGATCCCGGCGGCGCTCCTCCGTCAGCTGGGGGAACAGCAGGCGAATGACCTTGCCGTCGTTGGTAGGATTGATGCCCAGGTCAGAGGCCAGAATGGCCTTTTCAATGAGCTTCAGCGCGCTGGCATCCCAGGGCTGGATGGAAAGCATCCGGGGCTCCGGCGTGGAGATGGATGCGATCTGCTGAATGGGCGTGGCCGTGCCGTAATAATCGACCGTGATTTTGTCCAGGACAGCCGCATTGGCGCGGCCGGCACGGATGGTGTTGAAATCTTGCTTCATGACTTCGATGGATTTTTCCATTTTCACCTGATAGGGTTCGCATTTCGGATTCATAAACGCACCTCCGTTATGATTATAAAAATTGAGATCAAAGGTTCAAGCTGCCTGCCGGTCACACATCCGTGCCCACATAGGTCCCCACGGCTTCCCCCAGGAGCACCCGGCGGATATTTTTGGGATCCTTCAGCGCAAAGACCAGCAGAGGGATATGGTTATCCATGGCCAGCGCCGTGGCTGCAGTATCCATCACGCCCAAGCCGCGGGCCAGGACCTCACGGTAGGAGATCCGGTCAAAGCGCTTGGCCGTGGGCACTCTGGCCGGGTCGGCATCATAAACGCCGTCAATATTTTTCGCCAGCAGAATAGCATCCGCATGGATCTCCGCCGCCGGGAGAGCTGCCGCCGTATCGGTGGAAAAATAGGGGCAGCCGCTGCCGCAGGCAAAGATGACCACCGTCCCCTGCTCCAGATGATGCACGGCATTCACCTGATTATATGCTTCGGAAATGCGGGTGATATCCAGCGCGGTCTGCACCACCGCAGGGATCTCATGCTGCTCCAGCACATCGCAGAGGGCCAGCGCATTCATGGTGGTGGCAAGCATGCCCATCTGATCCGCCCGGGAACGCTCGATCCGGCCCTCGCCGTTTTTCACGCCGCGCCAGAAGTTGCCGCCGCCCACCACCAGACCGATCTGCGCGCCGCTCCGGACGCACTCGCCGATGGCTTCCGCCACGCTGTGGAGGGTGGGAAAATCCAGGCCGGTCTTTTTGTCGCCGGCCAGCGCTTCGCCGCTGATCTTCAGCAGGATGCGCCGATATTTGGGAGTCTCCATCTATCTGCACCTGATTTCTTTTATTTTCTGCGCTCTTTTGCCTTTGTATTTTACTATATTCTCCGCCATTTTGGAAGCCTTTTCCCGCAAATTTCGAAAAAAGTTACAGGGAGAGGGCTTGGACGAACCGCCGTTCCGTGTGCTTCCGCTGTTTTATGCTGCCGCAGGCGCAGGAGGGAAACATCTGCATTTTCGCGGGCTTTTTGATAAGTTGACCCGATCTCATGCCTGAGATCGGGTCTTGGTTTTCGATATACCCGGGTTTGCTTATTCTTCCAGCTGCTCTGCAATGACGGCGGCGCAGCGTGCGCACAGGCCGTCCTCCCGTTGAGAGGCGGTATGCTTCCAGCAACGGGGGCACTTAACGCCGCGCGCCTCGGAGACAGCCACGCGAACGCCTGCCACCGGTGTTTCCGCCGCGGCAGCAAAGACTGCCGGATCCTCCGTCACCTCCACATCGGAGACAATGAACAGATCGGCCCACTGCTCGCCAAAGTCCTTCCGGATGGCTTCCAGCGCAGCCCTGCCGGTATCATCGGCAGCCAGCGTAACATGCGCCTCCAGCGCCTTGCCGATCCTCTTGGCGGCACGGGCGGCCTCCAGTGCAGCATTGACGCCGTCCCGCAGCTGCTCCAGCGCAGCCCACTTATCCATTTCCTCCTGGCTCAGGGCATATTCCGCAAAGGCGGGGTTAAAGGGATTCAGCAGGATGTTGCGCACATCGTCTTCCTTCCGATGGGGCATGGCCTGCCAGATCTCATCACAGGTAAAGGCCAGGATGGGCGCAAACAGACGGGTCATGGTGTCCAGGATCAGATACAGCGCCGTCTGGGCGGAGCGGCGGCTCCGGCTGGCTTCGCCGTCGCAATACAGGCGGTCCTTAATAATATCCAGATAGAAGCTGGACAGATCCACCACACAGAAATCATTGATGGCGTGGGAAATCACATGGAATTCATAGTTATCATAGGCCTTCAGGGCCGTGGCGGTGAGCTGGTTCAGGCGGGTGATGGCCCAGCGGTCCAGCGGCAGCAGCTCCTCCGGCTTTACCAAGGCGTCCGGATCGAAGCCTACCAGATTGTCCAGCATATATTTCGCCGTGTTGCGGAACTTCAGATAGTTCTGGCTCAGCTGCTTGAAGATATTGTCGGAGCAGCGGACATCCACATGGTAGTCGGCGGAGCCGGCCCACAGACGGAGCATATCCGCGCCGTATTTCTGGATGATCTCGTTGGGATCCATGCCGTTGCCCAGGCTCTTGTGCATGGCGCGGCCTTCGCCGTCCACGGTCCAGCCATGGGTCAGGCACTGACGGAAGGGCGCGCCCTTGCCCAGCGCGCCGACGGCGGTGAGCAGCGAGCTCTGGAACCAGCCGCGATACTGATCCAGGCCCTCCAGATACATATCCGCCGGCCAGAAGCCCTGATCCCGCTGCATGGAAGCGAAATGGGAGGAGCCGGAGTCAAACCAGCCGTCCAGCGTGTCGCTTTCCTTGCGGAAGCCCTGCTTGCTGCCGCAGTGGGGGCAGGCAAAGCCCTGGGGCAGGATCTGGGAGGCCTCTCTGGCGAACCAGGCGTTGGAGCCCTCCGCCGCAAAGAGCTTGGAGATGGCGTCGATGGTCTCGTCGGTGCAGATGGGCTTGCCGCAGTCCTCGCAGTAGAACACCGGGATGGGCAGGCCCCATTTCCGCTGGCGGGAGATGCACCAGTCGTTGCGCTCCCGGATCATGGACTGGATCCGATCCTTGCCCCATTCGGGGACCCAGCGCACCTCCTCCGTGGCGGCGCAGGCCTCGGCCTTGAAGGAATCCACGGAGCAGAACCACTGGGAGGTGGCCCGGAAGATCACGGGCTTTTTGCAGCGCCAGCAATGGGGATAGGAATGGACGATGTCCTCGCTGGCCAGCAGCGCGCCGGTCTCCTGCAGCTTGGGCAGGACGAAGTCGTTGGCCTTGGAGATATGGACGCCGTTGAACACCTCGTCGGTCATGACGCCTTTTTCATTGACAGGGACGGCGATCTCGATGTTGGCCTTGCCCTGACGGTTATATTCCATGCAGATGAAATAGTCCTCCGCGCCGAAGCCCGGGGCCGTGTGGACGCAGCCGGAGCCGGCGTCCAGCGTTACATGGTCGCCGTTGAGGATGACGGAATCCACCTGATCCAGCAGAGGATGCTTCGCGGTCATCAGCTCAAACGCAGAGCCGGGCAGACGGCAAAGCTCGGTATATCTGTCGATGCCGGCGGCTTTGCAGACGCTTTCCGCCAGCTCGGAGGCCACGATATAGGTCTCGCCGCAGGGCACCTGGATCAGGCTGTATTCCAGCCGGGCATTGAGACAGATGGCCCGGTTTCCGGGCAGGGTCCAGGGGGTGGTGGTCCAGATTACAAAGAACAGGCGGCTCAGATCGCAATACTGCGCCAGCTTACCCTGGTCATCCTTGATGGGAAACTTGACAAAGATGGTCGTACAGGGATCGTTCTGGTATTCGATCTCTGCTTCAGCCAGGGCGGTCTCATCGGTATAGCACCAATAGACTGGCTTTTTGCCCTTATAGATATATCCCTTTTTGAACATCTCACCGAAGATGCGGACTTCCTCCGCCTCAAAGCCGGGAGCCATGGTCTTATAGGGATGCTCCCAGTCGCCGATGACGCCCATGCGGCGGAAGCCCTTCCTCTGCACATCGATATAGTGCTGGGCAAATTCCTCGCAGGCGGAGCGGAACTCCGGGATGCTCATTTCCTTATAATTCAGCTTGTTTTTCTTGATGATGGCAGATTCGATGGGCATGCCGTGGTTATCCCAGCCGGGGATATAGGGCGTGTAATAGCCGCGCATCGCGTAGGAGCGGACCACGAAATCCTTGATGGACTTATTCAGCGCGTGGCCCATGTGCAGGTCGCCGTTGGAAAAGGGCGAGCCGTCGTGCAGGCTGAAGCGGGGCTTGTCCGCGTTTTTCTCCATCAGAAGGCGGTAAACATCGATCTTGTTCCAGCGCTCCAGCATCTCCGGCTCCCGGGCGGGCAGACCGGCCCGCATGGGAAAGCCGCTTTTGGGCATATTCAGCGTTGCTTTGTAATCCAGTGCCATGATTCTTTATCTCCTGTTATTTGTTATCTTCCGTGTTCTCATAGTTTTTGCCGAAGCGCATATCGGTAAAGTCAAACCGGGGCTTGGGCGTAAAGGGGCTGTCGCCATAGATCCGGGCCGTGTCGCTCTTGGGGCCGGACTTTTCCTCCGGCTGCGGCGGCTCCAGATCCAGCGCCACGGGCCGGGCATCCTCCTCCGAAGCGGGCAGCGTCACCGGGCGGTCCTCCGCCGGAGCAGGCTGCGCCGGGGCAGGCGCCGGCTCCGGCTGCGCAGGCCGGGAAGCGGGCTGGGGCGCCGCAGGCGGATCGGCAGGCTGGGCGGCAGGCTCCTGCTGAGACGAAAGCTCCATCACCTGCTCCAGCTGACGGATGCTCTGCTCCATGGCCCGGCGGATCTTTTCCACATAGGCCAGATTGTTGCGCTTGGCGATCTTCAGGCGTTCCTCCGCCCGGGCCGTCTCCTCCTTCAGGTCGGTGACATGCTGGGAAGCGCCGCTGCGGGCGGACTGCAGAATGCGGTCTGCCTCGCACTGGGCCCGGGTAACGGTATCCTTGGCCGCCACCTGCGCGTTGTAAAGCGCCTTGCGCATCTCCTCGTCCACGGTGCGGTATTCCTCGATCTTGTCCACCAGCACCCGCATCTTGGTCTTCAGCGCGGCGTTTTCCTTATAAAGCGAAGAATAATCGTTGAACAGCTCGTCCAGAAACTGGTCCACCTGGGCCATATCATAGCCGCGGACGCCAAAGGCGGTGCGTTCGAATTTCTGGTTCTGGATCTCCTGCGGAGTCAGCATACCGTTACCCCCTTATCTTTTTCTCTGTGATCTTCAAAGGCTCAAAGCAGCTGCGCCACCAGAGACAGCAGCAGCCAGACCGCAAGAAACGAAAGATCCAGCGGGAAGCGGTCCATCCCCGGGATCCGGAAAAGCAGGCTGCGGACAGGCGCCATCAGCGGCTCCAGCACCATGGAAATGGCCTGATAGAGCCGGCTCTGCCGCAGCTGCGGCACCCAGGACATCACCGCCGACACCAGCATCAGAAGCTGCAAAATGCCGATCAGGGCCAGGGCTGTCCGCCGCACAAGATATGTAATGCCAATCAGCAAAGGGATCCCTCCGGGTCAAATATAAAGGCCATTGTTTTCCAGCTCGTCGATCAGGTCGCCCAAAATGTCCACATTGTAGGGCGTGATAATAAAGGTGCTGTTGGCGACCTTCTTGATCTTGCCGTCCTGGGCATAGGTCACGCCGCTGAGAAAATCCACCAGGCGGCGGGCCACATCCTTATTGGTCTGCTCCAGATTGAGGACGACGGTGCGCTTTTCCCGCAGATGGTCCGCGATGTCCACGGCGTTCTCAAACTTTTCCGGCTTGACCAGCACCACGGAAAGCTGGGTGGTGGCGTTGATGTTCACGACCTTATTGCCGCTGCGGGCATTGAAGTTGGGCATGGGGATGCTCTTGTCCTCATCGGTCTTCACCGCGCGGGAACGGCCCGCGCCGGCGGAAGCGTCCAGCTCCGGCGTATCCAGCTCTTCCTCTTCGTCTTCCTCGTCCTCGCCCTTGGCCCAGCGCTTCAGATCGTCCATGAAACTCATATCGAAAACTCCTTTCGGTGATCCGCCGTCCGTTTTCCGGCGGCGGCTTTTCAGGCTGAATCTACATCTATTTTATTATGACTTTTTTTCTCTTTACTGTCAAGCCGGAAGCGGAAAACTCCGCGAATTATTCACGATTTTCCGGGTATTCCGGCGGTTTTCCTCACTGGATCACCTTTTCATCCGCCAGATCCTTGCCCTGCGTGATCATCCGGTCATAGCGGTAAAGGCCCTTTTTCGCGCTTTCCGCGGAGGGCACCAGATAATAGCTTTCCGTCTGATAGATCCACTGGATGGGCTTGAACTCCGCAACGCTGCCGTCCAGCACATAAACGCCCCACTGCCCGTCCTTCTGCCGCAGGGCCTGAGCCGGCACCTTCAGGCCGGTATAGGTCCCGGCCAGCAGATCGGCGTCCTGCTGCCGGCAGGTGAGATAATCCGGCAGCATCTCGTCGCTCTCCAGGATCAGGATGGCCCGTCCGTCGTCGCCGCTCTGCAGCCGGTAAAGGCGCATGGTCAGGAGCCGCCGGCTCAGCTCCGGAAAATAGAGCTGCACCGTTTCCCGCTGCTGCAGGGCCGCGGCCTGCTCCTTTTCCAGCACCGCCGCAAAGTACCAGCGGTAGCCGGTGACGATGCTGCCCACGCCGGTGGACGCCGGGTCTGGCTGCAGCGCATCCAGCTTCTCCGGCGTGAGCGTGTCCAGAAGCTCCGTGGTCAGGACGGTCTCATAGCCGTCGGTACCGCTGATAAAATAGCCGGATTCCGGCGCCTTCACATAGGAGCTGGCGGAGGCATAGCTGCTCCGCCCGGCGGCGATCTCCTGCTGCAGCGCGGCAATGCGCTCCTCAAAGCGCTCCTTGTCGGCGCCGGTGCTGCCCCGGCTGGCCACCAGCTGCTGCAGCGCGGCATAGCCTTCGGCCACGCCCCGGGTCTCCCCGGCGGAAAGGCTGCCGTCCAGCGCGGCGATCTGATCGGCGATGCGCTGATCCAGCTTCAGGCTGTCCGTCCCGCCGGTGATCAGGGAATAAGCATAGCTCAGCGCGTCCAGCCGGCTCTGCAGCGCCTGTGTTTGTGCATAGGCCTGCCGGGCGCTCTCGTCGGAAAAGAACACGGCCAGCCGCTCTCCCTTGGCGGCCTTTTCGCCGTCCGGCAGGAGATATTCCGCCGCGCCGTCCCGGCCCTCCACCAGCGTCTGCTGCCGGATGAACCAGCCACGGACGGGGATCTTGTCCTCCACCGTGATCTCCATGGCGTCCACGGTCCTGATCTGCTCCGTCAGGTTGTTTGCCACCTGCCAGGCCACATAGATCAAGATGGCCAGCACGGCCAGGATCCCGAGGACCTTTCGAATCTGTTTCATATGTATTCTCCCTGGAGGGCGGCAGGCCGGTCCGCCGGCGGCTTATTCGGGCATCACCCGCAGGGGCCGCTGGGGAACGATGGTGGAAATGGCGTGCTTATACACCAGATACTGCTTCCCGTCAAACTGCAGCAGCACCGTAAAGCCATCGAAAGCCAAAATGCTGCCCCTCTGCTGAAAGCCGTTGGTGAGAAACACCGTCAGGGGCATCCGCTCCCGCCGCGCCTCGTTCAAAAAAGTGTCCTGTAAGCTGCTTCTGTTTTCCATGGTGACTCCCCTTTTCTAAAATGGTTCGTCCCCATTATAAAGTGTTTTCCGCAAATATTCTGTCGCTTCCTGAAGAATGGCCCCGGCCATCTCCGGCCGGTTATAGGTAATCCAACGGATCTCCTGCTTTCGCCGGAACCAGGTGAGCTGCCGTTTGGCATAGTTGCGGGATTTCTGCCGGATCAGCTCCGCCGCCTGCTCCAACGGCACCCGGCCCGCCAGATAGTCCAGCATCTCTTTGTAGCCGATGGCCTGGGCCGCCGTCCCGACGAGCCTTCCCTCCTGCTGCAGCCGCCGGACCTCCTGCGCCAGACCTTGATCCAGCATCTGGTCCACTCTCCTGTCGATACGGCCATAAAGGATGGCGCGGGGCTCGGTACACAGGCCCAGCTGCACCGCTTCATACCGGGGCGGGACGGCCTGCGTCCGCAGATTGTGGGCCGTGATGGTCTCGCCGGTGGCCAGATAGACCTCCAGCGCCCGCAGGATCCGCCGCTTGTCGTTGATGTGCAGCCGGGCGGCGCTTTCCGGATCTGCCTGTGCCAGCCGGGCCATCATGGCCGCGGGGCCTGCCTGCTGCCACTGTTCCTCCAGGGCTTCCCGCAGGCCCAGATCCACGCCGCAGGGCTGAAACTCCGTCCCCCGCAGCAGCCCTTCAATATAAAGGCCGGTGCCGCCGCAGACGATGGGCTGCTTCCCCCGCCGGAGGATGTCGTCCACGCAGGCCGCCGCCTCCCGGGCATAGCGGGAAACCGAATAGTCCTCCCCCGGCTCTGCCACATCCAGCATATGATGTGGGACGCCCTCCATCTCCGCCGCGGTGGGCTTTGCCGTGCCGATATTCATGCCCCGGTAGATCTGCATGGAATCCGCCGACACCACCTCGCCGGAAAACGCCTTGGCCAGCCCGATGGAGAGGGCCGTTTTTCCGGAGGCCGTCGGCCCGCAGACCACGATCAGCTTTTTCCCCCTCATAAGACGCGCTTGAAGAGCTTTTCCAGCTGATAGCGGGAAAGATAGGTGATGCAGGGCCGGCCGTGGGGGCAGTTGCGGATGCTGTCGTCAGCCAGGACGGCTTCCGCAAACCGCTGCAGCTCCTGCGGATCGCTGACCATCCCCGCCTTGACGGCGGACTTGCAGGCCACGCTCTTCAAAAGCTCGTCCAGAAGCTCGTTTTCCCCACCTCGGAAGGAGCTCAGTCGGGCTGCCAGATCTGACAGCACAAAGGGGATGTCCTGTTCCTCCAAATACATGGGCGCTTCCCGCACCAGCAGCGCGCTCCGGCCGAATTCCTCCAGCTCAAAGCCCGCCCGGCGCAGCAGCTCCCGCTGGCGCAGGCAGACCTCCGTCTCCGTTGGCGTCAGCGTAACGGTCTTCGGTGCCAGCAAAAGCTGGGAGGGCTGCTGCTCCTGCCGGGACCGCAGCCGGTCAAAAAGCATTTTTTCATGGGCGGCATGCTTATCGATGAGCCAAAGCCCATCCGCATCCTCCGCAATAATATAGGTATGGAACACCTCGCCCAGCACCCGCACCGCAGGCCGAGGCCCAGCCGCTTCCTTCTGCGGCACCTCCGCCCGGGCTTGCTCTGGCTGCTGCGGGGCAGAGGGCTCCCGCTTCGCCGGCGCCGGCTTCACCGGCTCCGGCTGCTTTTCCGGCGCAGGCGGCTCCCAGTGATGCACGGTAAAGGCCCCCGGCTCCAGCGCCGGCTCCACCATTTTGGGCGGCTGCTTTGGCGCAGACATACGGTCCGCCGCCGTCTGATACCGCACGCCGCCGGAGGAGGCGACTTTGCTCTCGCTGCGGCGGAAGGTCTCCGGAAAGACATATTCCGGCGCTTTTTTCTCCGGAAGGTGCAGCTGCGCCTCCGTCACATTGTCCTCCCGGGGCGTCAGAGCGGAGGGCTTCTTTTTCAGCTCCGCCAGCTGCCCGCCGGCCTCCAGCGCAGAGACCACGCTGTGGTATACCGCGGAGAAGACCTCCTTCTCCCGGGAAAACTTCACCTCCAGCTTGGAGGGATGGACATTGACATCCACGGCGGAAAGATTCATCTGCAGGTTCAGGTAGCAGATGGGGTAGCGCCCCGTCATCAGCCGGCCCTTATAGGCCTCCTCCACTGCCGCCGTCAGCAGCCGGGAGCGGACATAGCGCCCGTTGATATAAAAGCTCTGCTGGTTCCGGGCGGCCCGGTTCAGCTCCGGCGGAGAGATATAGCCCGTCACCCGCAGCTCCCCGAAGGAGCCGGCCAGCGCCAACAGCCTGCCGGCCAGATCCCGTCCGCCGCAGGCATAAATGGCGGAGATCATCTTGCCGTCGCCGCTGGTGGAAAAGCTCTCCCGGCCTTCCTTGATGAAGCGGAAGGCGATCTCCGGCCGGGAGATGGCGATCTGGGTCACCAGCCCCTCCGCATAGGCACCCTCCGTGGCGTCCTTTTTCAAAAACTTCGCCCGGGCGGGCACATTGAAGAACAGATCCCGCACCACCACCGTGGTGCCCAGCGGGCAGCCGGTCTCGCCATAGCCCGTTTCCTTTCCGCCCTCCAGGGAGATCTGGATGCCCTCCTGATAAAACCGGGTTCTTGTAAACAGATCCACCCGGGCGACAGACGCGATGGCCGCCAGCGCTTCGCCCCGGAAGCCCAGCGTGGAGATGGCGTCCAGATCGCTCTCCCGGCGCACCTTGGAGGTGGCGTGGGGCAGAAACGCCGTGCGCACATCCTCCGGCAGGATGCCCTTTCCGTCGTCTGTGACCCGAAGATAGGCCACGCCGCCGGAGCGGAGCTCTACGGTGATATGCTTTGCTCCCGCGTCCACGGCGTTTTCCACCAGCTCCTTTACCACGGAGCCGGGCCGCTCCACCACCTCGCCCGCCGCAATGCGGTTGGCAAGCTCCGGCGGCATCTGATAGATCTGCGGCATGGTGCATCATCCTTTCCTTTGGTCTTTGTCTGCTGCACAGACGGTCATTCTGCCTCCACGGCCTGCTGGTGCAGCTGATACAGCAGGGTGAGCGCTTCGATGGGGCTCATGGTGTCCGGCGCGGCCTCTCGTAGGCGGCGGAGGATCTCCTGCTGCGCGGCGGCACCCAGGCTCAGCTGGGCCGTTTCCTCCTCCGGCGGCGCGCAGACCGGCTCCCGGGCAGGCTGGCGGCTCTCGATCTCCCGCAGCACTGCCTTGGCCCGGCGGATGACCTCCTCCGGCAGGCCCGCCAGCTTGGCCACCTCGATGCCATAGCTGTCGTTGGCCCCGCCCCGGACGATCTTCTTGATGAAAATGATATCGTCGCCCCGCTTTTTGACCACGATATTATAGTTTTTTATGCCCTCCAGCTGGCCCTCCAGCTCGCAGAGCTCGTGATAATGGGTAGCGAACAGCGTCCGCGCCCCCAGCTTCTTCCGATCCGCCACATATTCCAGCACCGCCCGGGCAATGGCCATGCCGTCAAAGGTGGAGGTGCCCCGGCCAATCTCATCCAGAATCAGCAGGCTCCGGGAGGTGGCGTGCTTCAGAATGTCCGCCACCTCGTTCATCTCCACCATAAAGGTGGAGCGGCCGGCAAACAGATCGTCGGAAGCGCCGACCCGGGTGAAGATCCGGTCGCAGACGCCGATGCTGGCGGAGGCCGCCGGCACGAAGCTGCCGCACTGGGCCATCAGGACGATCAGGGCCGTCTGCCGCATGAAGGTGGATTTGCCCGCCATGTTGGGGCCGGTGATCACATAAACCCGGTCGGAGGTGCAGTTCAGCAGCGTATCGTTGGGGACGAACAGCGTATCCTCCAGGACCCGCTCCACCACCGGGTGGCGGCCCTCCCGGATCTCGATGCGGTCGCTGTCGTCCACCTCGGGCATCACATAATGGTTCTGCAGTGCCGCCTTGGCCAGGGCGCACAGCACATCGGCGGCGGCCACCGACTGGGCCGCGGCCTGGATCCGGCCGATCTGGGCGGCGATCTGCTCCCGCACCCCGGTAAACAGCTGATATTCCAGCGCCGTCAGCCGGTCGCTGGCGGAGAGGACCTCGCCCTCCAGCGCCTTCAGCTCCGGCGTGATGTAGCGTTCGCAGTTGGTGAGGGTCTGCTTGCGGATATAATCCGCCGGCGCCTGACCGGTATAGGACTTGCTCACCTCGATATAAAAGCCAAAGACCTTGTTGTAGCTGACCTTCAGCTTGGGGATGCCGGTCCGCTCCCGTTCCCGGGCCTCGATCTCCGCCAGACGGTCTGTCCCGCCGCCCAAAAGCTGCCGCAGCTCATCCGCCTCCGGATCAAAGCCCTCCCGGATGACGCCGCCCTCCCGCAGGGAAAAGGGCGGCTCCTCCACGATGGCCCGGTCAATGAGCGCGCCGATATCCTCCAGCGTGTCCAGCCCGCTGCAAAGCTCCTGCAGCAGCGGCTGGGAAAAGACGCTCAGACTCTCCCGAAGCGCGGGCAACCGGCAGCACACCTGATACAGCGCCCGCAGATCCCTGCCGTTGGCCGTGCCGTAGACGATGCGGCTGGCGATGCGCTCCATATCGTTAACGCCGGAAAGCTGCCGCTCCAGCGCATCGCGGGTCATCAGATCCCCGGCCAGCGCGCCCACGGCCTGCTGCCGCCGCCGGATCTGGGCCACGGAGACCAGCGGCTTCTCCAGCCACTGGCGCAGCAGGCGGGCCCCCATGGCGGTGCGGGTCTTGTCCAGCACCCAAAGCAGGCTCCCCTTCTTTTCGCCCCCGTGGAGGGAGGCCGTCAGCTCCAGATTGCGCCTGGCGATATAATCCAGCTCCATATACTGGCTCTGGCGGTAGACCTGCAGGGAACGGAGATAGGCAAGGTCGCTTTTCTGGGTCTCATGCAGATAGGAGAGCAGCCCGCCCACCGCCTGCAGCAGCAGGGTCTGCTCCTCCGGCAGCGTCTGGCCGGAAAACTGCTTTCTTGCCGTCTCCAGCGCGTTTTCCGGCTGAAAGCGCCATTCCCCCGCCCGCTCGGCATAAGCGCCCAGCCGCTCTCTGGCAAAGGAAAGCACCGCCGCGTTGCTGTAGGCCCCGTCGGAAAGCAGCAGCTCCCGGGGCGAAAACCGCGCCAGCTCGTTGCAGATCTCCTCGGAGACGCCGCCTTCCGGCAGCTGGGAGGCAAAGACCTCACCGGTGGAGATATCGCAGAAGCAAAGGCCCGCGCCCCGGCTGTCCTGATAGACGGCGCCGATATAGTTGTTGCGGCTCTCATCCAGCATGGAGCTTTCCAGAACGGTGCCCGGCGTGATCTTTCGGATGATCTCCCGCCGGACCAGCCCCTTTGCCAGCGCCGGATCCTCCATCTGCTCGCAGATGGCCACCTTATAGCCCTTTGCCACCAGCCGCCCGATATAGCTCTCGGCGCTGTGGAAGGGCACGCCGCACATGGGAGCCCGCTCCTCCTGACCGCAGTCCCGGCCTGTGAGGGTCAGATCCAGCTCCCGGGAGGCCGTCTTGGCGTCGTCAAAAAACATCTCGTAAAAATCGCCCAGGCGATACATGAGGATGCAGTCCTGATTTTCCTTCTTGATCTCGGAATACTGCTGCATCATGGGCGTCAGGCCGTCGGTCTTCTTCCCCTTTGGCTTTTTCTCTGCCATCTGCTTATTTCACCCTTCCAAACAGCGCCCAGGTGGAGCTTCGGTCGATCTCCGCCATGGCATATTCGCCGATCCGGGCCGGATCTCCGTGGAGATGCACCAGCTTGAAGCCCTCCGTGCGGCCCGTCAGATCGTAATTTGGGTCTTCGCTTCGTCCGTCCAGCAGAACCTGCACCGTCCGCCCCACATATTCGGCGTTTTTCTCCCGGGAAATGCGGTTCTGCACCTCCAGCAGCCGGTCAAACCAGCGCTGCTTTTCCTCCCGGGAAACAGGGTCGGGCAGCGATGCGGCCCGCGTTCCCTCCCGGCGGGAATAAATAAAGGTAAAGAGCGAATCGAAGCGCACCTCCTCCAGCAGGGAGAGCGTCTCCTCAAACTCCGTCTCCGTCTCCCCGGGGAAGCCCACGATGATGTCGGAGGTGATGGTCAGATCGGGCATGACGGAGCGGGCATAGCGCACCAGCTCCAGATAGCTTTCCCGGTCGTAGCGGCGGTTCATGGCCTGCAGCACCCGGTCGCTGCCGCACTGCACCGGCAGATGGATACTGTGGCAGACCTTTTCGCAGGCGGCCATGGTGTCAAAGAGCCGGTGGGTGGCGTCCTTGGGATGGGAGGTCATAAAGCGGATGCGGAAATCGCCGGGGACGGCGTTGCAGCGCTCCAGCAATCCCGCAAAATCCGGAAAATCCTCCTGATCCAAGCCGTAGGAGTTCACATTCTGCCCCAGCAGCGTAATGTCGCGATAGCCCTGCGCCGCCAGCTCCCGCAGCTCCGCCACCACCTTTTCCGGCGCGCGGGACCGCTCCCGCCCCCGCACATAGGGCACGATGCAGTAGGAGCAGAAATTGTTGCAGCCATACATGATAGAGAGCCAGGCCCCCGGCCCCTCCCGGCGCACGGCGGGCATCTCCTCCCAGATCAGGCCCTCCTGATCGCCGGAGATGTCAAAGACCCGCTTTTTCCCCGTGAGCCGCTGATAAAGCAGCTGGGGAAACTTATACAGGGCGTGGGTCCCGAAGACGATATCCACATAGGGATAGCTGTTTTTGATCTTTTCCGCCACCTGGGGCTGCTGGGGCATACAGCCGCAGACGCAGATGATCACATCCGGGTTGGCCCGCTTATAGTGGGAGGTCTGCCCCACATTGCCGAAGACCCGCATCTCCGCGTGCTCCCGGATGGCGCAGGTATTGAAGATCAGAAGATCCGCTCTGGTCTCGTCGTCGGTCAGGCCGAAGCCCATGTCCGTGAGCATGCCGCGGATCAGCTCCGTATCCGCCTCGTTCTGCTGGCAGCCGAAGGTTACGGCACAGGCCAAGGGCTGGCGGGCCATTTTCGTATGATAAAGCCGGCGCACCCGGCTGGCATAGTCCTGCTGCTGCAGCAGCGCTTCGTGAGAAATCACGCGATCCTTTTGGCTCATAACGCCTCCGAATGATATAAAAATTCACAGTAGATTATAGCATACGGCGTCGGAAAAGGCAATTTTTTTTACAAAAAGGCGAAGGGCTTTTCCGCCCTTCGCCAAGTGCTTTTTTGCCTGCCGCCGTCCGGTCATTCCTCAAAAAAGGCCCGGTGTACCAGCTGCACCGCCTGCTTCGCCTGCTCCCGGGGGAGGATGACGGAGATGCGGATCTCCCCGGTGGTGATGTATCTGGGCTCGATGGCTCCATCCTGCAGGGCGCGGAGCATTTTTGCCGCAACGCCGCAGCCGTCGGCCATGCCGGCCCCCACCACGGAGACCTTGGACATCCCGGTTTCCACCGTACAGCTGCGGAAATCCAGCGCCCGGCGGCAGCTTTTGACCACGGCCAGCGCCTTTTCCCCGTCGCTCTCCCGGACGGAGAAGCTCACCGTCCCCTGCCGGGGCCCGCTGCCCGGCGAACGGATGATCACATCGATGCTCACGCCGCTCTCCGCCAGCGCGGAAAAGAGCGTCCCGGTGGCCAGGCCCGTATCCAGCCCGTTTACGGTCACCATCGCCACGGCTTCATCGCAGGCCACGCCACGGACTCTTGCACCGGTGCGGCTCTCGCCGCAGACGAAGGTCCCGCCCTCGCCGGGATCAAAGGTGGAGCGCACCTCCACCTGCACCTGCTTCTCCTGCGCCAGCTCCACCGCCCGGCTGTGGAGCACCTGCGCCCCCAGCGACGCCATCTCCAGCATTTCCTCATAGGAGATATCCCGGTGGATCATGGCCGTCTCCACCAGCCGGGGGTCGGCGGAATAAACGCCCTTCACATCGGTATAGATCCGGCACACATCCGCCTGCAGGGCTGCTGCCAGCGCCACGGCAGTGGTATCAGAGCCGCCCCGGCCGATGGTGGTGATATCGCCGCCCTCGTCGACCCCCTGAAAGCCTGCCACCACCACCACATTTTCCGCCGCCAGCTCTCGTCTGACCCGGCCCGGGTCGATGACCTGGATGCGGGCGTCGCCGTGTCGGCTGTCTGTCAGGATGCCCGCCTGCCAGCCGCACAGCGAGACCGCCGGACAGCCCAGCTCCCGCAGATACATGGCCAGCAGCGCCATGGACATCTGCTCGCCGCAGCTGAGCAGGACATCCTCCTCCCGGGGATCCGGGCTGGGCGAAAGCTCCCGGGCCCGGCAGACCAGATCGTCGGTGGTGTCGCCCTGGGCGGAGACCACCACCACCGTCCGGTGTCCCTCCTGCCGGGCGTTCAGGATCAGCTCCGCCGCATGGCGGATATGGGAAGCGGAGGCCAGGGACGAGCCTCCGAATTTCATTACGATCAGCATGTAACAACCCTCCATTCTTTGCTGCTATCATTCTATGGAGGGGCGGCGGCTTTGGTCCTTGCGCAGCGGGACGAAAAATGGTATGATGTTTTTGTGAGGTGCATACGCTATGAAATTGATCTCCTGGAATGTAAACGGCCTGCGGGCCTGCGTGGGCAAGGGCTTTCTGGAATTTTTCCGCATCATCGGGGCAGACGCGGTCTGCCTGCAGGAAACCAAGCTGCAGCCCCACCAGATCCAGCTGGAAACGCCGGGCTACCGGCAGTATTGGAACAGCGCCGAACGGAAGGGCTATTCCGGAACGGCCATTCTGACCCGGATGGAGCCGCTGACGGTATCCTATGGGCTCGGCATCCCGGAGCACGATACGGAGGGCCGGGTCATCACCTGCGAGTTCCCGGCGTTTTATCTGGTGACGGTCTATACCCCAAACGCCCAGGACGGCCTGCGGCGCATTGATTACCGGATGCAGTGGGACGACGCCTTTCGGGACTATCTGCTGGCGCTGGACCGGAAAAAGCCCGTGATCGTCTGCGGCGACATGAATGTGGCGCATCAGGAGATTGACTTGAAGAACCCCAAGACCAACGTGGGCAATGCGGGCTTCACCGATGAGGAGCGCGGCAAGTTCACCCAGCTGCTCGACGCAGGCTTTACCGATACCTTTCGCGCACTGCATCCCGACCAGACCGGCGCGTATTCCTGGTGGTCGTATATGTTCAAGGCGCGCTCCCGGAACACGGGCTGGCGCATCGACTATTTCCTGGTGAGCAACCGTCTTTTTCCGCGTGTGACCGATGCGGCGATCCATGCGGATGTGATGGGCAGTGACCATTGTCCCGTCAGCGTCACCATCGAATAAAAAGCGGCGCGTTGTCGGGTAACGTTGCTCGTCTGCAGAACGGAAAAAAGCAGAGGAAGTTATTTCCTCTGCTTTTTGACAAATTTCGGGAGATTAATTCGTCTTTTCCGCCTCGTGTCGGGCAATCTGCTCGTTGAGAAGGTTGATGTTGCCGCAGCCCAGCGAGATCATGACGTCGCCCGGCTGCCAGTGCGTGCGCAGATAGTTTTCGCACGCATCAAAATCCGGTGTGTAAACGGCGGGCACGCCGTGCTTTTGCAGCGCGTCCACGAGCATCGTGGCGTGGATATCGCCGGGGTCCTTTTCGCGCGCGGCGTAGATGTCTGTGATGAGCACCTCGTCCGCGCCGGTAAAGCAGGTCATGTATTGATCGAAGAGCAGCTTGGTGCGGGAATAGGTGTGCGGCTGGCAGACGACAAACAGCCGATGATCTCCCGCAACGGCGTCCGCCAGCGGAATGACCGAGTGAAATTCCGCCGGGTTGTGGCCGTAATCGTGGTAGAGCTTGACGCCTTCGATGGTCGCAGTCAGCTCGAAGCGGCGGTGTGCGCCCGCAAAGGCGTCAAGCCCGCGGGCGATTTCCTCGCCGGTCAGCCCCAGCTCCCGCGCCGCGGCGGTTACGCCCAGCGCGTTGAGCGCATTGTGACGGCCGGGAACGCGCAGCGTCACGCGCGGCAGCTCCACGCCGTGCTCGACGGGCGTGAAGGAGAAGCACATCACATCGTCGTGCGTGATATCCTTTGCCGTGTAATCGCAATCGGGATTGTCCAGCCCGTAGGTGACGCTCCGCACGGAGATGCGCTGTTTCATCGAAAGCGCGCGCACATCATCGCCGCAGAGCACTGCCATGCCGCCCGGCATGATCTGTCCCAGGAACTTGGCGAAGGTGTCCTCGATTTCATGAATGTCCTTATAGAAATCCAGATGATCCTCGTCGATGTTGAGCACCAGCGCCAGCGTTGGGTGCAGCGTTAAAAAGCTGGCCTTGAATTCACAGGCCTCGGTGATGAAGGTATCGCCCGAACCCGCGTGCACGCTGCCGCCGATCAGGTCGATCTCGCCGCCGATGTGGATGGAGGGATCGCGCCCTGCGTCCAGCAGCACGGTGGACAGCATCGAGGTTGAAGTGGTTTTGCCGTGCGTGCCGCAGATGGCAACCGAACGCGGATAGTGTTCGGAAATCTGCCCCAGCAGCTCTGCGCGCTCCATCTGCGGAATGCCCAGACGTTCACATTCCATGCGTTCGACGTTGTCCGGCGCAATAGCGGCGGTATAGACCACAAGACCCGCGCCGTGAACGTTTTTTGCGTCATGGCCGATCACGACCGGAATGCCCTCGCGGATGAGCTTGTCGGTGGAATGGCTCTGGCTGCGGTCGTCGCCGCGCACCTGATAGCCCAGCGCTGTCAGAAGCTCCGCCAGGCCGGACATGGAGCTTCCGCCGATGCCGATGAAGTGAATGAGTTTGTCCTTATAATCCGATAGGCGAAGGGTGTTCATTGGGTTTTCCTCCCCTAAAAATCAATCCAGTTTCAGGCTTTTCAACCAGGCGTTCAGGTCGCTGTCCGTTGCGCCGTTGAGCATTTTGGCGGGAAGCCATTTGACCGAGGCATTGCAGAGCGGACGGAGAATTTCAAGTGTGCGCCCCATAGGGCTGCCGCCGGAAGTGGCAAAGAGCGCGATGGTCTTGCCGGAAAAATCGTAGCTTTCCAGGAAGGTGTTGATGATGGTGGGCGCGACATACCACCAGATCGGGAAGCCGAGGAAGACCACGTCGTAATCCGCCATGCTCGGCAGCTTTTCCGCAATTTCGGGGCGGGAGGCGGGGTTTTTCATTTCCAAGGAGCTGCGGGAGGAGGCGTTGGTCCAGTCAAGATCCGCAGACGTATAGGGAACGGCGGGCTTGATCTCGAAAAGATCCGCTCCGGCCGCACAGCTCAAGCGCTGCGCAAGGGCGGCGGTCACGCCGCTGGCAGAAAAGAAAGCGACAAGCTTTCCGGACATGTGAATCCCTCCTTATGGGATGCTCGGATGGAATCGGAACGGAAAGAAATCCGTTCGGAACGCTTTCCTTATTATACGATATTGCGCCGCAAAATACAAACGGCAAACAGAGGGCAAAATCTGAATAAAAAATATGTAAACCCCTTGCATTTTACGGAAAAAGACGTATATAATAAAGACTAATGTTCCGAACATTCGGAGTTTGTGAGGGGATACCATGGATAAGATCAAGAGAAACGAGCGCATCGGCGCGATGGCGCGGATTTTGACCGCGTCGCCCAATCACATCTTTACGCTGAGCCATTTCTGCGGGATGTTCGACGCGGCAAAATCCACCATCAGCGAGGACATCGAGCTGCTGCGTCAGGTTTACCGCCAGTTTGGCCTGGGGCAGATTGAAACCGTGACCGGCGCAGCAGGCGGCGTGAAGTTCCTGCCTACCATGGTTCCCGACAAGGCACTGGAATATGTTGAAAACCTCTGCAGCCGCCTGTCCGATCCGGGCCGCGTGCTGCCGGGAAATTTCCTGTACATTCAGGACATTCTTTCCCAGCCGGACACGCTGGAGGTGCTGGGCGCCATCATGGCCGCGCCCTATTATGCGCAGAATCCGGACTTTGTGCTGACGGTGGAAACCAAGGGTATTCCCTTTGCGCTGATGGTGGCGCGTGCGCTGGGCGTGCAGCTGGTCATCGCGCGCCGCGATCACAAGGCGTTTGAGGGATCGGTTGTCACGATTAACTATATTTCCGGCGCGGGCGGAGAGATGAAAACCATGTCGCTGGCCAAGCGCGCGGTGCGCCCCGGCCAGAAGGCGCTGATTGTGGACGATTTTACAAAGGACGGCGGCACCGTGCGCGGCATGGTGGAGCTGATGCAGGAATTTGACGTCACCACTGTGGGCGTGGGCGTGATGGTGGAGCGCCGCAAGGAAGGCGCGCCCCGCATCTATGACGACATCCGCTCGCTGTTTGTGGTGTCCGATGCAATGGATGCACAGCAGGGCGCGGTCGTGCGTCCCGCCGCCTGGCTGAGCGAGAACAACTGAGAAAAGAGTTCAAATCAATACCCCGGCAGAGCGCGCTTTGCCGGGGTATTGGCATGGAGAGGACCTATGAATATTGGGAAAACAATGTGCAGAATCATCTGGAAGGACGACTTTTTTCCGGAGACGGAGGGGTATTCCATTCCTTCGGACGGTCTGTTGGCGATTGCGTCCGTTGCAGGCTTTGAGCTGGAAGGGTATCTCGTCACCCGGCCGGATGCGACGGAGGAGATTGCTCCGCTGGAGGAAAACGATTTGTTTCGACAGATTGTGGAGCGCGAAGGCGTAAAGGATCAGGCGGAAGCCGACTGGCCCGGGTTTGATCTGACCGATTGGCAGACGCTTTGCCGCGATGTTTGCGAAAGCGGAAAGCCGGTGCTGCTCTATCTGGAAAAAACGCCCGTCATGGCGTTTATCCAGAAGGCGGATGAACAGGGGGTGCTGCTGGACGAATTCCAGGAGGACGGAAACTGGCGGGGGAAGATGTACCGCATTCCATATGAAGAGATGGAGCGGATGGTGATCGGTGACCGGGTGACGCGCCTGACCGCAAAATATCTGGATAGAAGGCTTGCTCCGGCGGAGCTTACCGAGGTAGGCA
>USML01000004.1 GCA_900555855.1 uncultured Eubacteriales bacterium | reverse complement strand
CCGCACAAAAGGCAGGGATCACCGAGGTCCCTGCCTTAATTTATGCCCTCGACCGAGATACTGCCGCCATTGCGGTGGTGGACAGCAACCTGCACCGGGAGCATATTTTGCCATCCGAAAAGGCTTTTGCGTATAAGTTGAAAGCTGATGCCCTGAAGCATCAGGGACAAAGAACAGACATAACTCCGGAGCAAATTGCACCGAAGTTGTCCACGGAGGTAATCGGAGAGCAAGAAGGAATCAGCAAGGATACCGTTAAGCGATATATCCGCCTGACCTATCTCATTCCTGAATTCCTTGAAAAGATGGATAAAGGTGAAATCGCCCTATCCGTAGGTGTGGAGCTTTCGTTTCTTGACGAATCCAGCCAGCGGGAGGTGCTGGAGCAGTGCGCCATCAACGACTGCACCCCGTCCTATTCGCAGGCTTGGCGGATGCACAAGGCTGACCGGGAAGGGACGCTGACCACGGCGGTCATTCAAACCATTATGTCGGAGGAAAAAGCAAACCAGAAGGCCCGCCTGAAAATCCCGATGGAGCGCATCCGAAAGTATTTCCCGCAAAGCTATACTGCCGCCCAGATCGAGGACGCTGTGGTGAAGCTCTGTGAGCGGGACTACCGCCGACGAACCGACCGGGAGCGATAAGGAGGTGCGGCCTATGGGAAAATATCGCAAGATCGACTACACGCAGGTCGCACTGCCGGAGGAACTGCTTACCTCCTTTGCCAAGGCCATGCTCCCGGAGCTGCGCAGGTTTTACGCCAGCGACGAGAGCAGGGCCTATTTTGCAAAGTGGCTTCTGAAGCACCCGGAATATGCGGCACATTCGACACCGGAGAGCGGATGATTATAATAAAAATCGGAGAGGAGGATTCTATATGAATGTGGTCATTTACGCCCGCTTTTCCAGCCACAGCCAGACGGAGCAGTCCATTGAGGGACAGCTCAAGGTGTGCTATGAATATGCGGAGGCGAATCATTATACTGTTGTCGGAGAATATATTGATCGGGCCATCAGCGGCACCACGGACAACCGTGCCGAGTTCCAGCGGATGATCTCCGACAGCGACAGGCACACCTTTGAGGGCGTTTTGGTATATCAGCTGGACCGTTTTGCCCGCAACCGCTATGACAGTGCTATCAACAAGGCGAAGCTGAAAAAGAACGGTGTCCGGGTGCTGTCTGCCAAGGAGAATATTGCGGACGACGCTTCCGGCATCTTGGTGGAGGGTGTTCTGGAAAGTATGGCGGAATACTACTCCGTGGAGCTTTCTCAGAAGATCCATCGGGGCATGGCCATCAATGCCGAAAAGTGCCTGTCTAATGGCAGCAACCCCGGCCTAGGCTTCAAGGTCGATGCCGAGCGGCGGTTCTATGTGGATGAGGAGGAAGCCGCCATTGTCCGTGAGATTTATGAGCGCTACGCCAGCGGCGAGACGAAAGCGGAGATCATCCGGGATCTGAAACGGCGCAGGGTCAAGACCTCCCTCGGCAAGGAATTTAGTCCCAACAGTCTCAGTCACCTGCTCAGCAACAAGCGTTATATCGGCGTCTATCTTTACAAAGGAAAGGAAACACCCGGCGGGATGCCTCGCATTCTGGATGATGACCTATTTTACCGGGTGCAATCGATGATGAACAAAAACAAAAATGCGCCGGCTCGAACTCACGGCGAGGGTGAATACCTGCTGACCACAAAGCTGTTCTGCGGGCACTGCAAGGAAATGATGGTGGGCTACGGCGGCACCAGCAAGACCGGCAGGCAATATCACTACTATATGTGCAAAAACGCTCGCAGGAAAAAGTGCGGCAAGAAGATCGTCAGCAAGTCTTACATTGAGGACCGTGTGGTCAATGAGTGTTTGAAAATGCTGACCGAGGAGAAAATCCGCTTTATTGCCAAGAAGGTGGCTGAGGAGTGCGCCAAAAGCCCGGACAACCTGACAGCCAAGGCGCTGAAAAAGGCGATCCGAGAGGCGGACACGGCCATTGAGAATCTCTGGAAAGCCATTGAGCAGGGGCGGGCCGTGGAAATGCTGACGGAGCGGCTCAACAAGCGCATAGCGGAAAAGGCAGAGTTGGAGGCACAGCTCGCTGTCGAGGAAAACAAGAAGATCACGCTGACGGAGGCGCAGATTTTGGCCTTTCTGGACTATGTCTGCGAGATGCCCGCCGACGATGTGAATAAGCGCCGAGCCATCATCAATATCTTTGTTCATTCCATCTATCTGTATGACGACCACTTTACCCTCATCATCAACGCCAGCAAGAAGCCGTTGAGCATTGACAATATCCCACTGGATGATATAGAAACGGCATTTGAAGGCGAAACCGGAGCTTCGAAGGGGTGTTCATCCTTGGGCACCCCTGCTCCACCAGATGTCCACCGTAATTTGGTTAGAATTACGGTGGACTTTTTCTATGCCCGAAAACCGCCGGTCAATTGGCCTTCAGGTAGGAGCGGATCTGCTCGAAGTAATCCGCGACGGAGGCATTGCCGTATTTTTCGGCGTCACGCTCAAGCCTTTGCGCGCGATACATGGAATACGAAAGGCCGGAACCGTCGTCCGGAGAAATGTAGCTGCGAAGCTCGTCCTCATAGATCCCGGCGGCGTCGAGCATCAGAAGCCCGGCGTATTTTGCTGTGGCGTCGCTGCTGCGGATGGCTTGAAGGAGCTTTACCTGATAGTGCTGATAGCGATGATAAAGCTCGTGGCAGAGGACCTGAACCACGGAGTATCCGCTCGCGTTTGAATCAACCACATAGCGATAGGAAAGCGTTACCGTATCGGCTTCGCTGTCGTACTGCCCGAGCAGGTCTTCCTTCAGATGGGCCAGCGCAAAGGCCGGAGCGGAGTCCTGCATGCCCAGATATCTGCACTCGACACGGACCACGGTTTCCAACACCGTGCGCTTTTCTTCCAGGGAAAGGCTCCCCCATCCCCCGTCCGGATCGATCTTTGCGACGGTCGCAATGTTCGCGGCAAGCGAGTTCTCATAATCCGGTATATCGTTATAGGCTTCGGACCGGGTATACGCGATATCGCTGTAACGGACCGTGCAGTGGGAAGCGATCAGGACTTTTCCACAGATACAGGCGCCCAGCAGCGCCAGACAACAGAGGATGCGGGCGGCAAAGGCGGCGTTTGCCACGAACCGCGCGCGTCTGCGGCGAACCCGCTGGAGCTGCTTCCCCTTCCTTGCGGCCCAGAGCAGGCCAACCGCAGCCGAAACAAAGCCGCCGGCGAGGAGAAGGATGCGCACGACTGTGAAGTATTTCCACAGACTGGCGGCTTCATATGCCAGCACCGGCAGCAAAGTCCCGCTTATCAGGCTGATCCAGTTTCTTTCCCATTTCCAGGAAAGGATAAGATTGCCCCCGGCAAGGGCGGCGGCAATGGTGATCAACACCCAAAGGCGGATCCCATAGACGGAAAATGATGCAAACCATTTTGCATAAAGAAACACAAGCGCTGCTTCGATTAAGCCAAACAGGCGGACAAACCGCTCGAAGGGAATTCGGTTGGCTGCGATCCCGCGCCGACCGGCCTTTTCTTTCATTGCCCCCTCCTTTTTTCTTACAATGGCTGCAGAGTTACGATGTTTTGATCGTCGCCTTGCCGCCGGCGTTCGTAATATCTCTGACGAAGCGCAAGGCTTCGCCTTTGGTGCGGAAAGAAAGCTCCACAGGGAGCTGGGCCAGCCTTTTTGCCGCCTTTTCAAGGCTTTCCCCTGCGGCCGCGGCGATCAGGCGTGCGATCTTTGTCCGATTGCCCTGACAATCGGTGATGACCACAGGATAGTTCTTTTCTGCGTCCTGCTTTTTCCGCTCTGCCAGCTCCTCCGCTTCCAGCTCGGCGATTTTTGCATCGATCTTCGAAACCAGGAGGTCGATGTCTGTGGAGCCGCGGGGTCCCGCGCCCTCCGGGAAGGGGAAGGCCCCGGGCGCTTTCCGCTCGGCGGAAAGGCTCGAAAGAGCAGATTCCATTTGCTTCCGCTTGAGCCGCTTGACCATAGCTTCAAAATCAATGGATCGGAACGGCCGCCCGCCTGCAGCGGGCGCATACTGCGGCGCGCTCCATTTGGAATTGTCGTACAGCTCATCGTAGAAAGGAAGATGCGCGATGAACTTGTACTGGCTGTCCACCATGACCAGCGCAGTACCGGTGGGCATTGCGGCCAGCTGCGACGCCGTGATCAGCGGCTCTTTCAGAATATGGCCGCAGTTTTCGAGCTGCTTTTCGCCGCAGCGCTGCGCCCACTCGGTGAGCGTTTCCCAGCTGTTGGTGGAAAAGCCGATGGTAATGCCAATGCAGGAGTTGATCGTTTCGGCCTTGCTCTTGCCGTAGACATCGACGAGCTGAGCGTTGCTCTGAAGGACCAGCATCAGCCGCATATTCCGGCTGCGGCTGGCCACCATCAGATTGGGCAGAGAGGGGATGCTCTTGCCGACCGAGCCAAGCTCCTCCAGGATGATGTTTACTCTGATGGGGAGCCGGCCGCCCATTTCCTGCGCCACGCGGATCAGGTGCTGGGAGACCTGGGAGACGAGCAGGCCGGAAAGGGTATCATACACATCGGTCTCATCCGGGGTGATGACCGTCAGAATGAAGGGCCGGTTTACATCGATATCCAGAATGTTCAGCGTATCGTCGCTGAGCATTTCCATAAGGCCCTTGCTGCGGCTGAAGACCTCCAGGCCCGAAGCGGCCACGCTGTGGATGGAGGCCCGCGTCTCGCTGGGCGCGGTCGCATAGGGCGCAAGATTTCGTTTTGCCAGCGAATCCAGGGGGAGCTGCTCGTAAAACTCCTTCAGAATGGTGCTGCCGGGGGCGCCATAGCGAATTTCGGATTGATCCATCATGACCGCAACGCTATCCAGATGGATGGTTTCCTTTTTCGCGGTTTCAAACAGCCCATAAGTCAATCCTTTTGCATAATTTGCGGATGAATCCGTCCAGAACTTGTCGGAATGGACCTCGTGGGGATAAACCCCGTTCCAAAGCTCGCTGAGCATGGAGCTTGCAATATCGTTGTCGTCGGGATCTTTGGAGCAGAAGAGCCGATACGGGGTGCTCAGCGGGTTCCATCTGGTAGGGCTCCTGCGCGGGTTGCGGAAGTCAACGCAAAAGACCTGATAATGCGCGGGAATGTAGCAGGCGTTCCGCCGATAGCCCTCACCCTTGGGGTCGAGCATGATCAGGCTCTCGCCCTTTTGGAGAATTTCCCGCATATACGGAAGGCTGCAGCACTGGCTTTTGCCTTTGCCGGTACGGCCGATCACCGCGATGTGCGATTCGCTGTCGTCAGAATACTTTCTGCCGTTTTCCACATACACCACCGGACCGGCGCCGTTCGCCGGGTCCGTGGTTTCGTGAAACCTGTGCTTGATCTCGCTGACGGTGTTCCAACGCTCGCTTCTGCTCATTTCACTTCGCTCCTCTCTGGGGCATTGTGCCAGCTGGTGATCATGGATTTCAGGCTGTCTTCGTCAACCGCGGGGGTAAAACCCGTGAAGTCGGCAAAATGGACCAGGGCATCGGCGGCGGCAATTGCGTCCTTGACGCCGGCGATCCGGAAATCCGAGACCATGGCCGCAAGCGCGGCGCGGAAGATGGGCTCATGCCGGATCCGGATGCCGTGTTCCCCGACCATTTTGACGATCAGATCGCAGAGATCCTCCTTGCTGTAAGGCTCGACTTCGAGCCGCTTGATGTTGTCGACGGTCTCGCACAGCTTTTCCAGGAGCTTCTCCTCGTTCCGGCTGGGCGCCGTATGGACAAAGAAGACAACGCATGCGTGCTCGCACACCCGCCTGCAGTGCTTCATAAACTCGGAAAGCTGCGTCTCGCCGAGGTGCGCGGCGATCCCGCTGATATCCATGCCGATCATGTTGCAGTAGTCGTTGGTATACACCGCGGCAGAGTCGATCGCGGCGAATGCCTGCCGGAGCTGCTGAAGCGAGCCATCAAGGGTGATCTCGATATAGTCATCCAGACCGCTGGTGAAGCGCAGGACGCCCGCCGCCTTGTAGCGGACGGCCATGTATTCCAGCAGCGTCGTCCTGCCGGAGCCGGCGTCGAGGGGAATGATATAGTGCTTCGGACGAAGGCCGCACCGCTTATACAGATGCGCGTTGCTGCAGGTGCGCTCGATCTCGCTGCAGGGCGTGGCAAGCCCAATGGGCCTGGCGATGTCATAGCGTTTCATACGATACCTCCGTTCACCATTCGGAAATCGGGTCGCCGATCCTGTCCACAAGGCCATATTTGAGCGCTTCCTCTGCGCTCATGATGTTGTCGCGCTCGGTGTCGCTTTCGATCTTTCTGGAAGACTGCCCGGTACAAGCGGAGAGGATCCTGTTGAGCTTCTCTCGCGTTTTGAGGATGTGCTGGGCATGAATGCGGATGTCTGTGGCCTGACCGGTGGTCCCGCCAAGGGGCTGATGGATCAGGACCTCCGCATTCGGCTGGCACCAGCGCTTGCCCCTTGTCCCGGCGGCGGCCAGAAGAAAGGCCCCCATGCTCGCCGCCATGCCGCAGGCCACGGTAGCAACATCGCACTTCAGCGCCTTTACGGTATCATAGATGCTGAAGCCGGCGGAGACCGATCCGCCCGGGCTCTGGATATAGATGGTGATATCCTCCTCCGAGTCTCTGGCGAGACACCGGAGCGCAGAGTTCATAACGGCCGCCGCATCATCGTCGATCTCCCCAGTGAGAGAGATGGTGCGATGGGCAAAGTCGATATCCACGGGAGTCAGCATCATGTCCTGCCCGTTGAGATTAACGGCCTTCTTCATCAGATAGTTCATACGATCCAACCTCCCTGATCCCGGTTCCCGCCCATGAAGCGCCGGGATTCCTGTTCGGTCAGCTGATCCATAAGGATCAGCTTCCTTTCGGGGACATAGAGCTTTTTCTTTGCCGTAACGATCGGAGAATCGGGCAGCTTCTCCATGATCAGGCCCTTCAGATCCGCGTTTCCAACCCCCATGATTTCGTTAAAAGTCCGCATCGTTCTCATCCTTTCTGTCTTGTTGTCTCTGAATACGGAGCCGCCGGGCAAAATCTCCACAGAGCGCTCATGTTTGCTTCTGCCCATTCATACGGAGGAGGGAGGGCAAAGCTCCAAACGAAAAGAAGAGAGCGGAGGCCGCTCTCTTCTCAGATAACAGGGGCAAGAAACGCAAGAAAGGCCCAATGGAATGGATCGGGGGCCGCGAAAGCCGCCTTTCAGCTTCCCCAAAGGGCGTTCCCGCCTGTATGCCCCACAGAATGATCGTCTTGCGAGACCAGATCAAAGCTGCCCGTTTCGGGGTTGTGCTGCCAGGTGAAGCCTGCGGGGGCATATCCCTGCGGGGAATCCATCCGTTCCATCGCGCCAAAGGTTATGTCCCGCAGCGTTTCGGGGCTGTCGCACAGATGATCCTGAAAATCCTCCCGGCAGGCGCTGAACTGCCAGTGAAGGCTCATGTCCTTTGCGGCGCTTCCAAGGTCCACATGGTGCTTGCTATCGAATTCAGGGAAAACCCCTTCGACAGAGAGCCCGTGGGCAAGCTCCGCGGTCCGCCGTTCAAAGGATACGCCGTTTTCGGACTTGAGACCGTCGAGCGCCATGTTGCGGGTGGTTATGGGGATGGGATCCCCGGGGACGAACTTGTCTCCGTCATAATGCCGCGCTATGTAGTCGGCCGCTTTGTGAAAGCCGTAAGCGCGGGCATGATCCGCCGCCTTTTCCGCTTCGGAGCGAATGTCCCCTTTGTCGAATGCCGGCTCCCGGGAAAAGCCGGTGGGATCCCCCGCATCGGGCCTTTCTGGCAGATCCATTCCGAGCTCATCCAGCTCGGGGGGATCAAACGCAGACCATGCCCCCTTCTCCGGCGCATCCATCTCCGCGGTTTCAGAAAATTCCGCTGCTGTGCCGCGAAACTCACGCATATTCGGTTCCTTCCTTTCCGTGTTGAGGCATCTCTGCCAACAGCTTTGTTACGGCTTGTGCGCCAAAGGCTATGCCGTTTTCCATGGCGCATTTTCTCAGGAGGTGTATGGCGACGCAGCCGCACTTTTTTCTGAACTTCGCCGCATTTCCGGCGCCGCCGGGAGAGGACAAGGCGGCTGGAATGCGAACGATGTGAGCGGCGACCGCTTCCGGAGTGGTCAGCTTGGGCTGCCGCCCGGCAAAGATCTGCGCTGCAAGCATATTTGCTTCTTCCCGGAGGGCGGCGGAGCAACGGTCACACCCGGCGCTTTTACAAAAGGCAAACGGGCAGTAATCTCTGGCGTGGGCCGCCAGATACTTTGCGTGGGCTTGGACGATGGCTTCATCTGAAACAGGCGTCCGCGGCTCCCGGCCGGGGGTGTGATCCGTTCTGGCGGGCAAAGCCGAGCGGAGAAAACGATTTTTGAGCACAAACTCGCCGGCGGACAGCCGGGGAAGGACCTCGCAAAGGCTGCAATCTGCGCCAATGTGCTTTCTCAGCATTTCCGCCTCCTGACCGCTTAACCGAAAGGACAGGATATTGTCAACATTATCAAGCATTCGTCCGCCGACGCGCGAAGGGGACTGATCGGAAAAGACGACCCCGACCCCATAGGCCCGGATCTCCGTAATGAGGTTGATCATTAACTGCGTCATGGCGCTGTTCAGCGCTTTTTCCTCCTGAGTAGCCCCCTCCCCCTGATCCAGCAAAGCGTGAGCCTCGTCGATCAGGATGATGTTTTTAAGCCGGTGTTCGCTTTTTCGCGTGGCTTTCAAATAGGCCAGTATGCGGATGAGCGTCAGCGCGGAAACCAGGGATTTTTGCTCCGGCTCAAGGCTTCCCATCTCAAGAACGGCGCATCCGTTCAAAAGATCCTCCACGGAGGTAGAATGTATCGTATCAAAGGTGCGCGGGCACCGTTCGATGAGAGATCGAAGCCGGAGCGCGCCGCCGGACATCAGATTGCCTTTGACTTCGCTGCTGTAGCTGGATCTGGCGATGACGCGCTGAAAGACCCGGATAAAGTCGGCCATATCAAAAACCGTGACATTGCTGTCGCCGGTTTTGCTTATGTCCGTCCATCCGTTCAGGGTATATGCCTCGGAGATCGCCGTTTCAAAAAGGGCCGGCAGCGGATCGGGCAAGGAAAAAGCGGCCTTAAACGCAGAAAGCAGGCTGCTCCTGTATTCTCCCAGCGGCACACCTTTGGGGACGCAGAACGGGTTGATCAGCAGGGGGACGACCGGGCGCTCTACCGTAAAGATCCTGCTGTTTTGCATGCCGGCGGCCAGATCACGGTATTCCCGCTTGACCGGCTCAAGGATCAAAACCGGGATGCTCCGGCGCTGGAGCTGGGTGATCAGCTGCTTCAGGAAGGTGGTTTTTCCAACGCCCGATTTCCCCATTACGGCGGTGTGGAGCAGCAGCTGCTCCAGAGGAAGAAAGAGGCGCTGCGAAGAATATACGGACCTTCCCAGATACAGATTCTCCTTGCCGCCGCAAGTCAGCTGCCCGGGCAGAAGATCGACCTCGGGCATTAGGGAGAATGCGTTTCCATCCATGCCGATAAAGCAGCTGCCCTGTACCGGAAGCTGAAAGATCCGGGAAACCTCGTCTGCGGCCCACTTGCGCAGGCTTGCCGGATCCGCGGCTTTGAGGGCGCGGGCGAGCTTCCAGGGCTGGTTATAAATGCTGTATTCCCGGTATCCGGAAACGGCAGCGGTCCGAAAGGCCGCCGCATCCACAGACTGCCGGAGCCTGGCGGCGAGCAGTGCGGCGTCGGCTGCCGCCCCGGCAACCACGATGTTTACCTCCGCAAAGGGCCGCAGAAGCTCCTTGGCATAGGCGGTCCAGCGCGCTGCCGACGCTGCGGCAAGGCTGTCGCGCATGGCTGGGACCGCGCCGTCCACGGCCTGAGCGCAGCGAGCCGCGTTTTTTGCGATCAGCCGGCGTTCGCTATCCGACAGCAGCGCAGGAATGATCTGAATGCATAACCCGCAGCCGGAGCCGTCCAAAGCGGCGTAGATCCGCTTCCAGTCGACCCTTTCGGCCACAGACGGCGAGCGATAGGTTTCCTGCACGCCGTATTCCTGAACATCCTGCTTTATCAATGCCCAGACCGAGCCGGCGTCCATCGCGGAAAGCTGCGCTCGGTAGGCCGCAAAGGGCACTTCCTCGACGGCAAAGCCGGACTGGCGGAGAAGCGAGAGGATGCCTTTTTCGAGCGCTTCCTGACGGACGACACAATCCTGCTCCGAACGGTCGTGGGTCCGGAGCGTAAGCAGATGATGGATCGGGCTGCCTGCGCTTCTTCCGGCGATCCGGAGGATCTCAATGGCCGTTTGCCCGTTTCCCGCAGAGGATAAATAGCAGGCATCCTCGCAGATCGTCTTTGCAAGCCTTGCGCTGGCTCCATCGTCCTCTGCGATGGGGGCCGCCTTGATGCGATAGGAAGTCAGGACAAAGGTTTCGCCGCCTTCAAAAAACTTCTTCATATGCGCCTCCTATAGAAACGGATTGCGGCGAAGATCCGGCGCGGCGCGGGTCAGCTGCTTGATCACCCTGACGGGCTGTGAGCGAAACACCCTGCGCAGGCAGCAGACCAGACCGCCGGTGAAAAGCACCGCGATCAAGCAGCGCTCTGCCCCGAAAAGCACCCCGGCAAGGACGGAACAGAACGCGGCGGCAAAGAGCCATGCCAGAATGGCCGTCCTTTGCCGGTGGAGCGCGGCTTTGTGCCTCTCATAGCGCTGTCTGCCGTAGCGGATCATTTCATCGGTCACGCCGTTGAGCCGGACCAGCTTGTCCCACGCTTCCGCGGCGGCGGCCCGGTTGGCGGCGTTATCCATGCTTATGTCTCCGAAGTCCTGCGTTGCGGCCCGCAAGACCATGAGGTACAGCGGCTTCTCGGTGGGATACTGGCACATCAATGGCCGCAGGAGGGCGATGGCTTGCGCCCAGTTGCCGGCGGCAAGGTGGTTTGCGGCTTGAAAACAGGTTCTGTCGTGCTGCATACGCTGCTGATCCTGCTGCGGATCGGAAAGCGCAGCGCCGCACAAGTCGCAGGCCATGCGCATCTTGCTGCGATCATAGTGAAAGCTGGCGCAGCCGCATCGGCTGCAGAGGCGATCCATAAAATCACCACCTTTATAACAATGGGACAGGGTTATCGGTTTCTGGGAGGCAAAGGCTTGCCGGCGGGAGCCTGGCGCGGCATATGCGGGGGAATGGAAGCATGAGGATGGGGGCCGGCTGCGCGATCGCCGGGATCCGGAACGGCACGAACCGGCGGATCGTCCGATCCCGCAGAAATGGCAGCCGGATAGACGCCCTGCCGCTGCCGCTTCAGCGCAGCATGGATCAAGGGGATCATAAGGATCAGGCAGACCAGCGCCGCGGTTATGAAGGCGAATATTGCCGACCGGACGGATGCATCCAGCCCCAAAAGCAGGGCGGAAAGGGCAATCACAGCGGTTTCAAGGATACAACAAACGACGGAAAGCCCTGCCGCTTTGCGAAGGCTGCTGTTCCAGTATGTTGCCAGGTATGCCGCCGGGATCCCGGCCGTGAGGAGGGTGCCACCGATGTAGACTGCGAGACGCGCAGCGGCTCCCGCAGGGGCGAGCCACCAGAAGAGACTCTGGGGGATCATAACGATCGCTGCAAGGACGGGGATCAGAGCGTAATTTTTGCGTGTCATGTTCATCATTCCTTTCGCTTAGAATTTGTAACCGCAGATGGGGCAAATGCGGCTGCCGCGCATCACGGCTCCGCTGCACGACGGGCAGCGCTGATACCGGTCGGGCATGGGCGGCGGCGCTTCTGCAGCTGCAGCGCTTCCCTGCGCGTCAGACGGCGTTCCGCCGAACAGATCCGTGTGCCGGGTCATTTCGGCCAGCGGCTCCCGCAGCACCGGAAGCAGCTGGGAAAGCATCATCATCTGCATCATTGAGGGCGCCATTCCGCCTGCGGCTCCGCCGGGCCCGCAGGCAGCGCCGCCGGAGGACGCCTGCCCCCGGGAAGGGATCCCGGTCATCATTTCGCTCAGAGTGCGATTATGGGTGCTGCCGTTCCAGATCCTTTGCAGGGCATCCAGTTCCAGATCGGTCCGGGTCTTTCCGTCGGCATAGTCCTGCTCCAGACGATAGAGCCGCTGGATCTCCGAAGGGGGAATATGGATCGCGGTAAGGGCAAACCGCTCCAGCCTGATCCCGTATTCCAACAGGCCGGGCCTGATGGTGGCGGCCGCCATGGCGCCGATGTGAGAGAGCCTGCTGTTGAATTCCGCCGCATCGAGCTTGCTGATCTCTCTGGAAATGGCTTCGCGGATGGGGGCAAGGACGATCTGGTCAATACACGGGTCGAGATCCTCCTCCGAGAATGCAGCGCAATAGCTTCCCACCAATTTCGAGAGGAACCGCTGCGGATCGGAAATGGAGAAGGAAAGGCTGCAGGAAGCAAGCGCCTTCATGGTAAGACGGAAGCGATGCTCACGGAAGGGGATCTCCCCGGTGCCCAGCCGGACAAACCTTGACCGTTCCGTCGATACGAAGAATACGGACACCGCCGTTCCGGGATCTCCCCGCGTCAGAAGGCTGCGGAGCCTTACAAAGAAGGGGTCGACGCCGGTGAAGATCTCGTATCTGCCGGGCCCGTAGGGCCGGGAAAGAACTCCGTTGATGGCGACGAACGCCGTGGTCCCGGGCGGGACGATCAAAATGCTTCCGTTCACGACCGCGGCGTGTTGACCGCAGACATCCGGCTGAATCCGGATCAAACCGCTTCCTCCGGGGTCTCTGATGATGGATTGGTACATAGTCACATCTCCTTGTGCTCAGGATAGCTCTTTCACGGCCAGGTTTTTCAGCGTGGGATGATAATAGAGCCGATGCTTCCCGCCGATCCGTTCTTCGGAAAAGGCCCTTTGCGCTTCCTTCAGGCAATCGCCGGAGGGGGGCTGGTAACTGAAGTGGAGCAGGATCGGCCACCTGCCGCGCTGCGCGTCCCGTTTGAGCCGCGCTTTAAGATCGCTGTAGGAATGAACGCACAGACCGCGGCGGCGATAGTAGCTCAGCTCTTCCGATGCGCATACGGGAATGCGGGCGCTCTGGAAGGCGCAGTGATCGCCGGAGATCTGATCGTCCGACAGGTTCAGGTAATTAAAGCGGGCGATCCCTTCCTTTGTTCCGTCCCAGGTGACATCACAGTGAACGGGAAGCCCGTTGATCCATGCGATCGTCCAGCAATGCCAGCCGTCCGTTTTGGTTTTGCCGTAAACCTTGATGCAGGGGATGCCGATCCGCCTGAAGCACAACAGCAGCAATGCATTATGCCCTTCGCATACGCCGGACGACAGAAGCACCGGCCCCACGATATTGTGATCCCGGACATCGTGATGGTTGCAGTATACGAGCGTTCTGGAAATGCGCCCGTAAACGAGGATCTCGCGGTCGATCATCGGCAGGGAAGCCGTGCCCCGGACCATGCGGCAGATACTCTTCCGCACCTGCTGCCGGATCCTGCCGATGAGGTCGGGGGCATACAGGATGGGATATTTCAGCGTGCCGATCCTGCCGCTTCGGGTAAATTCGCTCTGAGATCCCAGATAGAAGAACTCGGGATGGTCGTCCCGGAGCGCTTTGTAGGCTGCAAAGCCATCAGACGCAGCCGTTTCGGGGCTGCTGATGAAAAGGGCCGTCTTACCGGAGTGATCTCCCCGGAGAAGCTGGGCCTGAAGGCAGTCGTAAAACGCCTGGCCCTGACGGGAGAGAAAGCTCCGATAATATTCCGAACCCAGCTTCTCCGGGATCTTTGCCATGGCGGATCACTCCTTTCTCCCTTTGGGAAGCACCAGCTTGATCTTCAGGCATCCTCTGCCGTCGATCCGCGTGCGAAGCCGGAGATCTCCGGCATATTCCTGCGCGCGAAGGCATCGGCTGGCAAGCCGAACGATCTCGTCGGCGGGAGGGATCAGCCGCTTATCTTCGCTAAGCTCCTCCGGAGGAGCCGTGCCGCGCGAAAATACAAGGATCTCCGCCTCGGCAAAGTCTTTTCCGATGCTGCCCAGCATCTTTTTCCGGATGGGGTCGCACACGAAGATGCAGACGGGAGACGACGCTGCGCGTGCAGCGCCGCTCACCCGGTCGGTCCCGCTGTAAAACACCCCCAGATCGGGGTGCGTATGCCCTTCCAAAACGAACTCCGAAGGCCCGCAGAGCTTGAGAAAGGGATCGACCTGGCAGCCGAAGGCATCCGTATTGCAGGCGGCTTCGTTTTTCAGAAACTCCTCACGGTGATATTCCAGAAAATCGAGCCCCGGATTGTATTCGCCGTTGGGGCCGAGGTTCGAAGCGCCGACCGGACCGCGATTCATGGTCTGGATCTCGATGAAATGGGTGACAACAATGATCATATTGCCGTCCTCATCCACCAGAAAATGCCCCATCCCGTAGAGCTTCTGCTCGCAGACATTCATGGGGGACCGTCTGCCGTAGGAGATGATGGAGTCAAGCTCCTGCGCGGGCTCCGGAAGGAGGATCACCTTGCTGCGCCCTTTGCCATGCCGCTCCCTGACGGAAACCTCGCCGCACTTGCGCTGGATGATGTTCATGGCTTTCTTAAGGCTGCATACCGGATAGGTCCTGGGCTGCGAAGGATGCCGGGCGGGCATGGGGATATAATTGGTCATGCCGCTTCCCCTCCTCTCAGCGGCGTCTGCCGGGAAGGGGCGGAGGCGCAGCCGCGGGCCTGTCTGCTTCCCTGCGCGGCGGAAGGGCTGTTTTCCCGGATGCATAGAGCAGCCTGGGGGAGATGGTGGGGAAACGCCCGGCGGCAGCGCCGTCCTTGTGCCACTGGGCCATGCTGCTGTTTGCCATGCTGTCATAGCGGGTGACCACGGGGTCGTGGATCATATCATGCACCAGCTTGTCCACCACGGTGGTCAGAGAGCTGGTGAAGGGGATCCAGGCGTCGATGCAGGCGCTGCCCGAGCGAAACACATTGGGGCTTGCCAGATAATGATTCGCGGCATACGAAGCCGAGACGGATTTCAGCGGATAGCCGGGATAGCAGATGATATCCGCCGTCATGGATCCGCAGGCCTTGGGCGTGGAGTCCTCGTTTGTGGTGAGGTAATGCGAAGGCGCCTTGACCGTCACTTTCAGGTGCATCGCCTCGCCGGCCTTCGTCTGGACCCGCTGGATCGCCACATACCGGGGATCATATTTCCGAAGGATCTCCTGATAATCGTTCTTCAAAGCCTCCACGGAGTCCTCTTTGGTGATGGAGACCTCCCTGGTGCGGCCGTATTCATCGGTATAGTTGGTCGAGTAACTCATGTTGAACCTCCTTTTAGAGCTTGTGGATCTCGTGCATTTTCAGGCGGTCCCCATCCAATGCAAAAACGGTCCGGATGATTTTGTCCGTGTCCAAAAAGTCAAGGGCCCCGTTGCGCTGGATCACCTGGATATGCGCGCCGAGAGGGTATCCCAGATCGTACAGCGGCATTTGCTGAAGGGCCTCCTCGCTGCCCCAGGTAAAGGCTCTGAGCGGCTCACGGTGTTCAAAGTCCGATGCCGGGCGAAGCGGTGCGCCAGCTGCGGCACATGCCTCACAGCGAAGGTCGTCAGAAAACACTCGGCCCTCATGCTGCATCACCCGAATAGGCGCTCCGCACGAACGGCAGACATCCTCCACGATAAAGCCGGCATGGACGACCTTCCGGTAGTTCAGGCGGTGAACGGACAGCTCAAAATCCGTCGTACCGAGGATAGCAGCAATCTGATCCATCGCCTCTTTCAGTGTAACATTCATGACACTGCCATGCAGCCACTCAATCTTTGTGGGCGGATGGATCGCGCATCCCGGGCAGTTGCGCTTGCGCATGGGGCGGGCGGAGCTAAGCTCCAGGTTCGGATAAGCCGTATAGGTCAGCCGGCGGTTCATCACGCCGCCGCTCCCAATCACGCTGGCCCGGAGCTGTTCCGCGCTGAGGTGCGCAGCCATGGAGCTGGCAAGGTTGGAGGTACGAACGATCTCACTGACACCGTCAATTTGCCGGACCTGCGGCCCGGTGCAGGAGGTCTGGATGCTGCTGTCCTTCATCCAGCGCTCATCGATCAGGCACCGCAGGCAGAACGCGGTGTTGTCAAGGATCACGCTCTGGGCCATTTCGTCATGGGTCCCGTCCATGATGACGATCGGCCGCCGTTCTTCCGGAAGCTGTCGGATCAACTCGTTCAGGAGCACCTTGGCATCGAAATTGTCCACCGCCGCCACAACATAATGATAATCCGCAAAGGCCTCCGGGCCGAGCTTGCAGAGATTGCCGTCGATGCCGTTGGAGACGCACCCGTCGTCCAGCAGCGGCTGGACCCGGGCGGACGCACATTCCGCCTTGTTCCGTCCGGCGTCTTCCGGCGTGCGGACCAGACAGCCGTGTTTGGCCGCGTTTTCCAGGGTGAAGCGATCGAAATCCAGCGCATCGGGAGAAAGCCCCATTTTGGCGAACTTCTCCATAAGGTGCGTTCCAACCGCCCCGGCGCCGATGACCAGCACGCGCAGGCCGTGGAACAGCGGGCGATATTCCGAAAGCTTCAAGGGATTATAAACCGCTTTGTTCATGTTAGATCATCCTTTCGTTCTGGGCTGTTACAGCAGCTTCCCGTTGCTTTTGAACCGGTGACCTCTGGAGCAGCGGTAACAGTTTTCTCCGCTGTCCCAGAAGATCACCTGCCGCTGGCCGGGGATGTTCCGCTGCTTATCAAAGGGGCAGCAGGGGAAGTGGGCCGGCGTCACGCCCCGCGGTCCATAACCGGCCCCTGCCGTCCTTCGGGCTGCGCCGGCGTTTGCCGGCACGGAAGAGCGGCGGGGCGGCAGCGCCCGCAGGGGGGCGGGCCTTGTCCTTGTCCCGGGGGCTTGCGTCTGGCTGACACGGGGCGCGGATATGCCCGCGGCGGCCCGGGGCGGGAGCGGAGGCGGCAGCTGCGCGGCGTGTTTTCCCTTGCTGCGCTGCTTCGTTGCGCAGGCAAGGATGACCCCGCAGAGCGCCAATCCCAGGCCGGCAAGAAGACATACCGTCACCATTGTGTCAGCCTCTTTCGCTTATGCCACGCCGGCGTTGTCGCTGATGGCCAGCACATCGCCCTCCTGAAGACCAAGGCTCTCGACGGTTTCGCCGGTGTCGCTGGTGGAAGCGCCGGTGCGCTTGTTTTCAAAGAGGATCTTGCTGTCCTTGGGGTTGATGCCGAGATCCGCGCCGTATTCCTGGGATACCTGCCCCAGGGTGTTCGCGCCGCAGACCGCAGCTTTCGGATAGCTTGTTCCGGTCACCTTGTTAAGCAGGTCGATCTCAAAGATGCCTTCGGCGGCGGCCAGGGCGCTGTCAATAGGATAGTTCGTCATAGCTTTAATCTCCTTTGTTTTATGAATTTGTGGCTTCCCACGACTGCGGCGGCGGTCATTGCTGCGGCAGTTTCGGCCAGTTGCCGTCTGGCGCTCATCGGGCGGGAGGACAAGGGCGGTTGGGGGCTGCGGCTGTCTTCTGTCTCTGTATACGGGGCGCCGGAGAATTCTCCACTTTTGCGGTTCCGGCGGCAAAAAAGAGCGGCGGATTTTCGCGGCCGCAGGCGCGGCCCATCGGCGCTTTGCCGCGCAGGGAGCCGCCCCAAACCCGCCTTTTTCCGGGCAAAAGAAAAAAGACCTCAGAGTGAAATCTGAGGTCCTCTTTTCAGAGGGATTGCCGGCAATTTCAAATGTGCGTTCCCTTGTCCGATCGGTTCTGCGCTATGAATTGCTGCAAATACGCGATATCCTGTTTGATCTCATCATTGAAGAATCCAAGGTGCTCGGCGTCTAAATCTTTTTTAAGCTGCAGAGCTTCCTTCAGCAAGTCAGACACATCGTCTATGCGGGACGGATCATAGCTCAATATCTTAGCGAGAGTAACATCTGTAAAGATAACATTGGTAGAATAAAACCCCTTGCAGATTCTATTCTGCTCTCTTCTCAAAGTAAGCGACCGAGACAAATTTCTTTCAGCGCCGGGCAAATCGTGCTTGACATAGAACAGATATTTTCCGTAGTTAAAGGCTGTCCATGCAACATCCGTTTCGTTGCCGCCTATCTGATCGAGAATGGAGTCCCGAATATGCAGCGCCTTCTCCAAATATGCTCCGGTATCCGGCGCAGTCGGATCAGAAACCATCAATAAACAACCGAGGTTGTCGCAAGTTGTTGCATAGTCCTTCTGATTTTGAATTGACGGATCCCTGTTGAAGCGCCGTTCTCTTGAGGAACACGCGGCCCGCAGATAGCTTTCAGCCTCTTCATAATGCTCTGGCTGATCAGACAGTACATACCCAAGATGGTCTTTCGCCATATCGGCCTCATATTCCCATTCAGGCTTTGCGTCCCATATTTTTAGAGCTTCATAAAGGTCTTCTTTCGCGGCCGAACGATACTTCTGGGTGGTCGATTTGATATAGCCTCTTTGATATTTCAAATTGGCCATTCGGCTTAGATCATCAGGGGATTCCAGCTCAAATTTTTTCAGCGCCGTGTTCAGATAATCAATGCTTGCCAAGCGCTTTCTGGCATAAGTGTATTCCATCATGCCAAGATTGAAGAAAAATGTACCCGATAGGGCTTCCTCTTCAAGCTCACCCACCGCATACTCAAGAATACTAAGCTTCCTGTTGATTTCTATATAGCTGTCATCTTTCGAAAAAAGCGTGTTTGTCTCTACTGCATCTATCAGGAATTGAAGCGTTCCCTGAGGTGCGGTCCCCTGAAAATGAATTGCCTTTTTGATCAAAGGATGGAGAATAAATCCGCCTTTATAGTCGAGCCACCCTTCATCCACAAGCGGAAGCAAATCAGACTGTTTGTAATTCAGAAGATGATTGGCTTCGGCGAAAGAAAGTCTGATTTGCGGCAAGACAGCAAAATCCCACATGATTTGCGCCTGCCGATCCGTTCTGGTTTTCAAATCAAAAAGCTTGACTAATTCAGTGACGGCACTGACATCGTCTTCTCCGTCAAAATAGTAGAAATTGAAATCTACGCTCTGAATCTCCTCTAAATATTCTGCGATCTCTTTGCATCTTGCGCTGCGCGCCATCTTTTCCACGACTAAGGTATGATGATGCGCTCTTTCGATCAAGGCCTCTATATACTTGATATCCTCAGCGCGGCGTGTTTTTGGCTTCCAATAGTAGTAAAACAGGTCGATACATTCCTTTGTATCTAAGACGGGGATCGGAAAGTCCCGAACAGAATTCTCTCTGATCGGCGCAGCCATCCTGGAGGTTAAAACAAGATTGACCGTAGGGCAATCCGCAAAGAACTGCAGCTCTGCATCTTCGGTCGGAAATTGACCTTTGGATGCGTTCTGATCAACATTATCAATAAAAACAAGGATTTTAGAAGAGCGGTCTTCAGAACAGAGAAGGCCTTTTATTTTTTTCCAGCGCAGCTCAGGGTCGTTTTTCTCTTCATCATAAAGAGCGACACCGCTTGTATTTAGAATGCTATTCTTCAAGGATTCGTTGTAGTCGATCCATCCGATCGAGGAGTATATGGCCGGGATCTTATTTCGAAACAAGCCATAAAGGACTCTGGCCACGGAAGTTTTGCCGTGTCCGCCAAACCCATAGATAAGAATATTTCTTTTAGGCATTTCGCTCCCTTCGCGCTCAGGCAAAAGATTGCGGGCAATTTCGTCAATGAATCGTTCCCTATGCAGAATACTGTCTTTATCGGCGAACTCTGTATCAGCAAAATAATATGGTAAAAGCGTGCCGGGAACGGCGGTTTCGTGGCTTTCCCCGCCTGTATGAATGCCAAATGCAGCATCAACCACATCAGATATCAACTCTTCCAAAAAAGCCGAAGCTTCAGCAACATTCAGCGAAAAAGGTTTGATCCTTTCCTGGTAAACAGAAACATCGTAACCGGAGCCATATAAAACCTTCAAAAACTGCTTGATGGAATCCATCGATTGAGCGGCCTTGCCGCCAAGAATATCCATAAAGATGCCTTTGGCCATGGCTCTGGATAAATTTTGACCTTTAATGCGATTTCTTTTACTCATCCATCTTCTGATATTGCTGGGGGAAGTTTCATAGTGATTTCCTGTCAATTCCTCACGAATATCATTGAAGTATGTATAAAAGTGATCCTTTGTTGGCGAGTCCTTGAGCGCATAAAAGAGATTCAGCAGATCATTCGGTGTCAAGTCCGATAGTGGCAATGCTTTTTTCTGTTCCATCAGAATCTCCCCTTTCGCAAAAATCGGAACGCATTCAAAATGAATAGACTTGAATGGTCGTGGCCTATTGTAAAAATATTGGGTGGCTTATCCTTTCCTCAGAGGGCAGGACAAGCTGCGGATCGTGTTTGCGGCTCCTCCCTCAAATAAAATTGAGAGGAGCGCCCAAACATGAAAAAGGCTGCCTGCACCACATTCGTTAATCTCCTGAACACCATCCACGAGAAAGAAATCACCACCAAAGCCGCGCTGATGGCAGATCCGCCGCTCTACACGGAGTTCTGGCTGGCGCTGAAAAGCTTCTGCCGCCTCGCGCTTCTCTCCAAAACCAGCGGAAAAAACGCCCAGGGGGAACCCCTTCCCGGCAATGCGGTAAAGATCGATGTGCTGGAAGCCCGCGGCGCGGCCGCCAGGGATGAGCTTGAAACTGACTGCGCCATCCGGATCATCGAAAAGCTCGACCTTGTTCTGCGTCAGCCGCTGGAGAAGCAAAAGAATTACTGCCATGCAATCTCTAATAATCTGACAAACGATTATTTCCGGCGTATGCCCAGGGAAATCACATTTGTGCCCCTGAACGGAACGGTCACGGGGACCGGCGCCGATCATTCGTACACCTATGAGGATGTCATCGGCGATGATACATACGACCCCGAACGCATGCGTGTCCAGCGGGAGACTCTCATGGAGCTCAGGAAGAAGCTGAAGGACAAGCAGGCAAGCGCGCGGGCCGAGAAGCGGGAAGCCATCCTTAGCGAGGCTGCCCGGCTCAGCAAGCGTCCCGCCGAGGTGCTGTGCCGCCTTGGCGTTACCCATCTTGGCATCAAGCCCAGGGATTTGGCGGCGCGGATCATTCGTGAGGGCTGTGACAGCACCTTCGCCAAGATCCTCTTTGCGGCTGCCAAGCAGAACGGGATCGAACTCTCGCAGATCCGCAGCATCATCGCGGATCACAGGCTGACCGAAAAATCCCTCAAGGCAGACACCAACTCTGCGGAACAGGTCGCGGGTCAGATCAGCCGTCTCGTGTATCGGGCCAATAAGCATCTCAGCAAGTAAACGATACTTCAGGGCGGCCGCTGTTTTCAGCGGCCGTTCTTCCGGGGTACAGGCAGCTCCCGGCTGCAAATGAAAATTAAAAATATTATAGCCCAGAAATAAACGGCTGTCAATTTGTTCGTGCGGGATAAGGCTGCGGCAAAGCGGAAAAGGGCGATTTGAAGGGGAAAAAAGACCTGCTGTGGAGCGCGGCGTTTTCTGCAGCGGGACAGAGCCCGGCGCATAAGCGTAAAAAGCACAAAACCGCAGGGCTGCGCACCTGCGGGGGTTTCTGTTTGCAAGGGCTTTATTTTGTGGTAAAGTATAGGAGATGGATCGCACGGCGGAGGTGAAGAAATATGAAGCGTGCCCCGGTATATGATATTCGAACATCGGAAAATGCATGGAACACATTAGTTGCTCTGACGGGTGTGGCCCCGCAAATATGGGAGAGGATGCTCCTGCACCGGAGCGAATACCGGTGGGAGGATGATCTGGTCGAAGATGTGGTTCGGCGGTATGGACAGGTTCCGCCGCGCTATGAAGAATGGACATTTACTTACAAAAGCATATACAACGGCCTTTGGCGCGCCGTCAGAAGAAATCCTTCTGCTGAAAAACGGTGTTCAAATACCGCCGGATAGGATCATAGACATTTCCCCGTTAAGCTGCTGGTGAGGGGCTGGCGCTCCCCCCTATTTTCCTGCACCGCGCAGCGCTGCAGGGGCCTCCTGCCGTAACAGGAACAGAAGTACATTACCATGTGTCGGCCGCAGCTTCTGACCTCCAGATGCTCTGGCAGGCTGGACGCCGTGCTGCAGGCCATTGGCCGACCGCCGATCCGGCTGAAAGAGCAAGAACAAATCTTCTGATCTGCGCCCCGTATCGAAGTCTGTTGATTTTTGTCGCAAAATGAAAATGCCGGAGCCATTGACAAAACGGCTCCGTGGATGTATTCTGTAATCAATAAGGATATTCGTCTAAGGCTGCGGCGGGCATCTTTAGAAAGCCGTTTGGCTTGAGATCGCGCCGCTTATGTCAGACAAGCGGCGCGATCTTCCTTTTGCTGTGGCAAAAAAGCCACCCTGTCATTCTTGACAAAACGGCGTTTCCGGCTATAATGAAATTAGAAGGGCGCTGTTGTAAGACGGTCAGCCCTCAAGCTAAACAGTCAATCTATGTTGACCGCTTGGGTACCAGCCGAGCGGTCAACACGCTTTTGGGGATATGTATATCATGATCGCAAGGATCATGAGAAAGCACACCGCGAAACGAAGGGCTCTCGCCCGTCGCCCGTTTCCCATCCGCATCACCTCCCCTCTAAGGGAAGTGGCTGACCGCCTGTATACGACAGCGCCTGTCCCCATCATAGCACAGCGCGCTGAGCTTTGTCAATTTCTTCCGGTTCTGCCCGCTTTGCGGGCTCCGCCATGCCATCCCCGCCGCCCTTTCGGGCGGCGTTTTTTACCCCCTCCGGAAAATATAATACCTGGGCGATCGTCCCGCGCAGTCCTGCTCCAGGGTTTTTGGGCTGCAGAGCAGGGCGTCCCCGAAGACCGTGACGGCTTCGGCCCGGTGCTGCGCCTTATATTTGCCCGGGTAGATCCCCGGATCCAGCACCAGCAGGCACCGTTCGTCGCCGCCGGCCGCCACCACATAATGCCCGCCGCTGGAAAAGACGCCCTTCCGCCCCGGCCGGTCGCCGGCGGTGTTGCAGATGGCCATGGCCCCGCCCTGCAGCGCCGCGATCAGCTCCGCCGTGTCGCAGGTTTCCGCCACCGTCAGGGGCCAGCGCAGCGCCGCCTGCGCCGCCAGCCGCCGCATATTGGTGCCGCCCTCCGCCCGGGCTCCGTGCTCCAGCGCGAAGGCCGCCGTCTCCGCCGGAGAGACCGCCAGCCCCAGCAGGTTTGCCAGCACCATGGAAAGCGCCGTTGGCCCGCAGCCGGAGGTGGCCACGGTGGCCGCCGGATGCCGCCGGGAGGGATAAGCCACAGCCGCGTGATCCCGCTGGCGGTACAGGATCACGCCCGGCAAAAATTTGCCAGCTCCCGGATGTAGGCTCTCCGCTGCACCCTGCCCGCCGGGTAGGTGATGGGCAGCAGCAGCGCCGGGGTCAGCCGGGTCTCCAGCTGGCAAAGGTCGCCCGCGGCGATGTACCGCCCCGGCTCCAGCCGGCCCTCCGCCGTGTAGACGGCGGTTTTTTTCGTGCAAGTTACCTGCAAAAGCTTCTCCTCCTTTTCCGGTTCTGTTTCGGCAGCTTCCTCCGGCTCCAGCCAGATGGCCACGGCGTTGTAGGGCGTGCGGCCGGACTGTTCCGTCTGCCGTCCCAGCCAATAAAGGCTCACGCTGCCGCCGCCGTCCAGATTGCAAAGCTCCCGGCAGCCCTCGTTCCAGGCATAGTCCCGGAAGGCCGCGATGTCCGCGCCGGGATGGGTCACCACGCAGAGCCGCCCGTCTGCCAGCCGGCCGAAGGCGATGCGCCTGTGCTTTTGGTCAAACACATAGCGGTCCGCCCAGGGCGGATCGCACCGTTCGCCCTGCCGGATCAGGCCGTAATAGCCGGTGAGATAGTCCTGCCAGGCGGTGCCGTCAAAGGGCGTGCCGAAGGCCACCGCCCCGGGCCGGCCCCGAAGATTGCCGAAGCCCCAGCCGCTGCCGGCGTTCTGGGTGAGCCTGCCGCCCTCGTAAAGGGTGCCGATGCCCTGGCGGACGCTTTTGTAAAGGCTGGCGTTGAAGAGAATATCCGGCTTGTCCTGCTGCTGCGCCAGCCATTGCTGCAGGGGCATGCCGGGCCTGATCACGGCAAAGCGGCGGATGGGCCGGTCGATGGGATAGATCATTGGTCCCCGCCGTCCTTTTCCGCCGGCTCCGCCCGGCCCCGGAGCAGGTCGATGGCCCGCTGGATCACCGTAGGCAGGGGCAGGCCCATAAGACCCGCGTTTTCCGTGATGGAGATCACCTCGTTGGCGATAAAGCCGATGGTGACGGTGTCGCGGATGTAGCCGGTGCCCAGCGCCAGATCCAGCCGGTAAGCCACCAGCACGATGAGCAGCGTCATGCCCTTGCGGCACAGGCCCTTCCATCCGGCGAAGCTGTCCAGCGCGCCGGTGGCGCTTTTCCGGCTCTTGTGAAACACACCGGCCACGATCAGGCCGGAGATGTAGTCGATGGCCATGCACAGCAAAAGCGTGGTCATGGCCCCGCTCCACCCGCCGAACGCCGCCGAGATCGCCCCGCCGATCAGCCCCAGAAGAATACAGATTTTTTCTTTCATTTCAGATCGATCCTTTCTTTTTTCATACTTCCGTCCACCCCTGCGCATAGCTCTCCGGGGTATAGGCGTTGTTGTCCATGGTGCTGGCATAGATCTTCCCGTCCGTCCACACCATACATTCGTCCTTCTGATAAAGCCCCCGGCTCCCGCTGGGGGCCTGATATGGCTTGGCCTTGCCGGGATCCTTGGTGTGGCAGATGTCAAAGAGAGACACCGCGTCCCGGGGGTTCCATCCGGCGTTCCCCGTGCTGTCGTGGGCCTGCCAGACCTTATATACCTGTCCCTCATACTGCACCGGCGCACCCACGGTCTTGTAAGGCCCCTGCCGCCAGGCGGGGATCTTATCCTCCTCCGCGATGATGGCCGTCCCGTCCAGGCTCTGCGCAATAGCCCGCGCCCGGAAGGCCTGCGCGTCCGCCGCCCCCTGGGCCTCCATGGCCCGCAGGGCCGTCTGCTTGTCAAACTGCGTCAATGCTGTTCACTCCCTCTGTGTATGCCGCGCTCAGGTCGTCCTTGAGCCCCTCCAGCTCATCCGAGAGCGCCTGATATTTGGTCTTTTCCTCCGGGGTGAGGGATTCCAGCACCACCTGCTCCCCGTCCTGGTTCCGGGTCCAAACCCCCCGTTCCGGGATCCAGAGATCCCCCATGGTGAGCCCATAGCCCGCCGCGTCCTCCAGCCGGGCACCCAGCGCCGTTTCCAGCTCCGCCTGCTGCCCCTCTGCGGCCACGATCAGGTTGGTCACCAGATTGTCCTTGATCACTGCAAATCGCATTGCTGCCCCTCCTCGTCAGTTATAAATGCTCTGGTCCAGCGGGATGCGGACATAGATGATGCCCTGATAGCCGGAGCCGCCGGCGCCGGACCTGTAAGATCCATTTGGCCTATATCCGGCACCTCCTCCGCCGCCACCGGAACCATAGAAAGATGCATTGCCGCCGGCGCGGTAGCCGCCGTAACCTCCGCCTTTTGTTCCACCTGCACTGCTGCCGGAGGCCAAACCGGAAGATCCGTCAGATCCTCCAGCTCCGCCACTTCTATATCGATCACTTTCTTCATCATTCCAATCGCCGCCGCCACCGCCGGCAGAATGCGGATCAAAATTGACCGATTCGAAAAACGGGATCGTTGATGTGCCAGTCCCACTACCGGCCAATTCGCCATCTCCTCCGGCTCCGCCGCCGGATGCGCCATTTTTCCCTATAGACTGCACCGTAGGTTTTTTCGCTCCGAACGAAGTGGTTCCGCCAGCTGTATCACTTACTGATCCTGCGCCGATGGCGCAGACAGTGGCGCCGCTCACCTGCATGCGCTCCTGGTAAACATATCCGCCGCCACCGCCGGTTCCGCCTGCGTAATCACCGGCGGCTCCGCCGTTCCCCCCGTTGCACATCCACACATCCGCCTTTCGGCTCTTGCTCAAGGTCAGCGTGCCGGAGGAGGTCAGCGTCAGCAGACGGTACGCCACATTGGACATGAGCACGATCTGGTCGGTCATCGCCCCGGTGTAGGTGATGGTGTCGTCCTCCACCTTATCCGCCTCCGCCGCAAGGCCGATATCGCTGGCCATCTTCTTGCCGCCGCAGGAAAGGGTCTTGCTGCCGATGATCAGGTCGGAGCGCATATATTTCCCGCCGCAGGAAAGCGTCCTGCTCTCCCCGGCCCCCAGCGTGGCGATGGTGCTGCCGTGATACTGCACCGTCACCGGCGCCGTCTCCTCCGCCTCAGAGATCACGGCCCCGTTGTAGGTGATCGTCACCTTCCCCATCAGCTCACGCTCCCATCATAGGTGGGCAGCGCCTCCAGCACATCCTGCACCATGGCGGCCTTGTCCGCCGCCGTCCAGTAGTCCGTCCCCTTCACCGGCTTTGGCCCCTGCGGCCCGGTGGCTCCCGTGGCCCCCTTCTCCCCCTGCGGCCCCTGGGGGCCGGTATCTCCAGGGTCTCCCTTCGGCCCCGTGTCGCCGGTGTCGCCCTTCTCGCCCTTGGCTCCCGCAGCGCCCCGGGAGGGCTTTCCCGTGTCCGTCGTGCCCAGATACCAGTTTCCGTTGCTCCCGATGGTTGGGGTAATGCCATTGGAGCCGTCCGCGCCGTCCGCGCCCTTGGGGCCTGTGGGGCCTGTGGCGCCCGTCGGGCCCTGCGGCCCGGTTGCGCCCGTCGGGCCCTGCGGCCCGGTGGCGCCGGTCTCTCCCTTGGCCCCAGGGTCTCCCTTTTCCCCCTGCGCTCCTTTTTCGCCCTTTTCGCCGGTGGCGCCCTTGTCTCCCTTTTCGCCCTTCAGTGCTGCCAGCTGCTCGGCGGTAAAGTCGGCGTAGGTAAAGGGGTCTCCCTTGTCTCCCTTGGCCCCCGTGGCTCCGGCGGCTCCTGTGGCGCCCTTTTCTCCCGGGTCGCCCTTTTCGCCCCTTGGGCCCTGTGGCCCGGTGTCCCCCTTGGCCCCCTGCAGCGGACCGTTGTTGACCCAGCGCGCTCCAACGCCGTCATAGATGTAAATGTCATAGGGCTCTCCCGCCCCCACGCCGTAGGCATCCCCCGCCGCAGGGCTCGTTACGGCCGCGCTCAGCGCCGACGCCGTGGCATAATACCCCTTGACCAAAAAGCCCGCGCCCGTGTCTCCCTTGGCTCCCTGGGGGCCCACTGGGCCGATAGGCCCTCGCTCTCCCTGGGGGCCGGTGGGCCCCTGCGGGCCCGTGCCTCCGGTGTCGCCCTTCGGCCCCTTGGCTCCGGTGTCTCCCTTTTCTCCCTTTTCGCCCGGGTCGCCCTTCGCGCCGGTGTCTCCCTTAAGGCCGGTCTCGCCCTGTGGGCCTTGGGGCCCGGTGGCTCCGGTGGCACCAGGGTCTCCCTTGTCGCCCTTGGGGCCCTGAATGCCCTGGGGACCCGCCGGGCCGGTCTCGCCTGTGGCTCCGGTCTCACCCTTCGGCCCCTGCAGCGCCGCCAGCTGGGCGGCAGTGAAATCATCGTAGGTAAAGGCTTCGCCCTTTGGGCCGGGGTCGCCCTTCTCTCCGGTCTCTCCGGTATCCCCCTTGGGCCCCTGCAGCGCCGCCAGCTGCTCATCGGTAAAATCAGCATAGGTAAAGGGCGTGCCCTTCTCCCCCTGCGGCCCCACCAGGCTTGCCAGCCATTCCTCCTCCGTGCCCTGATATCCGTGCTTCAGCGCAATGCCGTAGGCAGTGAGGTAATACCCCCGCCAGGGCATCAGCCCCCGCTCTGCCTCCCCGTTGTCATACCACGGCTGGTGCGTATCCGCCGGGCGGTAGTTCCGGGCGAACCAGCGGATATATTCCCCGAAGAAGCTGTTGAAGACCTGCATGGTGTTCTGATATTTGCTGTATTCTCCGTTGGCAAAGTCGATCATGGCCACAAGATAAGTCCAGTAGATCTTATCATGGGGCGGCGCGGTCAGCAGCGTCTTGCTCTGATCCGCATCATAGCTGTAGGCAAGGAGCTCCTCGCTGGCCCGCAGCAGGACCTCCGTCTGCACCAGCCCCTCACATTCGTTGATCCACTGGGTCTTTGCGGCGTTGGAAAAGGCATTGGGCTTGATCTCGTCCACATAGTCGATCACGCCCTTCAGCGTCGCCATAGTTCGTTCTCCTTTCCTGTGTATGCAAGGCGGGACGGCAGCCTGCGCCGCCGCCCCGAGCCTCTCTGTCAGCCGCCGATCTTCGCGATCAGGGCGTTGTATTTTGCCTTCAGATCGTTGGCCAGCGCCACGACAGCGTCAAACTCTGCCTTCGTGGGCGCAGCGCCCGCCGCCGCGGCAGCATCCGCCGTGGTGACCTTGGAGCCAGACTGCTTCACGCTGCCCAGCTTCAGCGCCCCGGTCACCTCCAGATCCGTAAATCTCGTATATTTTCCCATAGGCCCTCCGTCACGCGGAAACGAGCTGCGTCCCGCCGCTCACGCCGCCCACGGCAAAGCCCCGCCAGTCGTTGAAGCCAGCGGTAAACCGGGCGTAGCCCTTCCACACATTGGCGTCATTGCCGCTGAGCTCGCTCCGGACCTCCAGCGCCACGCGATCCAGCCAGAGGGCGCAGCCGTATTCGTCGTTGTACCGCTTGTCCAGCAGGATCCAGGGGGAGGTGCCCGCCGCGATAAACTGGTTCAGGTAGGGCCACACGATCACGCTCCAGCGGCCGAAGTTGTAGTTGAAGCCGTTGTTCGCCGTGTTGGGATCCTTGTCCGCGCCGATGGCCGCAAACACATCCCGCTTCAGCTTGTAATCATTGGGGATCAGGATGGTGGAGGGAGCAACATCCAGCACCTCGTTATTGTCGCCACGGAAGTCCTGCATCGCCGACTCCATCGCCCCCAGCGCGTCGCCGCTGAAGGCATCGGCAAACAGGTTGGACTGCTTTGCCTTGCCCAGCCTGCTGGGGTGGTCGGCGGCAAACAGCGCCTTCCCGTCCGCGCCCTTGGTGTCAAAGGTCTTGCCCAGGAAGGCCGTCTCCGTCTTCTTCTGGATCGCCGCGCCCAGGATCGCCGCGCCAAACTTTTCCCGGGTGCGGTAGTAGCTGGTGGCAAAGCCTGCGGGCTGCTTCTTCAGCTCCATCAGCTTGCCGTCCTCCACGATCTCCCGGGAAAGGGAAAAGCTGTTCTTCCAGGTCATGTGCTCCAGAAACTTGCTGTAGCCCTCCTGCATGCCATCCACGGGGTATTCGCCGTTTTCGCCCACCGGCTGGAAGCCGTCCATGGCCGTCATGGTGGAAAACTTCTCGCCCCAGTGGGTGGAGGTGCCCATGCTGAACAGCTCCGGCAGCATGCTGGCCTGCTCAAAGGCCTCGCCCCGCTTTTCCAGAAACAGCTTGATCGGCTCCTGGCTCTTGCCGAAGATGCTGTCCTGAAGGCCGGAGCCTTCGGTAAAGGTGATATTCGCCATTGTTCACTGTACTCCTTTCATCGTTCTTAGAAGCGCACGCGGCACATGCTGCCGCTGGCGGTGCCGTCCATGTAGACGATCTCCGCCACGCCGCTTGTGGTGGTGGCCGTGACCTGCAGGCCGTCGGTGTGCAGCGTGACCTTGCTGCCCAGCTTAACGCTGGCGGCCGCCGCCGCGAAGGTGGTCTCCAGGATCATGTCCTTGCCCACGCGGATCACGGGGATGATCTCCCCCGCCGTGCAGGCCCGGTCCTTCTCACACATGGAAATGTAGGTGGGCGCGTTGGCTCCCGTGGCCAGCGCCAGCTGGCCGTTGGTCTGCACCAGCGCCATGCCCACCTTGGGAGTGATGGCGCCGGCCGGCAGGTATTCAATGCCCGGCACGCGGCCGCCATCCATGGAATGGATCTTAAAGCTCATGGTGTTTTGTCTCTCCTCTCGTTTTGTCAGTCTTTCTTATGGCTGCGGTTGTAATGCGCCTGGATCTCCGCGTCCGTAGCGCCCGGGTTCAGCGCGCGATACATCGCCCTTACATCCTCCGGCACGCGCAAAGCGCCCGTGCCCCGCTCCTTTGTCTGGCCCATGTGCCGCTTGCTCTGCACCGCGTTGATCGCCGCCTGTCTGGTGGCCGCCGCGGCGCCGCTGGTCAGCGCATCCAGGTTTGCCAGCCGGTAAGCGTCCAGCAGCGTGTTCCCGCGCCTTACCAGCTCCAGAAACCGGGGGTAGGTCTCCATGGCCGTCAGATCCTTCAGCTCCCGGATGTTGGGATCCAGCTTGCCGATCTCCTTCAGCTCCTCCTCCGTCCGGAGCTTCGCCTGGGTCTCCATGGCCGCCCGCCGCGCCTGCTCGGCCGCCCTCTGGGCCGCCTTGGCCTGCTGCACCTCCGGCAGACCGTCGATGAACGCGCTGAACTCCGCGTCACTCATCCCGCTTTTCTTCAAAAGGCTGGCCTTCCGCTCCGCGTCGTAGCGCTGGCGGTAGGCGTCATATTCTGCCTTCGATGTGATGGGCTGCTTCGTGTAGGGGTTCACCAGCCCGCTGTTTCGAAACGCCTCGTCGATGGTGCGTCTCGCTTCCTCCCGGGCGTCTGTGCGCGCCTTCTCCACGGCGGCATCCCGCTCCGCCTCCGCCTTGCGGCGTGCCGCGGCAAAGGCCGCGTTCTGCTCCGGGGTCTGCCGCTCCCGGCGCTCCTTCCCGCCCTCCGCAGACTCCTGCCCCGGGGCGGGCTCCTGTGTCTCTTCTCCGGCAGGTTCGGCGGCCTCCTGCGCTTCTGCGCCTTGCGCCTGTGTGGTCTCGTCCTGGGCAGGTTCGGCGGCCTCCTGCTCGTTTCCGCCTGCGTCGATGCCAAACAGCGCGCCGTAGTCGATCTCCATCGTTGTGCTCCTCTCTGGATTTTTACGCTTTCCCTGCGATATGCTGTCGATATGCCGTGCTTATTTGCTCTTGCCGTTTCTCAGGTCGGTCCCGGTCTTGACCGTGCTCTTGCCCTTCTGGCTGTCGCCGCCAAGGGGGGCTTTCACCACCTGCGCACCGGTGTTCTTGATGCTGCCGGCATAGGTCGGTCTTTTTTCCGCCATTGTCCTTTCCTCCTTTCCGCGTTTATTTCAGAAGGGGCTCCCGCCCCGTGCTCTGTTCCGTCCCCTGCGGGGCGGCAGGCTGGCCGCCTCCCGTCTGCTGCAGCTGCTGCAGCTGGGCCGCCAGCTGCCTCTGCAGTTGCTGCCTGCGCAGTTCCTCCTCCAGATACGCCCGCGTTTCTCCCGCGCCTGGATAATGCAGCAGCTCCATCTTCGTCCAGAAGAGGATCAGGGTCGTCAGCTGCGACGGGTCGCCAAAGGCCCCCGTCTGCAGATTCATGCGGGTCTCCTGCCACATGGCTTCCCGGTTGCTGGCCAGCGGCGCAGAGGTGTCGCAGCTGAACAGGAACTGGTCGTTCCAGCACCATTCCCCCGCCGCATCCTGCTCCAGAAAGTCGTATCGGTTGAAGGTATCATACCGGGTGTTGCCGTGGATATCGTTGGATACCACCGGCCGCGGCTCGTCCGTATAGGCAAGCTTGAACTTGAACATTGCTTCGAACAGCGCCGCGTAAGCCGCATCCTTCATCACCCGCTTGCTCTCCAGCCGTCCGGCGCTCTGTGCTGCGGCAAACTCCTTTGCCTTGCCGGAGGTGGCCGTGGTGTCCCTCCGGCCCTGGAAGCTGTCCGTAATGCCGATCACCTGCCGGGCCTCCTCATAGACCTGCGCCAGATAGGTCAGGTCCTGGCTGATGTTCCCCTGCAGATCGTAAACGCCGATCAGCCCGGTGTCCGCCGCCGTTCCCGGGCGGATGATCTTCATATCCTCCGCATCCGCCCGGATGCTGGCGCTGTCCGGCAGCGTGATATAGCTGCCGGATTTCAAAAGCTTGTCGATGATCTTGCTCTCGATCCGGTTGGTGGTGTTCTGCTGGTCTGCGATCTTGTCAATATCGCTGTCGCCCAGGAATCTGCCGTAAACGCTCACATTCTTCTGCAGGATCACCGGGAAGATATCCGGCTTGTAGAAGGGCACCCGCACCGGCTCCTCGATGATCTCCACCACCGGCAGCCCCAGCGCGTCTGTCTCCGTCTCGGAAAGCTGCGCCCGGCGGACCATGCCGCCCACGGTGCTGCCGTCGCTGCGGGCCACCGCCGTGGGGATCTCCTCAAAGTCCTCCGCAGTCTCCTCCCACCGGCTCCCGCCGCAATAGGGGCAGTTCTTCCGCCCGCCCCGCAGCGGCCGTGGCCGCGTCTCTCTCGCAAAGGCGTCTGCCTCCGCCTCCGGGTCCGCGCCCGGGCCGGCAAAAAAGTCCTCCGGCAGATCCGTTTCCGTCAGCAGCGGCTCCACCGCGCCGCATTTCACGCACCGGCGCAGCCGCCGCGCCTGATAGTCTTCCAGGTCCTCCAGCTGCGTATCGTTCACCCAGCTGTAAAGCCCGATGCCGCCCTTGTCGTTGCGGTAATAGGCGATATACTGGGTCACCAGATCCTCCGCCGCCGCCCCTCCGGCGCTCTTGATCTCCGGCTCCTGCTCCCGCTCGTCCCGCAGCTCCACGCCGTAGCGCCGCTGGATGTATTCCTTGGTCTGGGGGATCTTCAGGAGGATATAGTCCATGTCCTCCACGCCGGTATAAACGCCGTCCTGGGGGATGATCTGCTTGGGATGCAGCGCAGACACCGCCAGCTCCCCCACGGTAAAGTGCGTTCGCTGGGTGTTGTCCCATTCCACCAGAAAGGCTGCGCCGCCCTGGATGGGCACCGTGCGCCCCATGATGTCGTTCAGCTGCTCAAAGGGCATCCGGTCCAGTTCATTGCGCAGCATGTCCTCGATGAGCTTTGCCTTCCCCTCGTCCTGGCTGCGCCGGGCAGTGACTTTGGGCTGGGGGATGCTGCTGTCCGTCTGGGCTTCGATCAGCTCCGCGCAGATGTTGCGCACATGCGCCGCCGTGGTCTTGGCGTCCCCCGGCACCATGGGCCGCAGGGTCTTCGTCCCCGTATAAAGTGCCTCCCGCTGATCCATGCGGGCCGTCTCCGCTGCATAGGCCGTCTCGTTGACCTTCAGCCGCTCCTGCCAGAGCCGCAGCTTGCTTTTGTCCTGTTTCTTTGCCATCGTTCCCTCCTGTTATCGCTGTGGGTTGCCCCATTTTTTGCGCAGCAGCTCCCGTTCCGCCGGGGAGGCGTTTTCGTAATCCTCCCACATGCTCGCCGTCCACTTCCGCGTCTGCACCTCCTCCTGCCGGAGATAGCTCTGCTGCGGCCGGATATGATGCGCGATGGCGAGGCTCAGGATGCAGTCGTCGTGCGCCCCCGTCTCCGCCTCCGGGCGCAGGGTCTCCGTGTTCCGGACGAAGGTCAGCATTTCCTCCAGCGTGGTCTCGTCATTGACGATGGTGATATCGTCCCGCACCGCGCGGATCAGCTCCGCCAGGATCACCGGCCGCGTTTTGCTGTCCGTGCGGAAGCCGTAGCTGCGCTTGATGCTGTGCATATAGTCATCGATGCTCTCCCGGACATATTGCTTCGGATACCGCAGCCGCTCCAGCTCCATCACCGGGTAGGTGGAAAAGTTGGTCTCGATGCCGATGAGCGCCGTGTTGTAGTGCATCCCCAGGCAGTAGACCTGCCGCGCGAACACATCCTCGTCAAACTTGCCCCGCAGCATCGCCACCTGCTCCCCGGTGCGGTTGTCCAGCACCTGCGCCACAAAGCTGTCGCTGCCATCTCCCGCGGTATCTCCGCCGATCACATAGGGCACGCCCGGCAAGGGCTCCCGGTAGATGCGGATGCAGCCGTCCTTCCCGTCCTCCCAGCGGATGTCCGTCAGCCGCAGCCCGTCGTCCCCGTAGGCGAAAAGCCCCGTCCGCACAGGCGCTCCGATCTCCTGCAGCCGCCGGCCCACGGCTCTTCCGTCGAAAACGGTCTTCCCCGTGACGCCCCACATGCCCAGGCAATAGACCTGGTAGTAATACTCGTCCGTCTCCTGAAAGCTTTCCAGCGTCCGGATGGCCGCCGCGTCCAGAAAACGGTTGTCCTTGTAGGTGCTCTCATGCACCCGTGCCCGGGGATCCTTCTTGTCGAAGAAGCGCTTTTTCAGCCAGTGCCGGATGCTGACGGGGTTGAAGCTCAGGATGA
>USML01000003.1 GCA_900555855.1 uncultured Eubacteriales bacterium | reverse complement strand
TAGCCATTCTTCAAGCCCTCCTTAGACAACTTCCGGAGCCAGGGAGAGGATCTTGGTATAGTCTCTCTCACGCAGCTCGCGGGCAACCGGTCCAAAGATACGGGTGCCCTGGGGGGTCTTGTCGTCCTTGATGATGACGGCGGCGTTTTCGTCGAAGCGGACATAGCTGCCGTCGTTGCGGCGCAGGCCCTTGCGGGTGCGGACGATGACGGCCTTGACCACATCGCCCTTCTTCACCTGACCGCCGGGCGCAGCCTTGCGCACGGAGGCCACGACCACATCGCCGATATTGCCGTATCTGCGGGTGGAGCCGCCCAGGACACGGATGCACTTGAGTTCTTTTGCGCCGGTATTGTCAGCCACGCGCAGATAAGTTTCAGCTTGTACCATGACGGTCCCTCCTTATTTCGCTTTTTCGACGATCTCAACGACGCGCCATCTCTTGTCGCGGGACAGGGGACGGGTCTCCATCACGCGGACCTTATCGCCCACGCCGCACTCGTTGTTCTCATCGTGTGCCTTGAGTTTATAGGTGCTCTTCACGGTCTTCTTGTAGAGCGGATGCTGGACTCTGTCTTCGATCGCAACCACGACGGTCTTATCCATCTTGTCAGAAACGACCATGCCGACCCTCGTTTTGCGGAAAGCTCTTTCACTCATCGTTTGTTCCTCCTTACCGCTTACTTGGCGGCGAGCTCGAGCTCGCGCAGCACAGTCTTGACCCGGGCGATGTCGTGCTTGACCTCGGCAAGACGGCCGGGGTTTTCCAGCTGATTGGTGGCGTGCTGAAGACGCAGGTTGAACAGGTCCTTCTTCAGCTCCAGCAGCTTGGCGTTCAGCTGCTCCTGAGACATCTCACGAACTTCTTTGATCTTCATTACGCTTCACCACCATTCTCGGTCACGGCGTCCTCGCGCTTGACAATCTTGCACTTGACGGGCAGCTTGTAGCTGGCGAGGCGCAGGGCTTCTCTTGCAGCTTCCTCTCCGACGCCGGCGATCTCGAACATGACGCGGCCGGGCTTGACCACGGCCACCCAGTATTCGGGGGAGCCTTTACCGGAACCCATGCGGGTCTCGGCGGGCTTTTCGGTGACGGGCTTGTCGGGGAAGATCTTGATCCAGACCTGGCCGCCGCGCTTGGTGTAACGGGTCATCGCCACACGGGCCGCCTCGATCTGGTTGCTGGTGATCCACGCGGGCTCGGTGGCCACCAGACCAAACTCACCGTAGTTGACAACATTGCCGCGGGTAGCTTTGCCCTTCATGCGGCCGCGCTGCACTCTGCGGTATTTGACTCTCTTAGGCATTAACATTAGTTTGCTCCTCCTTCCGTCTTGGGAGCCTCGGCGGGGGCAGCCGCAGGCGCGGCGGGCCGCTGATAGGGACGGCCCTGGGGACCCCGGGGGCCCGCAGAGAACTGCTTGCGCTCGCCAAAGCGGCCGCCATCGCGGCGCTCACGACGCTCGCCGCCTTCGCGGCGGTCACGGCGATCCCGGCGATCGCCATCGCGGCGGTCGCGGCGGTCACGGCGGGGTGCTTCCACGGGAGTAGAGCGGGGGCCGCCGGTGAGGACTTCGCCCTTATACAGCCAGACCTTGACGCCGATGCGGCCATAGGTGGTCTTCGCCTCGGCAAAGCCGTAGTCGATATCGGCACGGAGGGTCTGCAGGGGGATGGTGCCCTCGTGATAATGCTCAACGCCCGCGATCTCGCGGCCGCCCAGACGGCCGGCGCAGTTGCACTTGATGCCCTTGGCACCCAGCTTCATGGCGCGCTGCATGGCCATCTTCATGGCGCGGCGGTGAGAGATGCGCTTTTCGATCTGCGCGGCGATGTTTTCTGCCACCAGCTGCGCGTTCAGATCGGGAGAGCGGACCTCCACGATGGAGATCGCCACAGGCTTGCCGATCATCTTGGAGACGGTCTCCTGGAGCTTTTCGATCTCCGCGCCGCCCTTGCCGACGATCATGCCGGGCTTGGCGCAGTGGATAAAGATGCGGACCTTGGCGCTGTCGCGCTCGATCTCGATGCGGGGGATGCCAGCCTGATACAGGTTGGTCTTGAGATAATTACGGATCTTGTTGTCCTCCACCAGCAGGTCGCCGACGAGTTCGTCTTTGGCAAACCAACGGGAGTCCCATCCATTGATAACGCCCACGCGCAGACCGTGGGGATTGACTTTCTGGCCCATAGTTTCCCTCCTGACTTATTCTTTCTCGGCGAGAACCATGTTGATGTGGCAGGTTCTCTTCTTAATGCCGGCAGCTCCGCCGCGGGCCCGGGGCATCATTCTCTTGAGAATGGGGCCGGGGCAGCACCAGATCTTGGCCACATACAGCTTCTCGGGATCCATCTCGAAGTTGTTTTCCGCGTTGGCGGCGCAGCTCTTGAGCAGCTTCATCAGCGGCTCGCTGGCGGCCTTGCGGGTGTTCATCAGGATGGCGGCGGCCGTAGCCACATCCTTATCCCGGATCAGATCGCAGACGATCTTCACCTTGCGGGGAGACATGCGAACGAACTTAACAGATGCTTTCGCTTCCATGTTGACTTTACCTCCCCTTATTTCCCGGTCTTGCTGCCGGCGTGACCCCGGAAGGTACGCGTGGGAGCAAACTCGCCCAGCTTGTGTCCGACCATATCCTCGGTGACATACACGGGGATATGCTTTCTGCCGTCATGGACGGCGATGGTGTGGCCCACGAACTCCGGGAAAATGGTGGAGGCGCGGGACCAGGTCTTCAGGACCTTCTTTTCACCAGCTTCATTCAGCTGATGGACCCTTTTCAGCAGCTCGGGAGCCACAAAGGGGCCCTTTTTCACACTTCTGCCCATATGATTGTGCTCCTTTCAATTATTTACCGTTACGACGCTTGACGATCTGCTTGTCGGTACGATGATTCTTCTTGCGGGTCTTGTAACCCAGAGCGGGCTTGCCCCAGGGGGTCACAGGGCCGGGACGGCCGATGGGGGCTTTGCCCTCGCCGCCGCCGTGGGGGTGATCGCAGGGGTTCATGACAGAGCCGCGGACGGTGGGACGGACGCCCATATGACGGGTCTTACCGGCCTTGCCGCGATTGACATTGCTCTGATCGATGTTGCCCACCTGGCCGATGGTGGCGCGGCAGCCCATCTTGATGTAGCGGACTTCGCCGGAGGGCAGACGCACCTGCGCGGAAGCACCTTCCTTCGCCATCAGCTGCGCGGCGCCGCCCGCAGTGCGGACCAGCTGGCCGCCGCGGCCGGGGATCAGCTCGATGTTGTGGATCATGGTACCCAGGGGGATGTTGGCGATGGGCAGGCAGTTGCCGGGCTTGATGTCGGCGCCCTCGCCGGAAACGATCACATCGCCCACATTCAGGCCGTAGGGGGCCAGGATATAGCGCTTCTCGCCGTCTTCATACTGGACCAGGGCGATGTGCGCGGTACGGTTGGGATCGTATTCGATGGTCAGCACGGTAGCGGGCATATCCAGCTTCTCGCGCTTGAAATCGATGATGCGGTATTTCTGCTTGTTGCCGCCGCCGTGGTGACGGACGGTGATGCGGCCATAGCTGTTGCGGCCGGCGTTTTTCTTCAGCGGCTCCAGCAGGCTCTTCTCAGGCTTGACCTTGCTCAGTCCACGGTAGTCGGTCACCGTCATCTGACGGCGGGACGGCGTCGTGGGCTTAAAGGTTTTGATCGCCATAGGTGATTCACTCCTTATTTCGTTTTCGTTTTGCGCCGCGCCTCATGCCGCGGCATACTTTCGGCAGCGCGGGGCGCTGCGCGATCGGAAGCGCTTTCGCGCTCTCGTCTGCAGGGGAGCTTGCTCCCCCGGGGATCAGACCATACCTTCGAACAACTCGATGGTCTTGGACTCTTCCGTCAGACGGATGATCGCCTTTTTCCGCTCGGGCTTGCGGCCGGAGCGGCCGGTGCGGCCGCGGACATTCTTGCCGGCCACACGGATGGTGTTGACGCTGAGGACCTTCACGCCGAAGATCTCTTCGATGGCCTTGCGGATCTCCACCTTATTGGCGTCCAGGGCCACTTCAAAGACATATTTCTTGTCGCCCACGGATTCCATGGACTTCTCGGTGATCACCGGGCGCTTGATGATATCGTAAGCGGTTTTCATTTGGCGTATACCTCCTGGATCTTTTCCACAGCGGCCTTGTCGAAGACCAGCTTGTCAGCCTTCAGGATGTCATAGACGCAGAACACGCCGGAGAAGGTGGTCTGGACGCCGGGGATATTGCGGGCGGAGAGGACCACATTCTTTTCCACATTGTTGGTCATGACCAGGGCCTTGCCCTCGGCGCCGACGGCCTTCAGGAACTGGACCATATTCCGGGTCTTGACCTCGCCCAGCGCGATATTGTCCACAACGATCAGATCGCCGGCGGCGGTCTTGGCGCTGAGGGCGCTGACGATGGCCAGCTTCTTGGCCTTGCGGTTCAGGCTGTAGCTGTAATCCCGGGGCTTGGGGCCCAGGGCGATGCCGCCGTGCGTCCACTGGGGAGCGCGGGTCGAGCCCTGACGGGCGCAGCCGGAGCCCTTCTGACGACGGGGCTTTCTGCCGCCGCCGGAAACCTCGGCGCGGGTCAGCGTGCTCTGGGTTCCGTGACGCTGATTGGCCAGATAGCACTTCACATCGGCGTGAACAACGGCCATGTTGGGCTCGATGCCGAATACGCTGTCATTGAGTTCGATCTCACCGACGATCTTGCCGGTCATATCTACTACATTAGTCTTAGGCATTGTATTTCCTCCTCCCCATTAGCTTCTTGCAGAGGCCTTCTGCGGATTGCGTCCGGAAGCCTTCTGCGGGTTCTTGCTGATGCCGGCGTCGGCATGCTTGACCTTGATGTTCTTCACAGTGTTCTTGAGAAAGACCACAGAGCCCTTGGGGCCGGGGACGGCGCCGCGGATGGCGATCATGTTGGCCTCGGCGTCCACCTTCACCACTTCCAGGTTCTGGACGGTGACCTGCTCGGCGCCCAGATGGCCGGCCATCTTCTTGCCGGGCATGACGCGGGAAGGATCGGTGTTGGCGCCCATGGAGCCCACGCTGCGGTGGACAGGGCCAACGCCGTGGGAATGGCACTGAACATGGGCGTTCCAGCGCTTGACCACGCCGGCATAGCCCTTGCCCTTGCTGGTGCCGATGACGTCGATCTTGTCGCCGGCGGCAAAGACATCCGCCTTGACCACATCGCCGACATTCATCTCGGCAGCCTTCTCCAGGCGGAACTCCTTCAGGTACTTCTTGGCGGAAACGCCGGCCTTTTCAAAGTGGCCCTTCTGGGGCTTGGTGGTCTTCTTGTCCGCCAGGTCTTCAAAGCCCAGCTGGACGGAAGCATAGCCGTCGTTTTCCACAGTCTTCTTCTGCACCACGGTGCAGGGGCCGGCTTCGATGACGGTAACGGGGATCACATTGCCCTTTTCGTCAAAGATCTGGGTCATGCCGACTTTCTTTCCGATGATTGCTTTCTGCACGTTATTTCCTCCTTGCAGTTAGTGGTTGGTCAGTAGTACGGAGCAGTAACGGTACTCCGCCTTCGCTTCTCAACATAACCTGCTTCTCGCGAAGCAAGGGTGCTGACTTAAATAATGAATGGGGCTTACAGCTTGATCTCGATCTCCACGCCGGCGGGCAGGTCCAGGTTCATCAGGGCTTCCACGGTCTTCTGGGCGGGGTTCTTGATGTCGATCAGGCGCTTGTGGGTGCGGCGCTCAAACTGCTCGCGGCTTTCCTTATACTTATGGACGGCGCGCAGGATGGTGACCACCTTCTTGTCGGTGGGCAGGGGGATGGGGCCGGAGACCTCGGCGCCGGTGCGCTTGGCGGTCTCAACGATCTTGGCGGCGGCCTGGTCGATGACGGTGTGGTCATAGGCCTTCAGTCTGATCCGCATGTTCTGCATGTCTGCCATAGTTGGTTCTCCTTTTTCATACAATGTTTTTCTCGTGAGGTGACATTGTACGGCCGAAAGCTCGCCACGCATCCGTGTGTATCGTCCTGTTCCAATAAATGAAACCGGCGATACAAACATCCGTCCGGCGTTAAGGCGCAAATTGGTTCCCACCGGGCTTGCCGATCCCTGACCGGCAGTTCCGCGGCTTGCGGGGAACATTCGCGCGTCTTCAGCATTCCTATTGTCTTGCCGCAAGGGCATGACCTCCGTTCCGGCCTGCCTGTGAAGCAGGACGATAGGAACGCAGCTTTCTGTGCCGCCCGATTGTCGGACTTACTCCACCGAAGTTACCCGCCTGCGGCGGCAATCTCCGGCTTCCTCGCTGCCTGTATCACGACATACAGGCATAATACGCCCTTTCAGGCGCTTTATCAGCATATCACCCCCCGGGGCGAAAGTCAAGCCTTTTTTCCCGGTTTTTTCCGATTTTTTCGCCGTTTTTCCCTGCAAAACCGCGGCAAATGCAAAAATCGGTCCCGGCTTTGCTTCCGGCAAAGTTTTGTCAAACAAATGTTTGCTTTTTGGAAACATCTGTGCTATACTATTAAAAAATCAGGAAACATCCCTGTGAGGTGCTTTGTATGAAACAGCTCAGCCCCATGCGGCAGCGCATTCTGGAGTTTGTGACGGATTCCACCCGGGCCAACGGCTATCCCCCCACCGTGCGGGAGATCTGCGACGCCGTGGGCCTGCGCTCCCCCTCCACGGTCCACAGCCACCTGAAGATCCTGCAGGAGGGCGGCTATCTGGAAAAGAGTGACCACAAGACCCGCGCCCTCTCCGTCAAGGGCGGCAGCGGCGCAGCCTTCCGCAGCGTTCCAGTTTTGGGCACGGTGACGGCGGGCCTGCCCATCCTGGCCCAGGAGGACACGCTGGGCTATGTCCCCTACGACGGGCCGGAGCAGGGGGAGATGTTTGCCCTGCAGGTCCGGGGCGAGAGCATGGTGGGCGCCGGCATTTTAGACGGCGATATCGTCCTGGTCCGCCGGCAGAACACGGCCCTTTCCGGGCAGATCGTGGTGGCCCTTCTGGAGGACGAGGCCACGGTGAAGCGTCTGCGGCTGGCAAGGGACGGGGTCTGGCTGCTGCCGGAAAACCCGGCCTTTGACCCCATCGACGGCACCCACTGTCAGATCCTGGGCCTGGTGATCTCCCTCTACCGGCCAAGGGTATGACGGAGGACCGGCTGGAGGGGCCCCTTTCCGCGCTTTCCGGCGTAGGGCCCCAGCGTTTGGCTCAGCTGAACCGGCTGGGCCTTTTTTCCGTGGGCGATCTGCTGGCCTATTTCCCCCGGGATTATGAGGACCGGCGAAGCTTCCGCCCCGTGGCGCAGCTGCAGGAGGGGGAGGCGGTGTGCGTCCGCGCCATGCTGACGGAGCCGCCGGTAAGCTCCCGCCTGCCCGGCGGCAAGGCCATGATCCGGGCCCGGGCGGCAGACGAGACGGGCGTTTTGTTCCTGACCTTTTTCAACCAGCCCTATCTCCATCTGGAGACCGGGCAGGACTATATCTTTTTCGGCCGGCCGGAGCGGGTGGGCCGCACCTTCGGCATGGTCAACCCCAGCTACGAGCGCTTCGGGGCGCAGCGGCTGGCGGGGCGGCTGCTGCCCGTCTATCCCCACCCCGGCGAGCTGAGCCAGAACCAGCTGCGCCGCTGGATCGCGGAAGCGCTGGAGCAGGCTTCGGGGCATTTTCTGGAGCCGCTGCCGCGGTCGCTTTTGGAACAATACCGGCTGTGCTCCCCGGAGCAGGCCTTTTCGGGCATCCACTTTCCCGCCGCGCCGGAGGATGTGCGTCAGGCCCGGCGGCGGCTGATCTTTGAGGAGCTTTTCACCTTCTGTCTGGCGGGCCAGCGGCTCAAGCGGGAGGCTTCCCGCGCTCCCGGCGCGGCGCTGACCCGGTTTGACCCGGAGGAATTTTTCCGCAGCCTGCCCTATGCCCCCACCGGCGCCCAGCGCCGGGCCACGGCGCAATGCTTCGACGATCTCTGCTCCGGCCACCGGATGAACCGGCTTTTGCAGGGCGATGTGGGCTCCGGCAAGACGCTGGTGGCGGCGGCCTGCGCCTGGCTGACCTGTCAAAACGGCCAGCAGGCGGTGATCATGGCCCCCACGGAGCTTCTGGCCCGGCAGCATGAACAGACTTTCCGGCAGCTGCTCTCCCCCTTTGGGATCCCGGTGGAGCTGCTCTGCGGCAGCACCTCCGCGCCGGAGCGGCGGCGGATCCTTTCGCTGGCGCAGGAGGGCGGGCCGCTGGTGCTCTGCGGCACCCATGCCCTGATCCAGAGCGGGATCTCCCTGCCCCACGCCGCCCTGACGGTGGTGGACGAGCAGCACCGCTTCGGCGTGCGCCAGCGGGCAGCGCTGGGTCAGCGCTCTGCCGGGGCGCATCTTCTGGCCATGTCTGCCACGCCCATCCCCCGGACGCTGACGCTGATCCTTTACGGCGATCTGGATGTTTCCATTCTGGACCAGCTGCCCCCGGGGCGTCAGCCCATCCGCACCTTCGCCCTGCCGGAGGACCGGCGGCAGGATCTTTACGGCTTTCTGCAGCGGCAGGCGGCGGAGGGCGGGCAGGCCTATATCGTCTGTCCCCTCATCGAGGAAAAGGACGGCGCGCCCCAGCAGGAAAAGCAGGCGGCCGCCGCCTATCTGGACCGGCTGCGCCAGCAGCTGCCCGGGCTGCGGGCAGGGCTGCTCCACGGCCGCATGAAGGCCGCGGAAAAGGACGCGGTGATGGAGGCCTTTCTCCGGCGGGAGCTGGATGTTCTGGTGTGTACCACGGTGGTGGAGGTGGGGGTCAATGTGCCCAACGCCACGCTGATGATCGTGGAAAACGCCGGTCTGTTTGGCCTGAGCCAGCTGCACCAGCTGCGGGGCCGGGTCGGCCGGGGCAGCCGCCAGAGCTATTGCTTCCTGATGTGCGGCGACAGCGGCGAGACCGCCCGGCAGCGCCTTTCCGTTCTCTGCCGCACCAACGACGGCTTTCAGATCGCCGAGGAGGACCTGCGGCTGCGGGGGCCCGGCGACTTTTTCGGCAGCCGGCAGCACGGCCTGCCCGTCTTTCAGATCGCAGATCTGGCCGCCGACCTGAACATTCTGGAGGCCGCCCGGCAGAGCGCCGAGACGCTTCTCGCCCGGGATCCGGAGCTTTCCGGCTATCCGCTGCTGGCCCGGCGGGTCCAGGCGGCGGCAGATAAGACGCTGGCCGATTCCATGAATTGACGCTTGCTAATTGACGCTTATAAATAAAGGAGAAACGCCCTATGAAGCTCTATCTGATCCGCCACGGCCAGTCCGAAGGCAATGTGAAAGACCTCTGGTATGGCCGCAGCGACCTGCCCCTGACGGAGCTGGGCCGGCAGCAGGCCGCCCAGGTGGGGCAAAAGCTGCGGGACATCCCCCTTGCCGCCGCCTATTACAGCCCGCTGCAGCGGGCCGCCGACACCTGCCGCATCGCCCTCTCCGCCCGGGAGGAGGTGCCCCGGGTCATGGTATCTGACCTGCAGGAGCAGTACATGGGGCTTTTGGAGCCGCTTTCCGTGGCGGAGATCCGCCAGCGGATGCCGGATTATCTGGAAAAGCTGCTGGCGGACTGGGTCCATACGCCGCCGCTGGAGGGCGAGCCCTACGACACGGGCATGGCGCCCCGGGTGGCCCGGGCGCTGGACGCCATCGTGGCAAAGGGAGAGGACTGCGCCATCTTCGCCCACAACGGGCCGCTGTGCTTCGCCGTGACCTATCTTCTGGGCCTGCCCATGGAAGCGGCTCCCCGGTTTTACTTTCATCAGGGCTGCTATTCCCTGATCCAGCTGGGCTGCGCCTCCATCGACCAGCAGGGCGCCGTTTTGCAGAAGTTCAATTTCTGAAGCCCGAAAAGCGCCCGCTTTCTTTTCTTTTCGCCCTTGCGCAGGGGCGGACGGTATGCTATACTTTCATATTGGAGGGATTTGCAATGCTTATTTATGATGATATCCGTTTCAAACTGAACAATATGAAGCCCAAGCTTTCCGATCTGCGCCAGGCGCTGGATCTGGACAAGGGCCAGGAGGAGATCGCCGCGCTGGAAAAGCAGTCGGCGGAGCCCGGCTTCTGGGACGACCCGGCCAACAGCCAGAAGGTCCTGCAGCGCATCAAGCAGCTGAAGGACAAGGCCGCCCACTACGCCGCCCTGACCACCATGTATGAGGATGTGGTCACCACCATCGAAATGGCGGAGGAGATGGAGGACGAGAGCCTCTTTCCCGAGGTGCAGGAGGGCTTTAAGCGCACGGAGGCCGAGCTGGAGCGTCAGACGCTGACCACCCTGCTCTCCGGCGAATACGACGCCAACAACGCCATCCTTAGCTTCCACGCCGGCGCCGGCGGAACGGAGGCCATGGACTGGACGCAGATGCTGGTGCGGATGTATCAGCACTGGGCCGACGCCAAGGGCTTCAAATGGAAGATGCTGGATGAGCTGGACGGTGAGGACGCCGGCCTGAAGAGCGCGGAAATGCTCATTGAGGGCGAAAATGCCTATGGCTACCTCAAGAGCGAAAACGGCGTCCACCGGCTGGTGCGGGTCTCGCCCTTCGACGCCTCCGGCCGCCGGCAGACCAGCTTTGCGGCGCTGGAGGTCATGCCCGAGATGCCCGACGATGTGGACATCGACATCCGCCCGGAGGACCTGCGGGTGGATACCTACCGCTCCTCCGGCGCCGGCGGACAGCATGTAAACAAGACGGAATCCGCCATCCGCATCACCCACATCCCCTCCGGCGTGGTGGTCGCCTGCCAGACGGAGCGGAGCCAGATCCAGAACCGGGCCACGGCCATGAAGATGCTGAAATCCCGCCTGATGGAGATCAAGCAGCGGGAGCATCTGGACAAGATCGAGGACATCAAGGGCGTCCAGATGAAGATCGAATGGGGCAGCCAGATCCGCTCCTATGTCTTCATGCCCTATACGCTGGTGAAGGACCATCGCACCGGCTTTGAAAACGGCAACATCGGCGCCGTCATGGACGGCGATCTGGACGGCTTTATCAACGCCTACCTCAAATGCTCCGCCACCGGCGAATGGGCAAAGTGACCCGGCGCGGCGCGGGCAGGCGCCTTCGCCGCGATCCGATAGATAACACAAGATAAGAAAGGAGCTTTCTATGGTCCAAATGCGTCAGCCCTATGAGCGGCCCGCCCTGAAGCAGGATGCCAAGGCCGCCATGGCAAAAAAATCCCCCACGATCTATCTGCTTTCCCTGCTCATGCTGGTGATCAACCTGCTGCCCACGGCGGTGATCCAGGGCCCGGTCTACCTCAACGCCTTCCGCACGGGAAGCCTGGACGGCCTGCAGGAGTCTCTGGTCGTCCGTATGCAGACCTCCGGCGCCGGCGTCTCGCTGGTGACGATGCTGATCAATCTGTTTCTGTCCATCGTGGCCGTGGGCTACTGCCGCTACTGCCTGCGGGTCTCCCGGGAGGAGGAGACCGGCGGCGCGGAGGAGCTGTTTCGCTGCTTCCCCCAGTTCTGGCGCTTTTTCGTGCTCAATCTGCTCACCGGCCTTTTCGTGATGCTCTGGAGCTTTCTGCTGATTATCCCGGGCATCATCGCCGCCCTTTCCTACAGCCAGGCCACCTTCCTGATGCTGGACGATCCGGAGCTTTCCGCCCTGGACGCCATCCGCCAGAGCAAGGCGCTGATGCGGGGACATAAGGGCGAATACTTCACCCTGTGCCTGTCCTTCTTCGGCTGGATGCTGCTGTCCGGCCTGACGCTGGGCATCCTGGGCATCTGGCTGGAGCCCTACATGACCGTCACCCAGGCCAATTATTACAACAGCCTCATCGGCTGGCAGCCGGCCGAGGCGGTTTTGCCCGACGACGCGCCCCCCGCGCCCGACGCCTGGTGGGGCCAGTAAGCCCCCGGCCTTCCCATAAAAGCAAAGCGCTCCGGCGGAGCCCGCAAGGGTCTTCCGCCGGAGTTTTTTGTCCGGGCGGCCTGCGCCGCCCTCAGTCCCGAAAGTCAAACAGGTCTCTGGGCTGGATCTCCAGCACCTCACACAGCCGAAAGATCACGTCAAAGGACACGCCCACATTGCCCAGCTCAATGGCGCTGATATGGCTCCGGTCGATCTCCGCAAGCTCCGCCAGCTGCAGCTGGGTGAGCTTTTTCCGCTTGCGGTAATAGACCACATTCAGGCCAAACTTTTCATAAAGCGGTTTATACTCTTTTTTCACTCGGATCACCCCTGCTCCTATTGTAGGGTGCCCACGAAAAGGCATAAACCTTGTAAAAATCGCGCTGCGCGATTGACACAAGTCATTTGATTTGTTAAAATGTATTTTAGTGCCGGAGGCTCCCCACTTCCGGCGCTCGCCGGCCGGGCTTTTCCCGCCGGACGAAAACGACGAAGACGATCCGCTGCGTCTCCGTCGTTTTTTTATGCGTTTTTCTCCTGCGGCTCCATGGGCAAAAGCCCCAGCCGCAGCTTCGCCTGCAGCACCCGCAGGCAGGCCGTCTCCACCAGCTCCCAGGTCAGCTCCCCCTGCTCCAGCGCCTGCCGGACGGCGGCGATATCCCCCGCCGGGTCGGAGGTGACCACCATATCGTTGCCCGCCTGCAGCGCCAGCACTGCGGCAGAGCCGTTTTCCGTATCGTCCTTCACCGCGTCCATGGCCAGATCGTCCGTAAGGATCAGCCCGTCAAAGCTCAGCTCCTCCCGCAGCACCCGGTGGACCTCCGGCGAAAGCGAGGCAGGCAGCGTATCGTCCATGCATTCCACAATATTGTGGCTCACCAAAACGGCGGTGGCCCCCGCCCGGATGCCCGCCGCAAAGGGCACAAGATCGCATTCGTCCAGCTGCTCCCGGGTGCGGCGGTCGATGACCGCGGCGGTATGGGTGTCGCCGTTGCTGCCATAGCCGGGGAAATGCTTGAGCACGGAGCCGATGCCGGCGCGCTCCATCTCCTCCACCACGGCGGTCACATAGTCCGCCGTGGCCTGGGCGTCCTGCCCAAAGGCCCGGTCATACATATAATCGCGCTTTTGCGTGGAAACATCCGCCACCGGCGCAAAATTGATGTTGATGCCCAGCGCCAGCAGGGCGGCGCTTTTGCCGGCGGCGTCCTGGCGGACGGCGTCCAGTCCCCCCTGCCGAAAGAGCTTTTGCGGCGAGGCAAAGCGCTTTGCGAACAGCTCCGGGTTTTGGCTGACCCGGCACACCGTCCCGCCCTCCTCGTCCGTACCGAAAAACATAGGGATCTCCGCCGCCTGCCGGTCTGCTTCCATCTGGGCCAGAAAGGCCTCCCGGGTCAGCCAGTTTCCCTGCGCATCCTGCAGGTCCCGGCGAAACAGCAGATAGCCGCCCAGCGGATATTCCGCCAGAAAGGCTGCGGCGTCCCCTGCGGGGCGACGGGCAAAAAACACCTGCCCCAGCTTCTGCTCCGCCGTCATGTCCGCCAGAATGGCTCTGGCCCGGGTCAGCACCGGGTCCTCCTCCGGCGCTTCCGGCTGGGGCGGCTCCTCCGGCGGGGCGGGGATCTCCGGCTCCGCAGGCTCCGGCGAGGGGATCACTGGCGTCTCCGGCAGCACGGGCTGCTGCCCGCAGCCGCACAGCAGCGCCGCCAGACAAAGGCTCAGCAGTCCCAAAAGGAATCGATGCTTCATGGCTCCTCCTTAGAAAGAAGGCCCGCCGGCTCCGGCGGGCGCAGCGTTTTCCGTCAATAGGTCAGCTCCAGATCCCGGCGCAGCAGGGCCTGGGCCCGCTCCACATCCCGGGCCAGCAGCGCGTCGGCAATGTCCCGGTGATAGTGGCGCTCCTCCAGCGCGGCCTGAGAATAAAACCGATAGCCCGCCCGGCGCACCTGCCAGATCAGATGCTCTAAGCTGGCATACAGCCGCTTGTTGCCGGAAAGCCGGGCCAGCTCCAGATGGAAGCTGCTGTTGGAGGCATGGACCTGCTCCAGCGTATGCTCCGGGCCGGTGCCCTGAGAAATGATCGCATAAAGCCCGCGCAGCTCCTGCTCCGTGGCCTGCCGGATGGCAAGCTCCGCCGCCAGCAGCTCCAGCGGCAGGCGGACCTGCTGGATCTCCCGAAAATCCTCCTCGGTGATGTTGCTGACCACATAGCCCCGGCGGGGATAGCTCACCAGATAGCCCTCCTGACAGAGCTGGTGCAGCGCCTCCCGCACGGGCATCTTGCTGGCCCCATAGCGGTCCGCCACCTGCTGCTCTCCCAGCATATCCCCCGGCTGCAGCGCCCCGGAAATGACGGCCTCCCGGTAGTCCTCATAGATCGTCCTCGCCATCGTTTGCGCCATAATGCCATCCTCTCTGAACATACGCAGTTTATCCTGTTTACTATACTACGGCGCCCGCCAAATGTCAACCGCGCGCCGGGGCATAGAAAAACCGCCGCGGCAAACGCCGCGGCGGGACATCTCAGATCTGCTGCCGGCTTCAGCCGGTGATGATGGGCGCCTCCGGTGCATTGAGCATGACGCTCTGGATGCCGGTCTTGCAGGAGCGCTTGGCCGTATAGCCCTCGGAATAGGCCACGATATTGCCCTGTTCGTCCCGCAGACGGAAGCACTTTGTGCCCTTATCATTATGATAAAGCTCATACTTCGGTGCTTCAAAGGTCTCCCCATGGGGAAGCGTCTGGTCTTCGATGGGCGAATTGGCACAGCGCTGCACGCTGTGAATGGCCTCAACGCAGGCTTCCATGGTAAGGTAAACGGTGGATGTTGCGATGATCTGTCCGTTTCCGGCCTTCAGGTTGAACTTATAACCGGACCGGAGCTGCTGCACAGTAAATTTTCCCATAGTACTTCCCTTCCGCTGTTCCGTGATATCACTGATCTTCCAGTTCCCCTATTTTATTTTTATACCACAGTTTCCTGAAAAAAGAAAGGGGAAATATAGCCAAATGCTGAATTTTTGTGCTATTTTCTGATTTTTTCGCTTTCCGGACGAATTTTTTCGCTATTATCGGTTTTTCGCTTGATCCGGGCCTTTCTTCATGAAAACCGTCGAAAAAAAGCCGCTCGTTTTCGGTCAAAACGAACGGCGATTTTCGGCGTTTTTTCGGCGTTTTTATGCCTCCGGCTCCGTCCCGGCCGGCGCTTCCTCCGGCTGCACAGGCGCGGCAGGCGGTTCCGCCGCGGGCTGCGCAGGCTTTCTGGGCGCAAACTCCAGGTTCGCCCCCGTCTCCGGGTCAAACAGATGGACGGAATTGCCGTGGAACTGCAGGAAGGTGTGGCCGCCCTCGGGGACGCTCTGGCGGAAGTTGCCCTCGTCGTCCGTGGCGGGGACCACCACCACCAGATCCTGCCCCATCGCCTTCATGTGGAGATGGACGGCGCTGCCCATCATCTCAAAAACGCCCATCTCCGCGGGGATGCCCTCGCCGGCCAGCCGCAGCTGCTCCGGGCGAACGCCGCAGGTGACGGTCTGGGGCTGCACATCCAGCGCAAACAGACGCTCCTGCTTTTCCTCGGAGAGCTGCACCCGATAGCCCCCCAGCTCCACCCAGAACCGGCCGCTTTCCTTGGTCAGGCGGCCCGTAAGGAGGTTCATTTGGGGCGTCCCGATAAAGCCGGCCACAAACTGGTTGGAGGGATGGCCGAAGACCTCCTGGGGCGTTCCCACCTGCTGGATGACGCCGTCCTTCATGACCACGATCCGGTCGCCCAGCGTCATGGCCTCCACCTGGTCATGGGTCACATAGACGAAGGTGGTGTCCAGCCGGCGGCGCAGCAGAAGGATCTCCGCCCGCATCTGGTTGCGCAGCTTGGCGTCCAGATTGGAGAGGGGCTCATCCATCAGAAAGACCTGCGGCTCCCGCACGATGGCCCGGCCGATGGCCACCCGCTGCCGCTGGCCGCCGGAGAGGGCCTTTGGCTTGCGCTGCAGCAGAGCGGTGATGTCCAGGCTCTCGGCGGCAGCGCGGACCTTTTCGTCGATGATCTTTTTGGGAAACTTCCGCAGCCGCAGCCCGTAGGCGATGTTTTCATACACCGTCATGTGGGGATAGAGGGCGTAGTTCTGAAATACCATGGCGATGTCCCGGTCCTTGGGGGGAACCTCGTTCACCAGCCGGTCGCCGATGTAGATCTTGCCGGTGGAGGGCGTCTCCAGCCCGGCGATCATCCGCAGCGTGGTAGACTTTCCGCAGCCGGACGGCCCCACCAGCACCACAAACTCCTTGTCGTGGATCTCCAGATCGAAGGCCTCCACGGCCACAACATTTTTATCAAAGATCTTGCTGACCTGTTCAAATCGGACGCCTGCCATAGCTCAGTCCTCCCTCGTTTCCCGGGCTTTTTCCCATCGCTTTTCCCGTTTTTTCTCCACATCGGCTGCGACCTTGCTCGCAAGCCCGCTCCGCAGCTTTTTCAAAAGGCGGATGACCGTGCGGATGGCCAGCACCAGCAGGCTGACGGCGGGCAGCGCGCCAAACAGCAGCGCCAGCACCAGATCCAGCGCGGCCAGATCCTCCGTCATGCGCAGGGCGTTTTCCCAATAGGGAAAGAGGATGCCGGAGCGGCCCATGCTGCGCTTGCCAAAGTCCCGCGCCACCTGCCAGAGCCGGGCAAGGGTATAGCGGCCGCTGTTTTCCACGATCTCCGCGCCCTCGGTGCGCAGATTGTCCTTCACCAGGTTTTTGCCAAAATCGGTGATGGGGTCCGGCAAAACGATCTCGTAGCCGGCCACGCCAAGGCTTTCGCCCTCCAGCTCCTTCAGGGCGGAATAGGAGAGGAAGATATTGCCGCCGGTGCTTTCGTTGGCCAGCGTGCTGTATTTGTCGTCCTCCAGACGCACCACGCCGGCCACATAATAATCCCTCGTGCCGATGGTGACGGAAAGCCCCGTCAGCTCCATGCCGCCGAACAGCGTCCAGGCCAGCGTCTCATCCAGCAGCACCCGGTCCTTCATCAGGTCGCTGTCTGCCAGATAATTGCCGGAGCGCAGCTCCAGCGGGTGGAAGCGGAAGAAATCCCCCGCGACGCCCAGGGCATTTGCCTTGGCGCTGACGCCCCGGCTGCTTTTCACCGTAACGCTGCCCTGGCCGTAATAGGCGTCGGTATAGAGGGCGCCGCCCTGGGGCGCCTCCAGCGAGGCCGCCATCAGCTTGGAGGAAAGGGTCTGCCGGAAGGAGAAGATCTCCGATTCCTGCAGCAGCCCGTCCTGGGGAAGATAGCAGGCGATCTGGGCGAAGCGCAGCTCGTTTTCGCCCCTCCAGGTGTGGGCGGCGTTGAGCGTGGGCAGCGTGTGGATCACCTGGGCCTGCAGCAGCAGGCACAGGGCGCACAGCACCGCCAGCACGGCGTTGATGCCCCAAAAGACCCGCCGCCGGTCCCATTTCAGCGGATGCTTCATGTGGCGTTATCCACCATCCTGACCTGCATACCGGCGTCCAGCGGCTTGCTGGAGGTGGTGATGACGAAATCACCGTAGGTCAGGCCGGAGACGGCGGATTTGGTGTCGTCCTGGGCCAGCACCTTCACATCCACCCGGGTGGCGGTATAGCGGTTGCCCAGCGGCGTGCTCTTGGCGGTGAGCACCAGCACGAAGGTGCCGTTGCTGTCGGAGCGGACGGCGCTGCTGGGGATGACGGCATCGTAATTGGCAGATTTCTGGCCAATGGAAAGGTTCAGGTTGTCGCCGCTGGAAACCTCGCCGGTGAGGGTGAAGACCAGCAGCTTATTGGTGCTGGGGTTGGCGGAATCGGGCATGATCTGGGTCAGGGTCGCGTCGATGCCGGAGCCCCACCAGTAGTTGGAGATCTCGGCCTTGTCGCCCAGACGGACCTTCTGCGCCTGCTCCTTGGTGACGGAGAACTTCAGGGTATAGCCCCGGTCCACCACCTCGATGGTGGCCAGCGCCGTGCCTGCGGCAACCTCCCGGCCCGCCACGGCGGAGATGGTGCTCACCGTGCCGGCGGTCTTGGCTGTGACCTCCGCGCCCACGGCGTTTTCCTTCCGCTCGGCCACCTCCTTCTCCAGCTTTGCGATCTCCTCCTTCTGGGCCTGGAGATTCAGCTGATCCTTGGCCGACTGCTTGCTGTCGTTTTTCTTCTGCTCCGCCAGCGCGAACAGCGCGTCCTCCAGCGCGGTCTCGGCGCTGTCCACGGCGGTCTTCAGGCTCTCGTAGCTGTCGCTGCGGGCCTTGAGATCGTCATAGGTCTCCTGAAAGGCGGCGATGGCCTCGGTCTGCTGCTCCTGCCGGTTCTTCAGGGCGGTCAGGTCCCAATCGGCAGAGCTGAGCTCGTCCTGCTTGGCGGCCAGATCCTTCTTCGCCTGCTTCAGCTGGTGCTTGGTATCGGAAAGGGTCTCCTCCGCGTCGCTGATCTCCTGCCGCTTCTGGCGGATCTGGGTCTGCAGCGATTCGTTGTTTTTCAGGCCGGCCTCCACGGAATCCGCCTTTTCCTGGGCCTTTTCCAGCGCCGTATACTTGGGCTTCAGCAGCTGAAAGGCGTTATATTCCTCCGTCGTCGCCTTATAGGCGCCCTCCAGCTGGTCGTCGTTCCAGCCGTCGCAGAGGGCCTGCATCTGACGGATCACATCCTCCGCGCTGGTAGCGCCGGAGTCTCCGCCGCTGCTGCCCAGGATCGCTTCCGCCTTGGCGCGCAGGGTGTTCAGCGCCGTCTTGTTCTGATCCCAGCAGTTGGCATAGTCCCGCTTGGCCTCGGCCAGAGCGTTCTGGGCCTTTACCAGATCCGCCTGCGTATAGGTCTCTCCCCGCTGCAGACGGTACAGCTCATCCTCCAGCGTCTCCAGCGCACGGTCTTGCTTTTCAACGGAATCCTCCAGCGTCTTGACCTGGCTCTCCAGCGCAGCGACTGCCGCCTGCGCATCGCTGTAGGCGGTCTCCGCATCGGTAACGGCCTTCGCCAGCTCCTTCTGGGTCTTCTGGGCCTCCTTCAGGTTGGCGGCGGCCAGATTGACCTCCTCCGGCGTCACCGTTCCCGCCGCCAGCTTCTGCTGCGCGTCGGCCAGCGTCTCCCGGAGCTTCTGGATGTTCCGGTTTTCCCGGGCATAATCGGCGCTGCCCATGTCGATCAGGGCGCTCTGATAATTCCGCCGGGCGGTCGCCAGCTGCTCCTGCGCCTGGGTCAGCTCCGTGCTGTCCTTATCGGCCAGCAAAAACAGCTTGTCGCCCACGGCCACCGCGTCGCCCACCTTCACATAGACGGCTTCCACCGTGCGGGTCTCGCCCAGGACGACCTCATAGGTGTCGCCGGCGGTGACGGTGCCGCTGCCCCGGATGCGGGCGTTGATGGTATCCGAGGAAACGGAGGCCGTGCTCACCTCAGGCAGCGACCGGTTGAGGATCGTCTGGGAAAAGAAGGTCAGCACCAGCAGGATGCTGAGGAAAATGATGGCCGCGTTTTTCACCCAGCCGCGTTTTTTGACTTTGTTTTCTTCCATGATCACTTACCCTTTCACCGAGCCGGATTGGGCGATGCCCTCCACCAGGTATTCTTCGCCGTGTAAAAACAGCAGCAGCGATGGGATCATATAGATCGTCGCCACCGCAAACGCCAGGCCGATCTCCCCCGCGTTGATGGTGGAGAGATAGACCGACAGGGGAAACATCTCCGGATCCTCCAGCAGGATCAGGGGCTGCTCCACCATGTTCCAGTAGTCGATAAACACCAGGATCGCAATGGAATACAGCGCGCTGCGGCACTGGGGCAGATAGATCCTGGTAAAGATCTGCCATTCGCTGGAGCCGTCCAGCTTGGCGGCCTCGATCTGAGAGACGGGGATGCGCCGCATGAACTTGGTCAAAAGAAAGACGGAAAACGGCGCGAAGGCCCCGGGGAAGATGATGGCCCAGCGGGTATTGTAGATGCCCAGAAACTTGGACACCAGATAATTTGGCACCAGCGTCACCTGATAGGGCATGAGCATCAGGATCACATAAAAGAAGAAGATGGAATCCCTTACTCTGCCGCGCCAGCGGCTGAAGCCATAGGAGGCCACCGCCGCCACCGCCACCTGAAACAAAACGATGGGCACCACCAGGATCACCGAGTTCCAGAACTTCAGCAGATATTCCGGGCTCTTGATCAGCGTGGTGATATACTGGGAGAAGCTCACCTTATCCGGGATGAACTTCAGGTTCACCTGCTTGGAGATATAGCTGCTGCCGCCGGAGACGGCGGAAAAGACTGCGCCGTAGTTGGCGTTGATCTCCGTCTCCGTCATGAAGGAGTTGGAGACCGTCAGCACCGTTGGCAGCAGAAAGGCCAGGGCGAACAGCGCCGCCACAAGGACCTCAAAGCACCGGCGCAGGATGTGGCGGCGGCGCTTTCTCGTTTCCTTCATCCTTCCACATCCTTTCCGAAGGCGTCCTCCACCCGGAACAAAAGCGCGATGATGACCACCATCATCAGCGCCAGCATCACCGCCGCGGCGGAGAGCTTCTGATAGTTCAGCGATTTGAAGGTATTGTTCATGAAGTGCTGCAGGGTATAAAGCCCGTCGTAGGGGTAATCGCCGCTCATGAGATAGACCTCCCGGAAGACCTTGAAGGAATTGATGATCGACAGGATGGTCACGAACAGAACGGTGGGCGAAAGATAGCGGAGCTTGATGTGGAAAAACTTATGGGCCGCGGAGGCGCCCTCCACATCCGCCACCTCCAGCAGCTCCTTGGGGATGTTGCTCAGGGCCGCCATGAACAAAATCATGTTGTAGCCCAGGTTTTTCCAGAGGAACAGCACCACGATCACCAGCTGGCAAAAGGGCGAGCGCAGCCAGTCCACCGGCTGGGCCCCAAAGAGCGCCGTGATCTGATTCAGCGTGCCGCTCTTGTGAAAGATCACCTGCCAGATCAGCACCACGGAGGCCACGGGCACCATCATGGGGCTGAGGAAGAAGGTCCGGAACAGGCTCTTGCCGGGGATCTTCTGCTCCAGCAGCAGGGCCAGCGCCAGCGACAGCACCACCGCCAGCGGCACCGCCAGCAGGGTAAAGGTCCCCGTGTTTTTCGCGGCGGTCTGGAAGGCGGAGTTTTGCAAAACCTCCGCAAAATTCTTCAGCCAGACGAACTCCGGGTCGATGGGGCTGCTCACCAGCGAATAATAGACCACGATGCCGAAGGGGGCGACAAAAAACAGCGTGACGCCCAGAACGCTTGGGGTCAGAAAGGCGATGCTCTGCAAAAACTCCTTTCTGGCTGCCGGAGACCGGTGTTTTTTCCCGGTCTCCGGCTTCTCTTCCTTTTGGGCGTGCTTTTTGAGCTCAGCGGGTTTCATTGACATAGAGCTTGACGCGGTTCTGGATGGCGTTTGCCACATCCTGCGCGGAGGAGGAGCCCTTCAGGAAGTTATCCGCCTCGCCCTTGATGATCTCCATGATGGCCTGGTCATAGTCAAACATCCGATGGGTGTTGTTGATCAGGGCCATCAGCGCGTCATAATCCTCCTGCTCCAGGCAGTAAACATCCACCCGATTGCCGCTGTCGTCGGTATAGGAGAAGACGGGGTATTCCACCTGATTGCCGTTTTCATCGGTATAGCTCTGGCGCTTGCGGGCCTCGGCCAGATAGCTGTCCAGCTTGCTCTGAACGATGGAGAAGCCCCAGCTGTAATCGTTTTCATCGGTGAGGTAGGCGCTGATGAACTGCCAGACGCCGTCCTTATTCTTGCTCTTGGAGGACATGGCCAGCGGCAGATAGGTGTTGAAGCTGTTGCCCTCCCGGTTTTCATCGGGCAGGCCCACGAACTGCGCGTCGACGCCCAGATAGCTCTTCCCATCCAGCAGGCTGTACCAGTCGGACACGGTGGTCTGGTACAGGAGCTGGCGGCCCTCCCGCAGGGCGGTGTTGGGGCCGTATTCCTGCCAGTTGTTATACATATCGTCGGTGATCTCCTGGGGCGCCAGCTTGACGCACTCCAGCAGCTGGACAAAGCCCGGGGAATCAAAGCTGCATTCGCCGGTCTCCCAGTTGACATAGTGCGCCATGTTGTTGGAGCAGAGACTCTGCAGCAGGTCGGCCTGCGCGGTGTAATAACCCATCATCATGGCGCCGTCCTGCAGCTTGGTCATGGCCTGCCGGGCCTCGTCCATGGTCAGGCCGGTCACATCGCCCACCACCTTGCGGCTGGCAATGGCCGTCTGGACCTGGAAGCGGGAGGTGATGGTATAGAGCTTGCCGTCGTCGGAGCGCAGCGCGTCCACCACGGCCTTCACCAGCCCGTTTTCCCCGCCCAGCGCGGTATCGTTCTGGATGTAGGGGGTCAGATCCTCCAGCAGGCCCTTGGCGCCGTAGAGGCGCACCGGCAGGTTGTTGCAGGCCAGGATATCGGGCACATCGCCGGAGATGATCTCCGTGGAGAGCTTCTGCCGGCCGGCGGTCCAGTCCTCATCGGTGTTGTATTCGTTATAGTCCTTGACCACGATGCGATACTGGGTGTTGCTGCGGTTAAAGCGCTTGATGGCCGCGCGCAGATCCCAGTCCAGATCCACCACCGCCATGGTCAGCTCCTCCCGGCGGTTCTCCTCGGTGACCAGTGTCCGGTCCAGCTCCACCAGGCTGCATTTGGGAACATCCTCCGACCAGTTGGTCTCGAAGAGCACGACCTTCTCCCCGCTGAGGACGGTCAGGTTGCCCATATAGTCCGTATCCACGTCGCAGCTGAGCCAATCCAGCAGCTTTTCCGTCGTGCCGTCGGCCTTCATGCCGTAGAGGCTGCTGGAGGTGCCGTAGAAGTAGAGATAATCGCCCTGGCCGTTGAAGAAATAGCTGATGCTGTTGGTGTTTTGCGGGCTGGGGAGCTCGATGTCAACGGCCCAGGTCTCGGTGTTGACGGCCTTCAGGCCCTCGCCCCAGAACTGGACGGCCACCCGGCCATCGGACAGACGCACCAGCATGTCGTTCATGTTGTCCTGGCTCTGGCAGGAGAGCAGCCGGCCGTCGGGCGCGACCACCATCAGATAGCCCATGGCGGAGACATAGGCGTTGCCGCTGCCGTCCACCCGGAAGTTGTAGGCCCAGAAGTAATTATCGCCCTCCTGGCTGGGGTCCAGGCCCTGGCTCTGGAAATACATGGCCTTCAGATCCACGGCGGAAAGCTCCGCGCCGGTCTCGCTGAGCTTGCGCAGCAGGCACTTGCTGCCGCCGTCCTTATAATAATCCCAGCGGTTATCCGTCTCGGGGTTGAAGTTTTCCGGCAGATCGTAATAATACTGATCCACGCTTTCCAGCACCAGAATGCTGCCGTCCGGCCCGGCCTGGATGGCGTTGAGGCCGGAGCTTCCCTCCATGCCCGCGTCCACCTGCGGCATCTGATAGTCCTTCAGGCGGACCAGGTCGGTGCCGTCCAGCTTGACGCTGTAAAAGCCGATCTGCGCCAGGGAGGAGCCGTCGCCATCGACCGGCTCGTCGGGCAGGCTCGTGTCGTCCACCGTCTCACCCTCGGCAGGCTCCGCCGGCTCCTCCTCCGTGGCCGGCGTGTCGTAGGTGACGGCGCTGTTGTCATAGTTGATGTAAGTATAGAAGTATGCCCGGTCGCCGCAGACGGTCATCGAATTGATGCCGTTTGCAAAGGGGTTTCCGTTTTCATCCTTCAGCTCATGATAGGTGGGCAGGAACATATATTGCTCCTCCTGCGGCTTGTTCTCCTTGCCGCAGCCCGCCAGCAGCGTCGCCGCCGTCAGGCAGGCCAGCATGAGCGCGATCACTTTCTTTGTCATAAAGCTCCCTCCGTATTCATTCCTTATTCAACAGATCTCCTGTGCGCTTTTTTTATCACAGCTCGTTCCCTCTGGCAGAATAGACGGCGCTTTTTCAAAAAAGTTCCCGTTTCCCGCCGGTTTCCGGAGATTTCCACGCAGGACCTCCGGCAAATCTATCATAGCATTTCCCTTTTATTTTCGCCAGTAGTTTAATTATAAAGATATCTTAATTTCTTGCCTGCGGCAGAAGAAACCGGCCGCCATTCTTCTTAAAATTTACGATTTATCAATCTTCTTCCGGGAAAAAAGTGAAAAAAAGGGGTGCAAAGCCCGGCGCTTTGTGATATTATAGATCAGTGAATGTAATCCTGCATATCAAAAGCATATCTATCTCAATAGATCTGTCTGCCCGAAAAGGAGGGAAAGCCCCATGAAGATGGACACCCAGCACGGCCTGATCGGCATTTCCAACGATCTGGTGGCCGCCGTGGCCGGCGCCGCCGCTTCCGCCTGCTTCGGCGTGAGAGGCATGGTTGCCCGCTCCCCGCTGGACGGTCTGTTCCACCTGCTGAAGGGGGAAAAGCAGACCCGGGGCGTGGAGCTCCGCCAGGGCAGCCAGGAGGGCCTTTTGGACCTGGATCTGCATGTTGCGCTGGACAGCGGCGTCAACATCCGCACCACCTGCCGCACCCTGCGGCACCAGGTGCGCTATCGGGTGGAGCAGACCTGCGGCATGGCCGTGGGGTGCATCACCGTTTATGTGGAAACGGTCAAGGCCTGACCATAACGACAGGAGGCAATGAAATTGGCGAAGATGATCGATGGCGAAGTCTATAAAGACATGATCCTCCAGGCGGCCGCCGCGCTGGAGGAGCGGATGGAAGAGACCAACGCTCTGAATGTGTTCCCCGTCCCCGACGGCGATACCGGCACCAATATGTCCATGACGCTGAACAGCGCCGTGGCCGAGCTGAACAAGCTGGAAGCCCCCACCCTGGGCCGGGCGCTGGAAGTCACCTCCAGCGCGCTGCTGCGGGGCGCGCGGGGCAATTCCGGCGTGATCACCTCCCTTTTGTTCCGGGGCATGGGCAAGGCCATGAAGGACTGCCGCACGGCAGACGGCGCGGCGCTGGCCGCCGGTCTGGCCGAGGGTGCAGCCACCGCCTATAAGGCCGTTATGAAGCCCGCCGAGGGCACCATCCTCACGGTGGCCCGCATGGCCGGCGCGGCCGCCGGCAAGGCCGCCAAAAAGAACCGGGATGTGAACTATGTGCTGTCTGCCGCCATCAAGGGGGCCCGGCAGGCGCTGGACGAGACTGTCAATCAGAATCCCGTCCTGAAAAAGGCCGGCGTGGTAGACGCCGGCGGCTTCGGCTATGTGCTCATCCTGCAGGGCATGCTGGACGCCGTCAGCGGCACCATCACCCGCCTGGCCCGGAAGATCCCCGTGCCGGTGGTCAACCCCGCCATGACGGTGGAGAGCGCCGACTTCTCCCAGTTCGACGAGGAAGAGATCAATTTTGATTACTGCACCGAGTTCATCGCCGCCCGGGAGCATCCGGAGCTGGATCCCGACGACCTGCGGCAGTATCTCTGCACGCTGGGCGACTGCGTGGTGGTGGTGGAGGACGATGAGATCATCAAGGCCCATGTCCACACCAACCAGCCGGATCAGGTGCTGGGCCGGGCGCTGACTTACGGCCAGCTGCTCAGCGTCAAGGTGGAAAACATGGTGGAGCAGCACCGCAAAAAGGTGGAGGAGGAGACTGCCGCCTCCATGGGCAAGCGGGAATATGCCGCCCCCGTCACCCGCTATGGCTTTGTGGCCGTGGCGGCGGGCGAAGGCGTTGTGGCCCTCTTCCGGGAGCTGGGCGCCGATCAGGTGGTGGAGGGCGGCCAGACCATGAACCCCTCCACGGAAAACATCCTCCGCGCCATCGACATGACCCCGGCGGAGATCGTCTTCGTCCTGCCCAACAATAAAAACATCATCATGGCCTCCCAGCAGGCGGCGGCCCTTTCCGACAAGCAGGTGATCGTCCTGCCCACCCGGACCATCCCCCAGGGCATCTGCGCCATGCTTTCCTTCGACCGGGACCGGGAACCGGAGGAAAACCAGCAGAGCATGGAGGCCGCGATGGAGCGGGTGCGCTCCGGTCAGGTGACCTATGCCGCCCGGGACAGCGAGTTCGACGGCCATCACATCACTCAGGGCGACTTTATGGCGCTGGCAGAGGGCAAGCTGATCGCCACCGGGCGGGAGCTTGGCCCCGTAGTCGACGCGCTGGCAGAAAAGCTCTGCACCGGCGGCTGCAATTTCATTACGCTGCTTTACGGCGAGGGCGCCGACGAGGCCCAGGCCGAGGAGGTGCGCGCCCGCTTTGCGGCCCGCTCCGGCGGCGCGGAGATCAATGTGCTCCCCGGCGGACAGCCCGTTTACAGCTATATCGTCTCCGTAGAATAAGCACGGTTTTTTCCCCAAAAGCCGGCGGCTCTCGCCGGCTTTGTTCTGTTTTTATCCCATGTAAGAAAAGAGGAGATCCTCCATGATCGAGCAATGGCTGAACACCGCGGCAGGCGACGCCGCGGGGCGGCTGATGAAGATTACCTCGCTGGCCGCCGGAGAGGGCGGCTTCAGCGGCTATGGCATGAAAAGCAAGGTGCAGCAGCTGATCTGGCTTTTGCGCTGCGCCATGTACCCCAATATTTATTCCGCCGCCCTGGTGCGGCCCCAGACCCTGCGGGCCTTCGTCACAGGCAAGCTGCAGGAGGCGGCGGAGCTGCTTTCGGAGATGTGCGCCTGCGTCATGACGGCCACCTGCACGGAGCAGACCAAGGGCACGGCGGAATGCGACGCCTGCGCGGAAAAGGCCGAGGCCGCCGCCTGCGCCTTTATGGACAGCCTCTGCGGCATCGCAAAGACCCTGAACACCGACATTCAGGCCGCCTACGAGGGCGACCCCGCCGCCCGCTCCAACGAGGAGATCCTTTTGGCCTATCCGGCCTTCGAGGCCATCTCCATCTTCCGGCTGGCCCACCGGCTGTTTGAGCTGCAGGTGCCGCTGCTGCCCCGGATGATGACGGAATACGCCCATCAGCTCACGGGCATCGACATCCATCCCGGCGCCGTCATCGGCGATTATTTCTTCATCGACCACGGCACCGGCGTGGTCATCGGCGAGACCACGGTGATCGGCCGCCATGTGAAGCTCTATCAGGGCGTGACGCTGGGGGCCAAGAGCTTCGCCAACGACGAAAACGGCAACCCGGTGAAGGGCGTCAAGCGCCATCCCCAGGTGGGCGACCATGTGGTCATCTATGCCGGCGCAACCATTCTGGGCGGCGATACCGTCATCGGCGACGGCTGCGTCATCGGCGGCAGCGTCTGGCTGACTCATTCCGTCCCCGCCGGTCAGGTGGTCTATAACCGCTAAGGGCCGCGAAAAGGCCGCTTTTTCGGCGTTTTTCGCCGTTTTTCCCCCGCTTTTGACAGATCAAAGGGCGCGCATCCGCTTGGATGCGCGCCTTTTTTCTGCGCTTTTTTCAGATCCACCATTCGGGGGTCAGCGCGCCCAGCGTCACCACGCGGCCGGTCTCCCGATCCAGCAGGATCTGGATGCTTTGATACTCCTCCGGCATGAGCTGCGCCATCAGCTCCCGGCAAGCGCCGCAGGGCGGCAGAGCTTTGCCCTCCCCGTTGATGGCGACCACCCGGCGGATGGCGTCTTCCCCGCAGGTCAGCATATGGAAGATGGCATTGCGCTCTGCGCAGATGCCCAGCGTGCAGGCGCTGTCCACACAGACGCCGGTGTAGATCTTCCCCGATGCCGACTGGATGGCCGCCGCAACGCCGCCAACCTCCATCCATTCAGAAACCTTGCGCGGGCGCAGGACCTCCCTTGCCGCGGAATACAGCTGTTCCCAGATCTGTTCCATTTACAGGCTCCTCCCTTTCTTCGCTTTGGCTGCAGCGCCCGCAGACGCCGCTCAGCCCCGGGGCGACCGCCAGGCCCGGCTGGCATAGTAGGCGCGTTTTTCCTCCAGCATCCTGGTATCCGCCTCCCGGACCAGCGTCCGCAGGCCCACGGTGCTCTGGGCGGTGGCAACGCCGTAGGCGATGCTGTAGCCCCGGGCGGCCAGATGTCTTGCAACGGCGCTCATCCGCGGCCGGCAAGCCTCCTCCTGTGCGGGAAAGATCACCATCTCGTCGCCGCCCACCCGGTAGAGCCCGCCGCCGGGAAACTGCTCCCGCAGCAGCTCCGCCAGCATCTGAAGCATCCGGTCTCCGGCCTCGTGGCCATATTGATTGTTGATCTCGTGGAGGCCGTTGGCATCGATATAAACGCAGGCCGCCGGCGCAAACACGGTATCCTCGTTCTTCTGCAGATAAGCCTCAAAGGCGATGCGGTTGAGCAGCCCGGTGCCCGGATCGATGAGGCTCTGACGGTAAATGCTCCGCCAGCCCCGGATCAGGTATCCGGCCACATAGGCCAGATAGCCCACCAGCAGCACCCCAATGACGGCCGCCATATAATACAGGGCCTGAACGCCCCCTCTGGTCCCCGCCAGCGCGTCCTTTTCGCTGACGCCGATGGTAACGCTCCAGTTGTTGATGCCCACCGGCTCATAATGCAAATTAAGGATGCCTCCCGTGGTCTTGGAGACCGAGCGCACATCGCCGCTCCTGCCCAGGCGCAGGTTTTCCGCCGCCTCCTCATAGGTATAGTCATCCAGCATTTTCCGGTCGCTCATGTCCGCCAGGCTGCCCAGCGTATCGTGCCAGGTGTCCAGCAGGATATCGCCGGTGTTGCCGTCTATCACCAGAATAAAGGCGTTGCCGCTGTAATAATCCGAGGAATAGGCCCGCCGGCTCTCCGTCAGGAAGATCACGCCGTAAAGGATGGCCACGGTCTCGCCGTTTCGCTTCACGGGCATGGCGCTGCGCACCACCTGCTGCTCCGGCGCAAACAGGCTGGCCACCCGGTCGGAGATATAAGCGCCCTTCCGGGCCTCCTCTGCAAAATCCACCCGGTCGGAAACATCATACCAGGTGCCGTCGCTGTGCAGCAGCTGCCCGTCTGGCATCAGCAGGATCAGCTGGGTGAGAAACGACTCCTCAAAGCTAAAGGAGTTCATCACGCGCAGCAGCGTGTCCACATCGCTCAGCTTCTGCCGGGCGATCAGCTCCGCGATGGCCGAAAGGAACATCTGGTCGTTTTTGATGGTGCTGTAATAATCCTCCGCCAGGCGCCGGCCGGAGGCCGCCAGCTCGTCAAAGGAATGCTGCCGCATGGCCTTCCCTGCCTGCCCGGCGCAGACCAGCACCGTGACCGCCAGCAGGCAGACCGTCAGCACCGTGGCCGTCAGAAATATCGCCCATTGCTTTTTGCTTCCCATCGTCCCGCCTCCTTATGCTTTGCCCAGCATTTCCTGCAAGCGCCGCTCCGCCTCCCGCAGCGGCAGCGGCCGGGCATAGTAAAAGCCCTGGATCAGGTCGCAGCCCTGCTCCAGCACGGTCTCCAGCTGCTCCCGGGTCTCAACGCCCTCGCAAAGCACCTGCATATCCATGCTGTGGGCCAGCTGGCAAAGGCCGGCCACCAGCCTGCGGCCCCGCTCCTCCGCCGTCCGCCGGACCAGCTCCCGCGCCAGCTTGACGAACTGGATGGGATACGCGCACAGATCCTCCAGCGAGGAATAGCCCGCCCCCAGATCGTCCAGCGCCATGCAAAAGCCCATCGCCGTCAGCTCCAGGATGTTCTCCCGGACCGCGCCCTCGCTGCGGATCAGCGTGTCCTCCGTGATCTCCAGGATCAGCTGCTCCCGGGGGAAGGAGGCGCCCGCGGCGATCCGGCGCACCTGCTCCGCAAAGCCCGGCTCCGCAAGGGCGGCCCGGGTGAAGTTGCAGGCCAGACGAAGCTTTTCCCGGCCCGGCAGGCCGCTCCACTGCTCCAGCAGCCGGCAGGTCATGCGGAAGATCTCCAGATCGTGCCGGACGACCACACCGCTGGCGATCATCAGGTCAAGATATTCTCCGGGCCGCAGCAGGCCCTCCTCCGGCTCCTGCCAGCGGGAGAGCAGCTCCGCGCCGTTCACCCTGCCCTGCCGGTCCATCACCAGCTGCAGATAAGGGGTAAGCTCGCCCCGGACCACGGCCTCGGCACACCGCCGCCGCAGGCGCTCCTGCCTTGCGCCCGCCGCGATCAGCTGCGGCGTGGTAAAGGCATAGGGCAGCCCGCGCGCCTCCGCGTCGCGCCGACCCTGCAGGGCATGGGCGAGGGCTGTCTCGCCGCTGAGCGACCGCTCCTCCCCCAGCGCGCAGACGCCCGCCCGGATCAGCCCGGCATATTCCCTCCGGACGCCCGTCAGCTGCGTGTTCAGCTCCTCCATCAAAACGGCCATGCGCCGCTCGGCCCTTTCCCGGCTGCCGCAGCGAAGGATCAGGGCAAAGCTCCCCCGTGCCACATAATAAAGCCCCTCCCGCTGGCCGCAGGCCCGCTTGAGATATGCCGCAGCGCAGCGCTCCAGCTGCTCGATGCGGCTCTGATCCAGGCGCTGCTCCAGCAGCGTCTCGCCGCAGCCGATGTTTGCCACATAATAAAGCCCCCACGCCTGCGGCGGAATGGTCCGCTCCACCCGGCGCAGATAGGCCTGGTATCCGCCGATGCCCAGCCGCGGCACCGCTCCGACGCGCTCCTGGACGGCGCTCTGCCTCTGCCGCAGGAAAAGGCCCAGCGCCAGCGCCGCCAGCAGCGTCATCCCGCCCAGCGCCGCCAACGCGGCAAAAAACCGGCGGCGGGAAACGCCCCGGTTGGCCTCCAAGCTGTTTGCCAGCAGCCCCAGCGTCTCCTCCGGCGGGATGGCCTGCAGCGCCTGCTTGAGCGTCTCTGCCGTCTCCGGAGAAAGCGTGTTCAAAAAGCCCACCCGGATCTCCTGAACGCCCTGCTCCGTCTCCCTGCGGCACACCGTGATCCGCTCCCGCAGCAGCCGCTCGTCCACCGTGTCCGGCAGATAGGCAGAGAGGATATCCGCCTGCCGGTTTTCCGTCCGCTGCCGCTGGCCGGTGTCGCCCTCGTGGGGCAGATAGACCAGCCGCAGGCCCGTCTCCCGGCCGATCCGTTCATAAAGCTCCGGCAGCAGGCCCACATAGCGCTCCGTCTTCGGGTCATAAGACTCGATGGGATAAAGCCCGTCGTTGCCCGCGATCAGGACGGTCTCCTCCGCCCGGGCCGGCAGGCCCGTCATAAGCCCCAGCAGCAGGGCCAGAGCCGCCGCCCCGAGCCTGCGTTGCAGTTGTCTCATACGCTCCTCCTCAGTTCAGATCGATCCTTTGCCGCCGGATCTGTCCCCATTGCAGCTTTTTGCTCCGGTAGCCGAAAAGGGCCGCGCAGCGGACCCACGCCAGCACAAACCGCAAAAACACCAGCTCCACCACGCAAAGCGCCGCCGCCCGAAGGCCGTCCCACAGGGTGATCCGGGTCTCCGCCGTCAGGCTGCGGGAGAAAAACACCGTCAGCGTCAGGATCACGCCGAAGGCGGCATAGATCCCGAAAAACAGCAGCATAAACGGCACATTGATCAGATCCAGCCACCAGGCCAGCACCATGGTAAACACGCCGAAGATCTCGATCAGCGGCGAAAGCAGCTCATAGATCAGGAAATACAGATAGGAAACAAACCCCACCGCCCCAAACCGCCGGTCATAAAACATATCCCGGTGGCGGCTGAGGCTCTGGAACAGGCCCAGATGCCAGCGCTTGCGCTGCCTGCAAAGATCGCCCAGCCGCTCCGGCACCTGCGTCCAGCAGACGGCGTCGCTGGCGTAGCGGATGGCATAGCCGATGTCGTGGGCGCTGCAATATTCGTGCAGCCGCACCACCAGCTCCATGTCCTCCCCCACGGTCTCCCGCTCATAGCCGCCCACGGCCACCACCGTCTCCTTTTTGAACAGGCCGAAAGCCCCGGAGATGATCATGGAGCCGTTGAACCGGTCAAACAGGATCCGCGACGCCAAAAACGACCGGTCATATTCCAGCGTCTGCATAAAGACCAGCAGGTTTCTTGGCAGCTGCCAGCGCCGGACCCGGCCGTTTTCCAGCTCCACCCCGTTGGCCGCCCGCACCAGCCCGCCCACGGCCACCACATTCTCATCCTCCAAAACGGGCTGGATGATGCGGCGCAGGGAATCGTGCTGCAGGACGGAATCCGCGTCCATGCAGATAAAATAAGGGAAGCGGGAGGCGTTGATGCCCATGTTCAGGGCGTCGGCCTTGCCGCCGTTTTTCTTGCAGATCAGCGTCAGCGGGACCTTATGGCTCAGGCTCTCGTAAACGGCCTCCTCCCGCTGGCAGGGGACGCGCCGGTGGATGGGCCGCTGGATCCGGTGCAGCCCAAAGGCCTCCGTCAGCACCCGGGCGGTGTCGTCGGTGGAGCCGTCGTCCACCACGATGATCTCATAGGCCCGGTAATCCAGCGTCAGCAGCGACCGCACGGTGGCCACCGCGGTGATCTCCTCGTTGTGGGCGGGGACGATGATGCTGATGGGCAGCTGATCGTCTGCCGGCAGCAAAACCTTCAGCCGTTCCCGCCGGGCGTGCTTGTAAAGCTCCATGGAGCCTGTCAGCACGGAGATGAACAGAAAGGTGGAATAGCCCAGCAGATAGAGCACAAAAAACCAGCCCACGATCTCCAGAAAAAGCTTTACGCCATCATACACGCCGCATCCTCCTCTCTCTCCGGCTCCAGCTCCCGCTCCTCCAGCCGGTAGCGCAGCATCTCCGCGGCAAACCGGTCGCCGCTGGCCATCACTTCCTCCAGCTCCCGCCAGGGGCAGTCCAGCCGTTCCATGCTCCGGGCGGCGTTGTCGCGAACATACCAGTTGGCGTGGCAAAGGTCCCGCCGAAGGACCCGCAGGGTCTCCTCTCCCGGATAGGCTGCCAGCGCCGCCGCGGCCACCGCCGCATATTCCCATCTCCGCTCCCGGTCTGGCTCCGCCAGCTCCAGCAGCGTCTCATAGGCCGGGGCATAGGGATAATGCCCCAGATAGCGCAGGCAGGAAAAGCGCAGCTCGTCGTCCCGCTCCGGGTCCTGCAGCAGCGCCAGCATCTTCTCCGCATGGTCGCCGGAGGAATAGCGGAAGTAATTCAAAAGGGCCAGCTGCAGCTCCGGGCCAAGCTCGTCAAACACGGCCCAAAGCGCCTGGTCCAGCGCCTGCCGGTCGCTCTGATCGTTCAGCAGCCCGTTGGAGATCAGCCTGCCGTGGTAAAACCGGCGCTCGCTGTCGATGATCTTCAGCGCATGCACCACCAGCGCCGGGTCTCCCGCCGTATAGATGGCCTGCATGGCGCTTTCCCGGCAATAAATGCTCGGCTGGCGCAAAAGCTCCAGCAGCAGCCCTTCCAGCGTCCGGTCCCTCCGGCCCTGCAGCAGGCGGTATTTTCGGATGATATAGGGAAAAAAGGCCGCCTCCACATCGTCCCGGCGGCGGCAGTAGTCCTTCGCCAGCGCCACGGTAACGCCGTTCATGGCCCGCAGAAGCGCCCAGACCTGCTCCGGCTGCCGGGCCTGCAGCCGCTCCAGCGCCGCGTCCAGGGCCAGCATGCTTTCCACCCGCCGCAGGCGGCGCTCCATGCCCCGGAGAAAGCCCTCCTCCACAAGGCCCGCAGCCTCCAGCAGCGGCAGCTGACGGAGGATCCGGCGCTCCATGCGGTCTGCCTTCCGCGCGATCCGCCGTTCCCGGTGCTTGGCCCGGGCGGCGGCGGTAAGATTAAAGCCGATCAGGCCGGCGCATACGGCAAGATACAGATAGATCAATCCCTCCACCGGCATGATTCTTCCTCCCCTCGCTGCGCTCAGCGCGTCCCGGTCCAGAGCTGCTGCAGCGCGTAATATGCGGCCTTCCGCCGCTCATGGTAGCTGGCCCGGTTGCCCCAGCCCTTCAGCGGCGCCTCGGCCAGAGCCGTGCGGCCTCCGCCCGCCCCGTCGGTAAGCCCCAGCCAGATGGCGTCGATGGAGATGGTCTCCACGCCGTAATGGACATAATAATCATCGTGGACGGCCATCCGGGAGGGGTCGGCAAAGTTCAGCAGCTGCCAGGGCAGCTTCAGCTCCACAGAATCCCCGGCGAAGATGAAATCCGCCAGCGAATTGAAGTCCGCCGCCCGGGGGTTTGCGTTGCCGTAGGTGAGCAGGCCGGTCTCATAGGTCTCCGCGCTGGCCTGCCAGTTGCCGGTGAGCAGCGGCGTGGCCGTCTGCAGCATGAGACGGATGTCCTTGAACACCGGCGAATCCGCGTCCGGCGGCTCCAGATAAGCGTCCCGGTCGTGGGTCTCGTGATAAAACATGGCCCGCAGCACCTCATAGCGCTCCTGCACCAGCAGCCGGCTGTTTTCCCTGCCGTCGATGCACAGGAGAAAGTCCGCCGGCCGGTCAAAGGCGATGCCGCTGCTCTCGCACCAGGTGCTGCCGCTGTTGGGCGTCACATCAATGGGGACATACAGCCGCTTTTCCCCTTGGGAAAAGCCCTCCTCATAGAGCAGCAGATAGACAAAGCGCTCGTCATATTTCATCGACAGCGCCCGGCCGCCCTCGTCCAGAAGCTTGTCTTCCTCCGTCCATTCGGAAAGGTCGCCGTCCACATAGCAGACGCTCTCCTCCCTCCCGGGGTCGAAGGACAGCAGGCCGAAATACTGCTCGTTGGTCTGATAATCGCTCCAGTAGGGCGTCCGCTGCAGGTCCACGGCGTGCATGGTGTTCCAGGTGCGCTTGAACCACTCGTCCTGCCAGGTAAACACACAGCCGCCGGCGCAGCCCGCCGTCATGATATCCTCCCAGCATTCCTCCAGCGCCTGCCCCTGCTCCTGCTCCGACATGTGGCCCTGGTTGCGGCGGGTGTTCTGGTCCCGCTGGGCCATGCCCCGGCCGGTGGAGACGCCAAACTCCGAGATGACCACCGGCATGGTATGATGCCGCCGCAGGGCGCGGAGATAGGCCAGATAGGTATTGACCCCGCCCTCCGGGCCATAATAATCCTCCTGCTCCAGAACCGCGCCGATGGGCGTGCCCGGGCCGGTCTCCACGCGGGAGAGGACGGCCTTGCCCTCCCAGACGGGGCTTCTTTCCCGCTCCGCCGGGTGCAGGATATAGTTGAGATAATCGGGGTAATAGGGATAAACATGATAGGAGGCGAACTGCCCGGAGACAAAGGCCGGCTCCGTGACGATATGCTCCACATCCACCTGCCCGACGAATTGGATATGATGGTCATACAAGGTACATGCATCTTCGTACTCCGTAAACGACGGGACAGGTATCAACGTACGATTACCGGAAAAAGCATGAGCCACCATATAGAACAATTCCGTAGCCCCGTTTCCGACCAAAACCTGTTCGGGAGTAAGCCCGTGGCAGGCAGCAGCCACCTTACGGAAAGAACCGGCATCCGGTTCCGGATAATGAAAAATACCTTCGAGATGCGTACTCAAAAAATCACACAAGGGACGGGTATCCGCTTCATACCAGACATTTGTCGAAAAGTTCGCTTTTATTTGCACCTGCGATTTATAAAGGTCATCCCCATGTCCGTGAATCATAGTTATAAAAATAAAGTTGAATAAATATAGTCCAAATCGACAGCTTTCCGTACCTGACCGGCCAGAAGGTCGTATTGCCGTTCTTTAAAAGCCCTGTAATCAAAACCACTGCCGGCAGTCACTCCGAAACCTGCGGCCAGATCGTCTAAAACAACCGGATTGTCGAGGATACCGTGCATATAACTTCCCCAGCAGTCTGCGTTCAACCGATAACCGTCGGTTGTACCGTCCGCAAGGGTATTGAGCGTTGTTTGCCGCCCTCCCGCGTGTAAAGGTGTCGTCGTCCCCATGTGAATCTGATAACCGGCACAATCCGATTCATAATTCTTAAAACGGAAATGACTCTGACAAACCACCTTCGCATCCTGCATCACCGTGACCAGAGGCAGTAAACCCAATCCGTCGGTCGCGGTTTGCATACCTTCGACCTGCCCGGGATCCTCGATCCGCACTCCCATCATCTGATACCCGCCACAAATGCCGATGACTTTT
>USML01000002.1 GCA_900555855.1 uncultured Eubacteriales bacterium | reverse complement strand
GTGGTGCCCTGCTCGATCTTGAAAGAGACGTCGTCCACCGCATGAAGCTTGCCTCTGGGGGTATCAAAATACTTTTTCAGATGTTCAACTTCAATAATTGCCGCCATAATCAGGACTCCTTTTTCTCGGTGCAATTCAGGCAACGGACGAAATGGCCGGGTCGGATCTCCACCATCTCCGGCGCTTTCTCACCGCACGGCTGGGTGCATTTGGAGCAGCGGGGGTGGAAGTGGCAGCCGGAAGGCAGGTCTGCCGGGTTGGGCGGCATACCGGGAATGGAATCAAGCCACTCCACATCCTCATGAATCTTGGGAATGGAACCGAACAGGCCCACGGTGTAGGGGTGGGTGGGATAATCGAAAATCTCCTCCTTGGTGCCGTATTCGATGATCTCACCGGCGTACACCACGGCCACCCGGTCGCAGACCTCCGCCACGACACCGAGATCGTGGGTGATGAGGATCATGGAAGTATTCTGCTTTTCCTTCAGCGCCTTGATCATATCCAGAATCTGCGCCTGGATGGTCACATCCAGAGCAGTGGTCGGCTCATCGGCCAGGATCAGCTCCGGGCTGCACGCCAGGGCCATGGCAATGACCACGCGCTGCTTCATGCCGCCGGAGAACTGATGGGGATAGTCGCCGCTGCGGTCGCCGGGGATGCCCACCAGCTCCAGCATCTCCAGCGCCTTTTTCCGGGCCTCCTTCCGGGAATCGCCAAAATGGCGGGTATAGACCTCCGCAATCTGATCGCCCACCTTATAGAGCGGATTCAGTGCCGTCATGGGGTCCTGAAAGATCATGCTGATCTGCTTGCCGCGGATCTTCTGCATCTGCTTTTCCGAGCATTCCAGCAGGTCCTGCCCGTCAAAGAGGATCTGGCCCCGGGTGCGCACATAGCGCTTGTCATAAAGCCGCAGGATGGAGCGGGAGGTGACGCTCTTGCCGCAGCCGGATTCGCCTACGATGCCGTGGATGGAGCCTGCCTCCACCGTCAGGTTGACGCCGCGGACGGCGTGGACCAGGCCGCGGGTGGACATGATCTCCACGGAAAGATCCCGGATCTCCAAAAGCTCAGCCATCGTTTTTCACCCCCGCTTTTTTCAGCGCTCTGGCGCGCATTCGGTCGTATTTCTTAAAGGTGGGCAGCTTGCGCTGCTGGGGTTCCAGATAGCGGTAGAGCCCGTCGCTGAAGATATTCAGCGAGACCACCAGCGCAATGATGCACAGGCCCGGCAGGATGGCCAGCATGGGCTTCTGCATCAGATAGCCCCGGCCCTCGTTGAGCATATTGCCCCAGTCTGCCGTTGGCGCCTGAACGCCGAAGCCCAGAAAGCTCATGCCCGCAAGGTCCAGCACGGCGTAGCCCATGTCCAGCGTGAGCTGGATGATGACGCTGGAAATGCAGTTTGGGATGATGTGGACAAACATGATCCGCAGATTGGAATAGCACATGGAGCGCAGGGCCTCCACATAGACCTTGTTTTTTTCCACCAGCGTCAGGGAGCGCACCAGCCGGGCCAGACCCGGCACATAGATCACGCCCAGGGCGATGATGGCGTTGTTCATGCTGCCCCGGCCGAAGCCCGCCACCAGCACGAAGGCCAGCAGCATGGAGGGGAAGGACAGCAGGATATCGCAGACGCGCATGAAGATGGAATCAATGAGCCCGCCGTAATACCCGCAGAACAGGCCGATGGGCAGGCCCAGCAGGATGGAAAGGAAGATGATGGCCAGGCCGCCCACGATGGTGGTCCGTCCGCCGTAAAACAGGCGGCTCAGCAGGTCGCGGCCCACGCTGTCCGTGCCCAGGATATGCTGGTCCGTGGGGCCGCTGAGCGCCGCGCCGATGTCCTGATAGACCGGGTCGTAGGGCGAGATCAGCGGCGCGAACACCGCGCAGAAAATAATGACGCACAGGACCACCATGGCGATCACCACCGGGACGGTAAACAGCGTTCCCGTATTTCGTTTGGCCGAAAAGGCTTTGTTCTTTTTCATAAAGCGCCTCCTTAATCCAGCCGCACCCGCGGATCAATGACGCCATACATGATATCCACAAACAGATTGCACAGCATGAAGACCAGCACCATGATGAGCGTGATGCTCTGCGTCACGGGATAATCTGACTTTGTAATGGAATCTGCCAGCAGGGTGCCGACGCCGTTCAAAGAAAAGACCTTTTCCACCAGAACGGAGCCGCCCAACATGCCGGAAATGTCCAGCGCGGTGACGGTCATGATGGGGATGGCGGCATTTTTCAGGGCGTGCTTATACACAATGGTCCGCCGGGAAAGGCCCTTGGCCGTGGCCGTCTGGATATAGGGCGCCTGCAGCTGCTCCACCATATTGCTCCGGGTGATGCGCATGGACAGCGCCACCCGCACCGCCGCCAGCGATACCGCCGGCAGAAACAGATATTTCATGTTGTCCCAGAAATTCGCGCCGGTGCCGAAGGTGGGAAAGACCGGCCAGACCATGGTAAACAGCAGCATCAGCAAAATCCCGGTGAAAAACGGCGGCGAAGACACAAAGATCAGGGAAGACACCGTCAGTGTCTGATCCAGCAGGCTGTTTTTATGGGCCGCGCTGACCACGCCCAGGGGAATGGCCAGAAAAATGATCATCAGCGCGCTCATGGCCACCAGCTGCACCGAGGTCCTGTAGCGCACGGCCAGAAGCTCCGTGACGGCCTGCCGGTACTGAAAGCTCTTGCCCAGATCCCCCCGGAACAGGCCGCCGATCCAGGAAACATACTGCCCGGCCCAGGACTTGTCCAGCCCATATTCCCGCATCAGCGCAAGGCGGGTCTCCTCGCTCATGGCCTTGCCCTTGGAGATGGAGGCGATGGGATCCAGCGGCGTCATGCGCACCACCGTGAAGATCAGAACCGATACGATGAAAAACACGAGGACCAGCTGGAGCACCCGTTTGGAAACATAGCGAAACATCTCATCCCTCCCTGTCGTTTTCAGCAGTAAAGATCTGCGTCGTCCCGGAAGGTGCCGGCAAGGGTCGTTCCTGCCAGAAACGCCGTAAAGGCTTCCTTATAATCCTCGCCCAGATAGCGGACGGTGGCTTCGTCCAGCCGGATGGTGCCGGGCGCCTGCATGGCCTTCCAGGCCTGCGCTTCGGCGGTATAGCGCACATCAATGGTCACCGGGCCCTCCAGCTGCATGGGGGCAATGCCCTCGGCCTTCAGGTTCAGCAGCGCGGCCTTTACCTCCTCCCGGATCCGGCGGCCGGTAACATTGGGATGCAGACAGGCGGCGGCGCCGTTGCTGATGCAGCGCTTGGTCTCCACCGTGTGGATCCCGGGGACATTTGCCCGGGCGTCTGCCGTGATGATATCGTCGCCGGAAAGGAACACCACCGGCACGCCGTAATAACCGATCATATAGCCGATCAGCTCGTATTCCGAGGCGATCTTGCCGTTGATGCGCATTTCCACCATGGAGCCGTAAGCATAGCTGTGGCTGATCACGCCCTTGCTGCCCTTGCGGGTGTGGTAGCCGATGAGCAGCGCCGCGTCGTAGCCCAGCTCCGCGCCCTCCGCCATGCTGAAGGGCCGGTCTGCGCCGGAACAGAGGATCGTGCGCTCGTCCAGATCGGTGATGTGCAGGTTGTCGCCGCCGTTGTGGGCGTCGCACACAAAGACATTTTCCGCTCCGGCGTCGCAGGCGCCTGCCACGGCAGCGTTGATATCCCCGGCCATGAGCTTGCGGGCATAATCATATTCCGTGTGGCCGGGCATCACCTGCGCCAGCTTATAGATCCCGGAGATCCCTTCTGCGTCCATGCTGATGTAAACTCTCATACTGCCACTCTCCCTGTTATAATCTGATTTGCTATAGCCATATTCGACAAAGCGTCTTGCAAAAACAATTCACTTTATGTCAAAATTATAGCAACGCCGGGGGCGAATGGAAATTACTTTCCTTCTAAAGTTAGGCGTTGTATCTTGCATTTTTTATTTTATCGCCTTATAATCAAGCAAAGACCCGCTGGAAGCAGCCGAAGAGCAGAGGAGGCACAACCGACCATGAACAATCTCAACCGGCAGCTGCTTTTTGCAAGCAAGCAGAATTATCATATCTACATCGGCGAGCGTTATACCGGCAAGGTGGACGCGCATTACCACAGCTTTTACCACTGCACGCTGCTGCTGAAGGGCGACCTGGCTTATTTTCAGCAGGATCAGATGCTGCGGATGCAGCCCGGAGACCTGCTGTTTACGCCCATCTACTGCAACCACAGCCTGTATATCTTTCCGCCGGAGACCTCCTATTTCTGTCTTTCCTTCTCTCAGGAGATGATGGATGCGCTGGTGTCCTGCTTCCCAAAGCTGAAGAAGGATTTTTCCAACCTTCCGCCCATCATCCATATGCCCCGGCACGAGCGGGAGCGGCTGGTGCATCTGCTCTACTGCCTGATGGACGAGCAGAACACCTCTGCCGACAGCCCCTTCCAGATCGGCAATATGCTGGTGATCTCCGCCCTGCAGCTGATGGTGCGGGATGTTTACACCACGCAGCTGCTGGACAGAAAGCAGCCCTCGGAAAGCAATTATTCCGCCGTCATCAGCTGCATCCGCTATATCGAGCAGCATCTTTCCGACAGCATCGGCACGGAGGATCTGGTAAAGGTGGCGGCCCTCTCCCAAAGCAGCCTTTACAACGCCTTCAAGCTGCACACGGGCATGCCCATCCGGCAATATATCACCGAGCGGCGCATCCAGCAGTCGCTGCGCCTGCTGCGGGACGGCCGGTCCATCACAGACGCTGCCGCCGCCGTGGGCTTTCAGGATTTTTCCACCTATTACCGCAATTTTGTCAAATGCATGGGCGTCTCCCCCTCCGAGGTGGCAAAGCGGCTGAACCGCGCGCACTCCAAGAGCGGCTCGGAGGTCCCCGGCCATCTGAACGCCTGCATCGGCTGCATCCTTTGCTCCGCCGCCTGCAAGCAGCAGGCCATCTCTCTGGTAAACACCTATCCCGTGGTGGATCTGAACAAATGCACCCGCTGCGGCGAATGCATCGGCATCTGCATCTGCGGCTGTACGCCGGTGGATCCGGCGCTGCTCTCCCCCGCCCCAAAGCCGCCGGCAGAGGGCTGACCGCAAAAAAGCTCCGCGGAGGACCGTTCTCCGCGGAGCTGATGTTTTATTGTCCTCTCGGGAAGCTGAACAGCCAGAAAAGCCCGTCGCGGCCCCGCTTCAGCAGCCGGAAAAGCCCCTGCAGCAGCCAGGTGCAGCTCCGCCGCAGCAGCCGGGAAAGGGCCTTCTGCTCCAGAAACGCGCCCAGCGCCAGCCCCAGCGGCAGATAGCCCCGGAGGCGGCCGTCGGTGCTGCGGAGGAAAAACAGCAGAAAGGCCCCCAGACCGCTCAGACAGAACAGGGCGTCCAGCAGCGCCGTTCCCCCGCGCCCCAGACGGCAGGCTCGCCGGAAGCCCTCCAGCAGGTCGAAGCCCGCCGCCAGCGCGGCCCCCAGCAGAATGGCCCGGAGGAACATCCCCATCTGCTGATCCAGGCTTGTGGGCAGCATTAAAACACCCGGGACCAGAAGGAGCCGCGGCGCTTGGTCTCCCTGCTGTAGCAAAGGCTCTGGATGTTGCCCTCCAGCGTCAGCTCGCCCACATCCAGGCTGAGCTTTTCCACATGAAGTCCCTCTCCCTCCACGGTGAGCTGGCCCAGAGCCGTCTCCATCACCACCTGCTCCTCATCAAAGCTCAGCACCTCGCTGACGCCGGAAACATTCAGCCGGCGCCGCTCCTCCAAAACCAGACTGTGGGGCCCGTCCGCCTGAAACTGATTGCTGTTTTCCATGAAAAAGACCTCCTCATACTTCCTTGTTGGAAGGATATGAAGAGGTTTTTGCTTTTATGACGGCCTTTCCCGGCGCGGGGGCGTTTATTCCTCCGGCAGTTCCTGATAGAGCAGGGCAGCCTGCTCCTTCGTGGCGAACTCCGGCACCTGCAGGACCTTCACCCGCAGGCTGCGGTTGCCGAAGGAGACGCCGATCACATCGCCCACCTTCACCTGATAGGAGGCCTTGGCCTCCCGGCCGTTTACCGTGACCCGTTCGCCGTCGCAGGCCTCGTTGGCCACGGTGCGGCGCTTGATGAGCCTTGCCACCTTGAGATATTTATCCAGACGCATGGTACTTCTCCTTTTCCGCGGGATGATCTGAAAAGCCGGGGCCTTCCGGCCCCGGCAGCGCTCGTATTGGGATTTACTGGGCGACCTTGTCTTTCAGGGCCTTGCCGGCCTTGAACACAGGGGTCTTGGAGGCGGGGATGCGGATTTCTTCCTTGGTCTTGGGGTTGCGGCCGATGCGGGCTTCCCGGTTCTTGACCTCGAAAGAGCCAAAGCCGATGAGCTGGACCTTATCGCCGGTCTGCAGCGCTTCGGAAATGGACTCCACAACGGCGGTCAGGGCCTTTTCCGCGTCCTTCTTGCTCAGCTCTGCCTTTTCCGCGATGGCGGAAATCAGTTCCATTTTGTTCATAATCGTATCTCCTTCTGCAATTAGAATATCCATATCAAAAGCGGACGGAGCCGCTTCCTTTACGATCCTGCGGTCTGCTGCTTGGCCTGCTCCCAGAGGGCGGTCATCTCCGGAAGAGACATGGTGCGGAGCTTGTCCCCCGCCGCCTGCTCCACCAGTGCAAAGCGCTTCATGAACTTCTGCGTGGCCCGCATCAGGGCCTGCTCCGGATCCAGCTCCAGGCGCCGGGCCACATTCACCGCCGCGAACAGCAGATCGCCCAGCTCCTCCTCTGCCCTGTCCTTTTGATCCATGGCCTGTTCCAGCTCCGCCGTCTCCTCCCGGAGCTTGTCCAGCGCGCCGGAGACCTCCGGCCAGTCGAAGCCGGAGCGCTTCGCCCGGGACTGGACCTTTTCCGCATAGATCAGCGCAGGCAGCGACCGGGCCACATCGTTCATGGCGTCGGTATAGGTCTGCTGGTGCTTCTCCTTCCGCTTGACCTCCTCCCAGAGATCCAGCGTCTGCCCGGCGTCGGTGAGCCTGTCCGCCGTGCCGAAAATATGGGGATGCCGCAGGATCAGCTTTTTGCAGATGCCGGTGCAGACATCGTCCATATCGAAGGCCCCCGCCTCTCTGGCGATCTGGGCATGGAAGACCACCTGCAGCAAAACATCCCCCAGCTCCTCACAGAGATGGGCGTCGTCCCGCTGGTCGATGGCTTCCGCCGCTTCATAGGCCTCTTCGATGAAATTCCGCCGGATGCTCTCATGGGTCTGGGCCAGATCCCAGGGGCAGCCGCCCTCTTTCTGCCGCAGCCGCGCCATGATCTCCAGCAGGTCTTGAAAGCCGTAGTGAGACTGTTCTAAATCTATCATATTTTCTCCTTCTTTGCAAGAATAAATCACCGGATTTTCAGGATTTTTGCAAGCTTTTCACCGCCGGGCAGCATGACAACATCCTCCCGGGGCATGGCGCGCAGCGCAGCCAGCAAAAGCAGGTAAAAAAGCGCCGCCAGACCCACCACGATCAGCACCGCCAGCAGCGCCCCGGCCCTTCCCGGACCTGTCAGGGTCTGCACCGGCGCCCAGATCAGCCGGACGAAAACGCCCATGCCCAGCCCGGCCAGCAGCGGCTTTCCAAAGCTTCGGGCCAGCGAAAAGGCCGCGCCCTGCCGCCGGATATGGCGGAAGTTCAGCAGCATCATGGCCAGATAGCAGACGCCCGTGGCGATGGGCGCGCCCAGGACGCCGATCTCCGGAATGCCCACCAGCGCATAGTTGCACACGGCCTTCACCGCCGCCCCCGCCGCCATGCTGATCACCGGCAGACGCGCCCTTCCCATGGCCTGAAGCACCGGATTGCTCACCGATACCATGGCCGCAAAAAAGACCGAGGGGGCCAGCGCCGCCAGCAGTGGCGCAGCCTGGGCGCAGGCCTCCGGCTGTTTGGAAAAAAGCAGCTCAAGGATCGGCCCGGGGATGGCCGCCAGCCCAAAGGCACAGGGAAAGGCCAGTATGCCCGTCAGGCGGAAGGCGCTTTCCACCAGCGAAAGGGTGCGCCGCCGGTCCTTTACCGCAAGGGCGGCGCTGATGGCCGGCAGCAGGCTCACGCCGATGGACACCACCAGCGTCAGAGGAAGATTGAACAGCTTGACGGCGTAGCCATAAGCGCCGTAGGTATAGCCCGCGGCGGCGTCTGTCATCAGACAGCCCTCCTGCAGCCGCAGCTTGACCATGAAATTGTCGATCATGGCGCTGACGATAAACACAGAGGCCCCAACGGTGATGGGCGCCGCCAGCCGGATCAGCTCCCGCAGCAGCGCGCCCGCCGGGCGGCAGGACGGATCGGCCCCGGGCGCTTTTCCGCGCCGCGCCGGATCCCGCAGGGCATAAAGCACGGCGTAGAGGGCGCTGAGAGCCGTCCCCAGGGTTACGCCGCCGATGGCTCCCGCCACCACGCGCTCCAGCGCGCAGCCCTGCCCCATGAGATAATAGGCCAGGCCCAGTCCGAAGATCAGCTTGCCCAGCGCCTCGATGATCTGGGAGACCGCCGTGGGGACCATATTGGCCATGCCCTGATAATAGCCCCGCACCGCAGAGACGACGCAGGTGAAAAAGACCGTGGGGGCCACGGCCAGCAGCGCCTCCCGGCAGGAGGAGCCGATCAGCCGGCAGATGGGCCCGGAAAAGGCCAGCATCGCCCCGGAGAGCGCCGCCCCCAGCAGCACAAAGGCCCCCATGGAGACCCGGGCGATGCGCCGCACCTCCTGCAGCCGGCCCAGCGCCCGCCGCTCCGCCACCATCTTGGACACCGCCACCGGCAGCCCGGCGGAGGAGATCACATACATGGCCGTATAGACATAATAGGCGCTGATGAAAATATCGTTGCCGTCTGCGCCGTAAAGATTGGCCAGAGGGATGGAGAAAAACGCCCCGATGAGCTTGACCAGAATGCCGGAGCCCATCAGGATCAGCGTGCCGCCGAAAAATGTCTCCTGTTTGCGCTGTCGCAAGGAAATGACCGCCCTTCCCGGAAAAACTGGCCCCAAAAAGAGCCCTGCCTATGGGAAGCTTATGCGGTCCGGCTATGGTTCATGCCCCGTCAAAAAAGAAGGCGCAGGAGGACTCCCTGCGCCAATGCATGGCGTTTTCCCGTTCAGGAAAGCTTTTCGCCGCAGACGCGGCAGTAAAGATCCGTCTTATCACATTCCTTGCCGCAGACGGGGCAGACCACCTTGGTGCGCTGGGCCTCCTGCTCGGCCTTGAGCCCGGCGATCTCCGCATATTTCGCGTCGATGCGCTCCAGCTTTTCCTGCAGGGCGCTTTCCTCGGTCTCCGTCCCGGTATGGGTCAGGTAGACGATCCGGCCGATCTCCCGCATGAGGATCTCGATCTCGTTGTTCAGGTCCAGCAGCTTCAGGCTGCGCCGGGTCTTTTCCACCAGGCGTCCGCCCTTTTCCGCCGCCGTTCCTACGGCCTGGGAGGCCACGCCGGCCGCGGCAGCCGCCGTCAGCTTTGCCTTTTCCAGCAGCTCTCTCACTTTGTCATCCATGATAAGCTCCTCCTTTTTGAATAGATCACGAACCATTCTATGCCAAAACTATAGCACGGCGCGCTCCGGATTGCAAGCTTTTTGCTGGCCGTCCAGCAGGCGGCGCTTTTCCGCCGCGATGGCGCCGATGCGCTCGATATATTCCTTGGGATATTTGGGATTTGCCACCCGGCAGACCCGGCGGCCGTTTTCCGAGCAGAGCTTGCTCACGCCGCCGGAGCCCAGCGCCAGCACATCGGAAAGCTCCTCCATCATACAGATATTGTAGTGGGAGGCCGTCCCGGGAAGGCAGAAGCCCACATTTTCCAGCCCGCCGGCCATATATTTCTGCCGGTAAAGATAATAGGGCTCATAGCCGAGGGCCGTCAGATGGGCGTAGCAGGCGTCCAGCGTCTCCGCCGGAAGCTGGCCCGTTGGGCCGAAATACAGCCGCGCCCCCCGCTTGCGGGCCAGACAGTGGATGGTCACATTGTCCGGCCGCAGCGCCGCCACCCGGCGGACGCTTTCCAGCAGGCTTGCGTCGTCGTCGCCGGGCAGACCGGCGATCAGATCCATATTGATCAGAAAATCCCCTGTCTGCCGGGCCATCCGGTAGCATTCCTCGATGTCCCGGGCGGTGTGCCGCCGGCCCACGCCCTGCAGGACCCGGTCGTTCATGGTCTGGGGATTGATACTGATGCGGGTGACGCCATGGCGCTGCAGGACCCGGAGCTTTTCTTCGCTGATGGTCTCCGGCCGCCCCGCCTCCACGGTAAACTCCCGGCAGCGGGACAGCTCAAAGGCCCGCCGGATGTCCGCCAGCAGCGTGTCCAGCTGGGCCGCGTCCAGCGTTGTGGGCGTCCCGCCGCCGATATAAACGCTGCCCAGAGGCAGCCCATGCTGCCGGAGCAGCGCGCCGCCGGCCTCCACCTCCTGCAGCAGGGCCTCCAGATAGGGCTGGATCATAAAGCCCCAGCGGGCCATGTCGTTGCTGACGAAGGAGCAATAGCTGCACTTGGCCGGGCAGAAGGGGATGCCGAGATAAAGCTGCGTCTCGCCGGGGAGAAGACTGTCCTCCGCCCGGATGGCATATTCCGCCGCCCGGCGGCAGAGCCGGGCCCGGTTTTCCGAAACATCATAATGCGCCCGCAGATACTGCTCCAGCGCGGCAGGGTCCATCCCCTCCCGAATGGCCAGACGGGCGGGCTTTGCGGGCTTGACGCCGGTCATGCTGCCCCAGGCGGGCTTTTGCTCCAGCAGGGGCAGCAGCGCCTGATAGACGGCAGTCTTTACCGTATAGGTCAGTGCCCGCTTATATTCCTCCCCATCGGTCTCCGCCGGGATGGGAACCGACGCCTGAGCCTGGCTCCGGCGAACGCCCCGGAGGATCTCCGCCCGGGCGCAGAGGAAGCCGTCTTTCTCCCAGGCAATGCTGCGGCAGCCGTCGCCGGACAGCTCCTCCACCCGGTCGTGGGGCTCGTCCGGCAGCAGGGAGATCAGCATCTCCTGAACGCCGTTGTCCCGGTCGTGGCCCTGCAGACAATAGTTCATCGACGCATTGCCTCTTTCATATAGGGGTTATACTGCCGCTCATAGTCCAGCGTGGAGAAGCTCTCATGGCCGGGATAGACCTGATAGTTTCCCGGCAGCAGCGCCAGCTTTTTCAGGCTGGCCATCATGTCCTCCATGCTGCCCGTCTCCAGGTCGCAGCGGCCGCAGCATTCGTGGAACAGGGTGTCGCCGCTGAACATACTGTCTTCGCAGAGCAGCGTGCAGGAGCCGGCGGTGTGACCCGGCGTTTCCAAGACGCGGAAGGTCAGGCTGCCCAGCGCGATATCCTTCCCCTCCTCCAGATATTCGTCCACATGGGGAACGGCATAGCCCTCCCGCCGGGTGCCGTAGCGCAGCACCTCGTCGCAGCTGAGCAGCCATTCGTCCTTTTTGGAGATATAGAGCCGCGCGCCTGTCTGCCGCAGCAGCTCCGGCGCTGCCATCACATGGTCGTAATGGCCATGGGTCAGAAGGACCTTTTCCACCCGGCAGCCTGTCTCCGCCGCGGCCTCCAGAATGCTGGCCGCCTTTGCGCCGGGATCGATCACGGCGCAGGTCTTGGTCTGCTCGTCGCAGATCAGATAGCAGTTTGTGCGCAGCAGGCCCACGATCACATGCTTCAGGATCATTGTTTTCCCTCCGGTTTCCTTTTCATCATAGTATCTGTATCTAAAATCAGCGTCACCGGGCCGTCGTTCACATGGTCGATGGCCATATCCGCGCCGAATCTTCCCGTCAGCAGCGGGATGCCCCGGGCGCGAAGCTCCGCCAGAAAGGCCTCATATACGGGGATGGCCTCCTCCGGTCTGGCCGCGCCGAAAAAGTCCGGCCGGCGGCCATGGGAGCAGTCGGCATACAGGGTGAAATTGCTCACCACCAGCATCCCGCCGCCCACATCGCCCAGACCCAGGTTCATTTTTTCATGTTCATCCTCAAAGATCCGCATTTCCGCGCATTTTTTCGCCATCCAGGCCGCCTCCGCCGGGCCGTCGCCGGGCTTGACGCCCACCAGCACCACATAGCCCCGGCCCATGGAGCCGCCATCCTGTCCGTCGATGGTGATGGAGGCCCGGGTGACCCGGATCAAAACCGCTCGCATTGTTCTTCTCCCCTCTCCTTCAGCTGCCCGCCACGATGCGCCGGGCCTGGATCACGCCGTTGGCCCGCAGGATGCGGCTGAGCACCAGCTCCATCTGCTCCGCATCGGAGACGGTGATGGTCAGAAACAGGTCACACTGGCCGTCGTCCATCTCCTTGGCGTTCATTTCGCTCACATTGATCTTCATATTGGTGAGCACGGTGAGCACATCGGTGATGGCTCCCACCCGGGATTTTGTGGTCACACGGATGCCCGCGCTGTATTGGTGCCGCTCGTTCATGGCCCATTCCGTCCGGATCCAGCGGCCGTCGTCCGGCTTGTTCTGCAGGGCCGCGCGGACATTGGCGCAGTCCTGCCGGTGGACGGAGACGCCATAGCCCCGGGTGACGAAGCCGATGATGGGGTCGCCGGGCAGGGGGCTGCAGCACTTGGCGAACTTGACCAGACAGTTGTCCAGCCCCTCTACGATGACGCCAGTATCTGCCACGGACCGCTGGGCCCGGACCGTCTGGGCGGCCAGCTTGGCCTCCAGCTTGGCTTCCTTCTGCTCCGCCGCCCGCTGGCGCTGAAGCTCATCGCGCACCTTGGCGATGACCCGGCTCATGGCGATGCCCCCATAGCCCAGCGAAGCGTAAAGCTCCGTCAGATCCGGCATCTCCAGACGCTTCAGGATCAGGTTCTGCAGCTCCGGCTGCTGGAAGGCGTCGTAAAGCAGGTTGGCCCGCAGCTCCCGGTCCAGCGCAGCCTTGCCCTGCTCGATGTTTTCGTCCCGGCGCTCCTTTTTGAACCACTGCTTGATCTTGGTCCGGGCGCCGTTGGTCTTGACGATCTGCATCCAGTCCCGCTTTGGGCCGGCGGCCGTCTTGGAGGTGATGACATCCACGATCTCGCCGCTCTTCAGCTGATAATCAATCGGAACAATGCGTCCGTTGACCTTGGCGCCGGTCATCCGGTTGCCCACGGCTGAATGGATGGCATAGGCAAAGTCAATGGGCGTCGCTCCCTGGGGCAGATTGATCACATCCCCCCGAGGCGTGAAAACATAGACCTCGTCTGCAAACAGATCGGTCTTGATGTTTTTGATAAAGTCCGAGGCGTCGGTATCCTGCTGGGTCTCGATGAGCTGCCGGACCCAGGCGAAGGCCTCCTCCTTCTGGGAGCCCTTCAGGCCGTCCTTATATTTCCAGTGGGCTGCGATGCCGTATTCCGCCCGGTGGTCCATCTCCTCCGTGCGGATCTGCACCTCAAAGGGGATGCCCTCCGAGCCGATGACCACCGTGTGCAGCGACTGATAGCCGTTTGGCTTGGGGGTGGAGATATAATCCTTGAAGCGGCCGGGAACGGGCTTATACAGATCGTGGATCAGGCCCAGCACATTGTAGCAGTCGGTAAGCTCCTTGACGATGACCCGGGTGGCGCAGATATCATAAAGCTCCGCAAAGCTCAGGTTCTGCCCGTAGAGCTTCCGGTAGATGCTGTAAACGCTCTTGAGCCGGGCCTTGACCTGGCAGGCGATGCCCGCCTGCTCCAGCTTTTCCTGGATGCGCTTTTTCGTCTCCTCCAGAAAGGCCGCAAAGCCGTGGCTCTTATCCTCCAGAAAGTCGGAGATCTCCTTGTAGCCCACAGGGTCCAGGATCTTCAGCGACCGGTCCTCCAGCTCCCACTTGACGCCCTGCATCCCCAGCCGGTGGGCCAGCGGCGCATAGATCTCCATGGTCTCCACGGAGATGTCCCGCTGCTTCTGGACCTTCTGATACTGGATGGTGCGCATATTGTGCAGCCGGTCCGCCAGCTTGATCATGATGACCCGGATGTCCTTCGCCATGGCGATAAACATTTTGCGCAGGTCCTCCATCTGCTGCTCTTCCTTGGTGCTGTAGGAGGTATGTTCCATTTTGGTGAGCTTGGTAACGCCGTCTACCAGCATGGCCACCGGCGCGCCAAACTCCCGGGCGATATCCTCCCGGGTGACGGGCGTATCCTCCACCGTATCGTGGAGCAGCCCCGCCATGACGGATTCCGCGTCCAGCCCCATCTGGTCGATGATGCAGGCCACGGCCACCGGATGCATGATATAGGGCTCGCCGCTCCTGCGCAGCTGATCCTGATGGGCCTGGGCCGCAAAGCGGTAGGCCCGGCGGATCTTTTCGCCCTCCTCCGGGGAAAAGCCCGCGGCGATCCCTTCGATCTGCTGCTGCAGCGTTTCCATATACTCCTGTTGTTCCTTCTGATCCATTTTGCTCTTCTCAGCCCCTCAGCATGGTCATCAGACGCTTGAGCACGGCAGAGCCGTTGATATCTGCCTTGCCCTGATAATTCAGCAGGCGCACCACCAGCTCTCCGCCGGTCTGTTCATAGGAAAAGATCCCGCATTCCCGGAAAATATCCAGACAGACCAGCAGCTTGCCTGCGTTCATATGGCCGCAAAGGCGGGATTCGTACCGCACCTTCCGGTAAAGCGTTGCGGCGGAGGCGCACAAAACGCCCTCCTCCGCGTTGGCCTTGATATGGCGGAAGACGGCCACCAGCTCATCCCGGGTGGGCGTCAGCAGCGCGGCCTCCTCCTGCCCCAGCTCTGCTCCCTCCCGGAAGCGGGCGCAGAGGGCCAGCGTATCCTGATCCGCCCGCTCCTCGCCGGCGGCCCATTTCACATCCCGGATCACCAGCTGGACGCTCTGGTTGCCCTTATAATGATTGATCTCCGCGGAAAAGACGATATCCAGCAGGTCGCCCTTGACGAACTGACAGCTCCGGGCGCCCATGCCGAACACAAAGGCATAGAAATACTTCCCGTTTTTGGAAAGATGCAGCTTTACATGGCGGTCGTGGCTGATGGGCGTGATCTCCTCGATGCGCACATCGTTCATCAGAAACACCGGCTGGGGGTTGCCCATGCCGAAGGGCTCCAGCGCGGAAAGGCCCCGGACCTCCGGCAGCGTCAGCTCCTCCGGCTCCACCCGGCAGTCTACGCTGACGCAGGGGACCACATCCTCCACCTCGCCGGAGAGGGCATAGTCCTCCAGCGCCTGCCGCAGCTCCTCCAGATGCTCCCGGCGGACCGTCAGGCCAACGGCCAGCTCATGTCCGCCGTATTTTTCCAGCAGCGGCGCATTTTTCTCCAGCGCCGCATACAGATTGAAGCCCTTGATGCTGCGGCCGGAACCCTTGCCGTTGTCGCCGTTCATGGAGATCAGCACGCAGGGCACGCCATAGCGGTCGGAAAGGCGGGAGGATACGATGCCGATGACGCCGTTGTGCCAGCCGTCGCCCCAGAGGGTCATGGTCCTGCCCCGGGTCAGCTCCGGATGGGCCTGGATCCGGGCCATGATCTGCTCATAGATCCCGTTTTCCTCCTCCTGCCGCCGGTGGTTCAGGGCGCAGAGATGCTCCGCCAGCGCGGAGGCCTCGGCGGGATCATCCGTGAGAAACATCCTTGCGGCGCTGCTGGCGGCGCCCAGACGGCCCGCCGCATTGATACGGGGCGCCATGGTAAAGCTCACGGCGTTGGAGGTGACCGTGCGGGCGTCCATGCCCAGCTTCTGCATCAGCGCCTTCAGGCCGTAATTTTTCGTATTCTGCAGGTAGCGCAGGCCGTAGGAGACGATGATCCGGTTCTCCCCCGTCAGCGACATCACATCGGCGATGGTGCCCACGGCCACCACATCCGCATATTCCTGCAGCAGCTCCTCCAGCGGGCGCTCCTGCTCCAGGGCGCAGATCAGCTTGAAGGCCACGCCGACGCCCGCCAGCTCCCGGAAGGGATAGGCGCTGTCCGGCCGGCGGGGATTGACCACCGCGGCCGCCTCCGGCAGCTGCTCCTTACATTCATGATGGTCGGTAATGATCAGCCGCAGGCCCAGCGACCCGGCAAAGCGGGCCTCCTCCTCGGCGGTGATGCCGCTGTCCACGGTAATGAGCAGGCGGCAGCCGTCGTCGTAAAGGGACTGGATGGCCGCGGTGTTCAGGCCATAGCCCTCGCCCAGACGGTCGGGGATGTAATAGGTGCAGTCTGCCCCGCGGGAGCGCAGATACTGGATCATGATGCAGGTGGCGGTGACGCCGTCCACATCGTAATCGCCGTAGACCGCGATCTTCACCCGGTCCCGGAGGGCGCGGCGGATCTCCTCCACGGCCAGATCCATGTCCTTCAGCAGATAGGGGTCGTGGATCCCATCCAGGGATCGGTCCAGAAAGGCCTGTGCCTTTTCCCGGGAATCAAAGCCCCGAGCCGCCAGCACACGGGCCGAAAGCCGGCTGAGCCCCAGCTCACCGGCTAATTTGCTGACGCAGGCGTCTGTTTCGACTGGCAGCAGCCATTTTTTTCGTTTCATTCCATACTCCAAATCATATTTTTATTGGTGCCATTATATCAAATTTGATCGGGTAATACAAGCCATTCCCCCGGGCAGACCGGGTTTTTTTGATTTTTCCCGGGAAAGCCCCGGTTTTTCCGCGAAAAAAAGCCGCCCCGCCGCAGACTGCGGCAGGACGGCAAACGCACAGATCCTGATTTCTTGAGTTTTTATTTGAAGAGATCCTTCATCTTTTTGAAGAAGCCCTTGCGCTGGGCATAGCAGCTGTCGCCGGTGCTCTCCTCGAATTTCCGCAGAAGCTCCTTCTGCTCGTGGTTCAGGTTTTTGGGGATCTCCACATTGACCTTCACATACTGGTCGCCCCGGCCCCGGCCGTTGAGATTGGGGACGCCCTTGCCCCGCAGACGGAACACCGTCCCGGTCTGGGTGCCCTCGGGGATCTCATATTCCACCTTGCCGTCCACCGTGGGGACGGTGATGGAAGCGCCCAGCGTGGCCTGGACAAAGGAAATGGGCATTTCCAGCATGATATCCTGTCCGTCCCGCTGGAACATCTTGTGTTCCTTCACATAGACCGTCACATACAGATCGCCTGCTGCGCCGCCCTGAACGCCGCCGTTGCCCTCGCCCCGCAGGGAGATGGTCTGACCGTCGTCAATGCCGGCGGGGATCTTCACCTTGATGGTGCGGCTCTTGCGGACCTTGCCCGTGCCGCCGCAGCCGGCGCAGGGCTCCTTGATGATCCGGCCGGTGCCCCGGCAGTTCTGGCAGGGACTGCTGCTGGAAAAGACGCCGAAGGGCGTCCGCTGGGTGGATTTCACCTGACCGGTGCCCCGGCAGACGGGGCAGGTCTCCGGTTGGGTGCCCTTTTTCGCGCCGCTGCCGCCGCAGTCCTTACAGGTCTCCTCCCGGGTGACGGTAACGCTCTTTTCGCAGCCGAAGACGGCCTCCTCAAAGGTCAGCTGCAGGCTCAACCGCAGGTTTTCGCCCTTCCGGGGGCCGGAACGGGTCCGCTGGCCGGCGGCGCTGCCGAAGCCGCCGCCGAACATGGAGCCGAAAATATCGCCCAGATCAAAGTCCTGGAAGCCGCTGAAGCCGCCTCCCGGGCCACCGGGTCCGCCGGGGCCGCCGGCATAATTGGGATCGATGCCCGCATAGCCGAACTGGTCGTAGCGGGCCTTTTTTTCCGGATCGGAAAGGATCTCGTAGGCGCCGTTGACCTCTTTCATTTTTGCCTCGGCGGTCTTGTCGCCGGGGTTCAGGTCGGGATGATATTTTTTGGCCAGCCGGCGGTAGGCCTTTTTGATCTCATCCTCCGAGGCGCCCTTCTGGAGCTCCAAAATCTCATATAAATCGCGCTGTTCCGCCATATGTTCGCTCTCCTACTGTCAGTATACAGGCGGATGGCGGGGCAAACGCCCCGCCGCGCCATCGCATGTTGTCTGGTTTATTTCTTCTCGTCGTCGTCCACGACCTTATAGTCCGCATCGTAGACGGTCTCGCCGTTGGGGCCCTGCTGGGCGCCTGCGCCGGCCTGGCCGGCAGTCTCCGCGCCGGGCGCGCCCTGTGCGCCGGACTGCGCATACATCTTCTCCGCCACCGCGTAGAAGGCCTGCTTGACGGCTTCGGTATCCGCCTTGATGGCTTCCACATCCGAGCCCTTCAGGGTCTCCTTCAGCTTGCTGCAGGCGCTCTCCACCTTGGCCTTTTCGTCCGCGGAGATCTTGTCGCCCAGCTCGCCCAGAGACTTTTCGGTCTGATAGACCAGGCTCTCGGCTTCGTTGCGCACATCCACGGCTTCCTTGTTTTTCTTGTCCTCGGCGGCAAACTTCTCGGCGTCCTTGACGGCCTTGTCGATGTCTTCCTTAGACATATTGGTAGAGGAGGTGATGGTGATCTTCTGCTCCTTGCCCGTGCCCAGATCCTTGGCGGAAACATTCACGATGCCGTTGGAGTCGATATCAAAGGCCACCTCGATCTGGGGCACGCCGCGGGGCGCGGCGGGGATGCCGTCCAGATGGAACTTGCCCAGCGTCTTGTTGCCGGCAGCCATCTCACGCTCGCCCTGCAGCACATGGATCTCAACAGAGGTCTGGCCGTCAGCCGCAGTGGAGAAGATCTGCTTTTTATTGGTGGGGATGGTGGTGTTGCGCTCGATGATCTTGGTGCAGACACCGCCCAGCGTCTCAATGCCCAGGCTCAGAGGCGTGACATCCAGCAGCAGCAGATCCTTCACATCGCCGCCCAGAACGCCGCCCTGAATGGCAGCGCCCATGGCCACGCACTCATCGGGGTTGATGCCCTTGAAGCCTTCCTTGCCGGTGATCTTCTTCACGGCCTCCTGCACGGCAGGGATCCGGCTGGAGCCGCCCACCAGCAGCACCTTGGCGATCTCGGAGACATTGATTCCGGAATCGGACAGCACCTGACGGACGGGGCCGGTGGTGGCCTCCACCAGGTCGCGGGTCAGCTCGTCGAACTTGGCCCGGGTGAGGGTCAGGTCCAGATGGCGGCTGCCGTTGGCGTCGGCGAAGATATAGGGCAGGTTGATGTTGGAAGAGGTGACGCCGGAAAGCTCGATCTTGGCCTTCTCAGCGGCTTCCTTCAGGCGCTGCATGGCCATCCGGTCGCCGGACAGATCCACGCCCTGATCCTTGCGGAACTCGGAGAGCATCCACTGGACGATGCGGTCGTCAAAATCGTCGCCGCCCAGATGGTTGTTGCCGGCGGTGGCCAGCACCTGAATGGTGCCATCGTCAATGCTCAGCAGAGACACATCAAAGGTGCCGCCGCCCAAGTCATAGACCATGACCTTCTGCTCGTTTTCCTTGTCCATGCCGTAAGCCAGCGCCGCGGCCGTGGGCTCGTTGATAATGCGCTTGACCTCCAGACCGGCGATCTTGCCGGCGTCCTTGGTGGCCTGACGCTGCGCGTCGGTAAAGTAAGCGGGGACGGTGATGACGGCTTCCGTGACCTTTTCGCCCAGATAAGCCTCGGCGTCGGTCTTCAGCTTCTGCAGGATCATCGCGGAGATCTCCTGAGGCGTGTAGCTCTTGCCATCGATCTCGACCTTATGGTCGGTACCCATCTGACGCTTGATGGAGCTGATGGTGCGCTGGGGGTTGGAGACGGCCTGGCGCTTTGCCACCTGGCCGACCATGCGTTCACCGGTCTTGGAAAACGCAACAACGGAGGGCGTCGTCCGCGCGCCTTCGGCGTTGGGGATGACGACAGGTTCGCCGCCTTCGATCACGGCGACGCAGGAATTGGTGGTGCCCAGATCGATACCAATGATTTTAGCCATAGTTAAGTTCCTCCATAGTTCTATTTTTTATTTTATTATTATCGGGATGAAATGTGTCTGTCTGCCGCTCAGTCCGTGGTCTTGACCATGGCGGGACGGATCAGACGGCCGTTCAGGGTATAGCCCTTCTGCAGCACCTGGACGATCACCGGCTCGCCGGTGCCCTCGCCCTCCTGATGCATGACCGCGTTGTGGAAATTGGGATCGAAGGCCTCGCCCTCCTTGCCGCATTCCTCCACGCCGCACTTTTTGAGAAGGTCCTGAAACTGCTTCAGGATCATGCGGACGCCCTCGTCCGCCTCGGCGGCGGAAGCGGCCCGCTCCAGATTGTCCAGCACCGGCAGAAACAGGGCGATGGTGCTGATCTGCGCGTCCTGATAGGTGCTGTCCCGCTCCTTTTGGGAGCGCTTGCGGAAGTTATCGTATTCCGCCAGCACGCGCATATAGGTCTCCGTCTTGCGGGCGGCCTCTTCCTCCATCTGGCGGATCTTTTCCTCCAGCCGGGCCGCGTGCTTTTTCTCGTTTTTCTCGTTTTTCTCCTTGCCGTGGGCCTTGGCGGACTGGTTCTCCGGCGCTTCCGGCTGGGTCTCCGGCGTCTGCTCCGGGGCCTGCTCCGTCTGGGCCTCAGGATTCTTCTTTTCTTCGCTCATCGGTCTCACCTGCATCCTTTAATTGTTTGATTGGCCGGCCCATCACGCTTCTGATGGCCTGTGTAAAAGCCGCCAGCTTTGCGCAGACATCGGCATAATCCATTCTGGCCGGGGCGATGATGCCCACGATGCCCTTGGTGTTCTGATCAATGTCGTAGCTGGTAAAGACCAGCCCGGCGTCCCGCATGCTGGGATCCTGCAGCTCCGGCCCGATGCGCACATTGATGGGGCTTCCGTCTGCCGTTTCCAGCAGCTCGCCCACCCGGCTCCGGTCGGAGAAATATTCCAGCAGCTCCCGGGCCCGCCCGGTGTCCTGATATTCCCGGTTGTCCAAAAGCCGCGCCGCGCCGTCGATATAGACCTCCGGCCGGCTGCCCGCCTCGGTGCTCCGGATGAAATCCAGAATATCCGCCGTGAAGCGGCAGACCTGCGAGCTCTCGCCCATCCCCTGAGAAACAGAGGAAAGCAGCTGATCCAGCCGGTCCTGCTCGACGGCCATATTCAGCGCCGTCGCCAGCATGGCGGCGGTGGAGGGATCCACTGGCTCCTGCAGCCGGAACATCTTGTTTTTCACATCGCTGCCGGTGACCAAGATGACGGCATAGCTCCTGCCCTGATCCACCGTAATGAGCTCGCATTTTTTGACCTTGTCGCTGCCCTTGCGGGAGATCATGGCCACGGCGGTGTGCTGGGTCATCTCGCCGATGACCTTGGAGGCGGAGACCATCACATTGCCGATCTCCTTCATCTTGGCCTCCATCATCAGCCGCATGGCCTCCAGCTCGTTGGTGGCCACTCTGGTCTGCTCCATCAGCTCGTTCACATAGAGCCGGTAAGCAGCGAAGGAAGGGATCCTTCCCGCGGAGACATGAGGCTTTTCCAGATAGCCCAGCTCCTCCAGCTCGCTCATCTCGTTACGGATGGTGGCGGAAGAGATCGGCGTGTCAAAGCTGTCGGCCAGGGTCTTGGACCCCACCGGCTCCGCCGTATCGATGTAGCTCTCCACGATCGCCTTCAAGATCCTGCGCTTTCGCTCCGGAAGCTCCATCTTTCTTCCCCCTTTCATTTTAGCACTCATTATCCCCGAGTGCTAATCATAGCTTACCACTTTTTTCCCGATTGTCAACCCTTTTTCCAAAAAATATGTAAACAAATTGGTAACATTGTATATCCAATTGTTTAACGGTGCGGCAGAGTGCTAAAAAGGGCGGCAAGCTGCCGCCCTTAGTGTGTGCGTTCTTCTGTTATTTCTTGCGCAGGCCGGAGAAAAATTCCTGCAGCAGCCCGGCGCATTCCGCCGCCAGGACGCCCCCATAGAGCCGGATCCGCACGCCGAAGGCCTCCTCAAATAGATTCATCACGCCGCCGCAGGCCCCAAAGACCGGGTCGGAGGCCCCAAAGACCACGCTCTCCGGCCGGGCGTTGAGGATCGCGCCGGCGCACATGGGACAGGGCTCCAGCGTCACATAAAGCGTGCAGCCTGTGAGCCGCCAGTCGCCCAGCGCCTGCTCCGCCTGCCGGATCGCCATCAGCTCCGCGTGGCCCAGAACGGTCCGTTCCGTCTCCCGCCGGTTATAGCCCCGGCCGATGACCTGCCCGTCCTTCACGATGACGCAGCCCACCGGCACCTCGCCCAGCCGCCGTGCCTGCTCCGCCTGCTCCAGCGCCATGCGCATAAAATGCTCCCGCAAACGCCATCCCCGCCTTTCTTCCGCCTTATTATATAGGAAGCGCTGGAAAAGCGCAAGCAAAAGCGGGCTTCATGCCGCAGGACAGAAGATCTCCGCCGCAAAGACCGCCGTTTCTCCGTCTGCCGATGGGGTCAGCGTTGAGACGACACGCCAGCCCTCCGCCGCGGCATCCACCTCCGCCATGCCGTAAAAGCCTGTGCTTTGCTTCTGCATGGCCCGCTCTATGGCGTGCGCCGCGTCTTCCCCGTCCCGGCCCGCCAGCGCGTAAGCGCTTTTGATCACATACCCCCAGACCTCCAGCCACTGCTGCACCTCGCCGTACTCATAGACCTGATAGGTCTGCCGCTCCATGGAAACGGTCATGCGCACCCGGCAGACATGGCCGGCTTCATCGGTAAAGATCTGCTGTGCCGGTGCGCCGTCTGCGTTTTTCCAGAGGCCCTCCGCCGTCATTCTCCCCCGCTGGCCGCAGGATGCCATGGCCCGGTTCAGATTGGCGGCATACTGCGCAGGCGTCAGCGGCGCCGCATAGGGCAGCGCCATCAGTCTGCCCGGGAGGAGCACCAGCAGCACCGCCAGCACCGCTGCCATCAGGTCAAAGATCCATTGCCGCGGCCGCTCCGCGAAATAATAGTCGTAATCCTCGTTCCAGCTCTGCACCTTCCCCTGCTGGGAATCATAGCAGACCTTGAAGATCAGGATCCAGCTGAGGACGGGGATCCCCAGCAGCAGCCCGTGCAGCAGCACATGCAGCGTCCGCCAGAGCGCCTCCCCATAGGTCAGGCGGCGGTCCGGCCCCGGCATGCCGTTTTCCAGCTGCAATCCCAGCAGATATTTTCCCGGCGTAGTACCCCAGACGGCCAGCAAAGCCGGCTCCAGCAGCAGGCAAAGCCCCATTGCCGCCAGCAGCTGGAGCAGCCAGTGGCTTAAGGTGCATTGAAGCAGGCCGAAGCACACCGCAAACCACAGGCCCCAGCAAAGGCCCAGATCCAGCAGCCGGGCAAGGCCCCGGCGGACCCAATGGGTCACGGCAGGCTCCCGCGGCTCCTCCGGCGGCAGCGCCGGTGCGGCGGCCGCAGGCTGCGGCAGGGCCCCGCGGTATTTTTCCGGCTCCAGCGCCGCATAGGTCACCTGTTCTTCCAGCATGGCGGTGCAAAGCCTTCTGGCTTGCCAGCTCTCCATCTGCAAGGCTTCCAGCGCCTGATCCTGCCGCTGCAGCGCAGTCTGCAGGGGAAGCTCCCCCGTCTGCACCTGCCGGATGGTCTCCACCGGCATGCCCAGCCGCCGCAGCAGGGCGATCTTTTCCAGCGCGGCGGCATCCTCCTCGGAATAATCCCGATAGCCGTTGGCCCGCCGCGTCGGCCGCAGCAGCCATTCCTTTTCATAAAAGCGGATGTTGGCCCGGGAGATCCCCAGCCGCGCTTCCAGCTCCTTGACGGTCATTGCGTCGCCTCCTTTGCTCTGCCCTGTATCATAAAGGATAAAGCGGCTTTACAGTCAAGCCTTTTTACAAAAAAACACGCCATTTTTCCTCCAAAGCAGGGCAAAATGGCGTGTTTCCGTTCGTGTTGTTCGGTTTCTTGGCCGCCGGAAGGCATCCCTGCGCCGGTCAGGCGATCGTATAATCGCCGGCGATCAGCACAGAGCAGCCCTGGGCGGAGGTAAAGCCCCGGCCCTCAGCGTTTATGATATAAAGGTGGTTGGCCTGCAGTCCCTTGCCGTTTTCCAGCGTTTCCGCATCGCTGAGGTCCACCAGGCCCGGAGACCCGGCGGCCGCGCAGACGGCCGCGCCGGAGCGCAGGATCACCTGACAGCCCACGCCGCAGGTCACCCGGCCGCCCGCAGGGATCTGCACCACCGCCCAGACGGCAGAACCGCCGGAGGCGCCGCCCATCTGCTGCACCACGGCGGCGGCGATCTGGTCGATCACCGCGCTGTCCAGCTGGCCGGAGGAATAATTGCGCACCTGACGGTCCACATACTGTTCCAGCTCCTGCGTTTTCTGCTGCAGGGTCTGTTCGTAGCTGCTCACCGTCTGGGCGAGCTTCTCATCCAGCTCGCTTTTCGTCTGCGGCAGCAGAACCTCATTTATGTAGCTCAGCGTGACCAGCGGGTCGCTCTGGCTACCGTATTCCGCTGCAATGGCATAGCAGCCCACGGCCATCAGCAGGCCGGTGAGCACGCAGACGATCCGGATCCCCCACTTGTTCTCTTTCTTCACATTATCCCTCCATTGTAACATCCCGCCCGGGCCGCAGGCCCAGACTGATGGCGATGGCGCCATCCACCCGCTCCATGGCCGCCTGATCCAGGCAGCCCATCCGGTCCCGCAGGCGGCGTTTGTCCAGCGTCCGCATCTGTTCCAGCAGCACCACGGAATTTTTGGAGAGACCAAAGCTCCGGGCCTCCAGCTCGATATGGGTGGGGAGCCGGGCCTTGTTCTGCTGGGATGTGATGGCGGCGGCGATGACGGTGGGGCTGTAGCGATTGCCCACATCGTTCTGCACGATGAGCACCGGGCGCATACCGCCCTGCTCGCTGCCCACCACCGGACTGAGATCTGCATAATAGATCTCTCCGCGTCTGACGATATTCGGTTGATGTTCCACAGTATCACGCTCCGCAGGAATCAAGTCGGACAAGTCCGCAACCATATCATTCCACGCGGTGACGCTTTTTAATCACAAGCTCACAGGTTTCGCCCCGTGAAATGCCGCGGCGTGTCTCGCTCCATGCTATGCGCGTCCGACAAAAGCTGTGACAGACTCAGTATACCACAGCTCCGGCGCCGACGCAACCGGTTCCCGCGGCGTCAGCGAAAATTCTTCCATCTGCAGCGTCAGCTGCAGGGCTCCGCCCAGATAAAGCTCTGCGCTTTCCGGAAAAAGCGACTCCGGCAGCAAAAAAATCCGCTTCTGCGCTCGGGTTCCGTCCGGCAGGTCCGTCTGATATTCCAGCCGGAGCCGCTGTCCCCGATCCGTAGAGACTTCTCCCGCTCCGGCAGGAAGCTCCGCCCGCAGCTGGCGAAGCAGGCAGGGCAGCGCATCGGCGGGCGCAAAGCCACCAGGCTCCGGCAAAAGGGCGTCCAGCGTGATGTCTTCATAGCAGATGGCGCTGCCGTCGGCAGCCACCTCCGCCCGGATGCCCGCCACCGAAGCCGGCTCCAGCACCGTTACAGAAAAGCCGTTCTCCCCCTCCTGCAGCTCCAGCAGATATTCACAGGAGAAGCCGCCGTAGGTTCGCACCCGATAGTGGGCGGCAGCCAGCGTGTTTTGATAGATCTCCCGCACCTGCTCCGGGCCGGGTCCGGCTTTTCCGCAGCCGGAAAGCAGCAAAAGCAGGCAAAGAGCGCCTGCGGCGATTTTTTTCATGTGATCATCTCCCGCCCCAGCCTATGCGGCAAGACGGGCGGATAGAACGCGGTCTCCCTATTTTCCCAGCGCGGCGCTCCTTCCCGCCCGGATGCCCGTCCCCCAGGCCCAATGGAGGTTGAAGCCGCCGCAGCTGCCCGCGGCGTCCAGCAGCTCTCCCGCAAAATACAGGCCGGGCTGCAGGCGGGATCCCATCGTCTCCGGCCAGACCTCCTCCAGCAGAATGCCGCCGCCGGAGACCTGGGCGCTGTCGTAGCCCAGCGGCCCCAGCACCGGGAAGGGCCAGCATTTCAGCAGCCGGGCAAGATCCGCCGCCTTCTCCGCCGAAAGGGCGCGGATGGGCGTCTCCTCCCGGGCGTTCACGCACCGCAGGGCGGCAGCTGCCAACCGGTCGTGGAGCAGGCCGAGCAGCAGTGTCCTGCAGGACTCACCCATCAGGCGACATCTTCGCCCCTGCAGCTCCCGCAGCAGCGCCGCTTCCGGCAGCTCCGGGAAAAGATCCACCTCTGCCCGGAGGGTCTGCCCCGGCGGGATCTGCCCCAGCAGGCCGGAAAGCTGCATCACAGGAATGCCGGAAAGGCCGTATTCGGTAAACTGCACCTCGCCGGTCTCCCGGCCCAGCAGCGCGCCGTTGGCCCGCAGGGCCACGCTGCCCTCCGATCGGATCCCCTTCAGGCTGCCGCAGCGGGACATATCGCATTTCAGCGGCGTCAGCGCCGGATAAAGGGGCGCCCAATGATGGCCCATGGCCTTTGCCAGCCGATAGCCGCTGCCGTCGGAGCCAAGCTTGCCCGCCGCCTTTCCGCCGGAGGTCAGGATCACGGCGTCGGCCCGGTATTCGCTGCCGTCGGCACAGCGGAGGGAAAACTCCGCCCCGTTCCTGAAAAGCCCCGTGACGGCTCTTTCGCATTCCACCCGGACGCCCCGGCGCTCCATGGCCAGCTGCAGCACCGCCAGCACAGAGGCTGCCTGACGGCTGCGGGGATAGACCCTGCCCTCTTCCTCCTCTGCGCACCAGAGCCCCAGCTCCTGAAAAAACGCCAGCACGCCCTCCGGCGTCATGCCCGCAAGGATCTGTGCCAGCGTCTCCGGCGAAGAGGTCTGATATTGCGCTGGTGACGCCCGGAGATTGGTGAGATTACAGCGGCCGTTTCCAGTAGCCAGAAGCTTCTTTCCCGGGGCAGACAGCCGCTCCAGCACCCTTATCTCCGCCCGGGGCGCCTGCTCCGCCGCAGCGATGGCCGCCGCCATGCCGGCAGCGCCGCCGCCTACGATCACGATCCGTTTCATATGCCCGCCTCCCTGCCTTGTCTCCAAAAATTATATGCTCTCCGCAAGCCGCTGTCAATGTGCCGAATACAAGTGAACTCCCTGTAAATCTCCCCTGCAAAGCCTTGACGGCACTGGCGTGGAATGCTAAAATAAACTGATTGGCTATAGGCTATTCCGCGCGGCCCGCCGCGCTCTCCGAAAGGATATCATTTATGTGGACTTCTGAACATTGGCAGGACTATGCGCTGCTGGACTGCGGCGGCGGCCAACGGCTGGAGCGCTGGGGAAAGCAGATCCTGGTGCGGCCCGATCCTCAGGCCATCTGGGAAAAGGCCGGCAGCCCCCTCTGGGCCAAGGCAAATGCCGTCTACCACCGAAGCAGAACCGGCGGCGGCAGCTGGGAGATCCGGGATCTGCCGGAGCATTGGACCATCCGCTATGAGGATCTGGTGTTCAACATCAAGCCCATGAGCTTCAAGCACACCGGCGTCTTTCCCGAGCAGGCGGCCAACTGGGACTTTATCCGCCGGCAGATCCGGGAGGCGGGCCGGCCTGTGAGCGTTTTGAATCTTTTTGCCTATACCGGCGGCGCCACCATTGCCGCCGCCTCCGCCGGGGCCTCCGTCTGCCATGTAGACGCCGCCCGGGGCATGGTCACCTGGGCGCGGGAAAACGCCCGCTCCTCCGGGCTGGAAAACGCCCCCATCCGCTATATCGTGGACGACTGCAAGAAGTTTATCAAGCGAGAGATCACCCGGGGCCGGAAATACGACGCCATCATCATGGACCCGCCCTCCTACGGCCGTGGGCCAAACGGCGAGGTCTGGCGCTTTGAGGAAAGCATCGGCGAGTTCGTCGCCCTGTGCGCCCAGGTGCTTTCCGACCATCCCCTGTTCATCATCATCAATTCCTATACTGCGGGCATCTCCCCCTCCGTCCCCGCCTATATTCTGGGGCGCACGGTAACGCCGCTTTACGGCGGACGGGTGGAGGCGGCGGAGCTGGGCCTTCTGTGCCGTGAGACCGGCCTGCTGCTGCCCTGCGGCCACGCCAGCCGCTGGATCGGAGGGAAATAATATGGCCGTTATCATCGAGACCCGGGAGCTTTCCTTCCGCTACAGCGAAGACAGCCCGCTGGCGCTGGAGGATGTGACCCTTTCCATCGAGGAAGGCTCCTTCACCGCCGTTCTGGGCCACAACGGCAGCGGAAAATCCACCTTTGCCAAGCATCTCAACGCCATTCTTCTGCCCTCCGGCGGAAAGGTCTATGTGGGCGGCATCGACACCGCCGACGAGAGCCGTCTGTTTGACATCCGCAAAACGGCGGGCATGGTCTTTCAGAACCCGGACAACCAGATCGTCGCCAATGTGGTGGAGGAGGATGTGGCCTTTGCCTGTGAAAACATGGGCCTGCCGCCGGAGGAGATCCGCCGCAGGGTGGATGAGAGTCTGGCCGCCGTCGGCATGAGCGACCACGCCAAAAGCGCTCCCCATCTGCTCTCCGGCGGACAAAAGCAGCGCGTGGCCATTGCGGGCATTCTGGCCATGCAGCCCCGCTGCATCGTCATGGACGAGCCCACCGCCATGCTGGATCCCTCCGGCCGGGCGGAGGTGATGGCCGCCATTCAACGGCTCAACCGGAGCATGGGCGTCACCGTGGTACTCATTACCCATCACATGGACGAGGCCGCCGCAGCCCAGCGGGTCATCGTCATGAAGCAGGGCCGGGTGGCTCTGGACGGCACGCCCCGGCAGATTTTTTCCCAGGTAGAGCGCATGCGGGAGCTTTCCCTTTCCGTCCCCCAGACGGTGGAGCTTTTATATACACTGGACCGGGACGGTGCAGTGCTTTCCCTGGAGGCGCTTTCTGTGGAGGAATGTGCCGATGAGATCCTGAAGTATTTGGAGGCGTAAGCGTGAAGGAAGTATTGCGAGTCGAACAGCTCACCCATGTTTACGGCCCCGGCACGCCCTTTGAAAAAACCGCTGTGGACAAGGTGGATTTTTCTGCCCTGCACGGGGAGTTCATCGCCCTCATCGGCCACACCGGCAGCGGAAAATCCACGCTGATCCAGCATTTCAACGGCCTGCTCCGGCCAACCGCCGGGCGGGTGCTCATTAACGGGGAGGACATCTACCAGACCAAGGAGATAACCCGGGCCGCCCGGTTTGCCGTGGGACTGGTCTTTCAGTATCCGGAATACCAGTTGTTTGAGGAGACCGTCTATGCGGATGTGGCCTTCGGCCCCAAAAACATGGGGCTGGAAAAGGCGGAGATCGACCGGCGCGTCCGGGAAAACTGCCGCATTACCGGCATCCCGGAGGAGCTTTTGGAAAAATCCCCCTTTGAGCTTTCCGGCGGACAGAAGCGGCGGGTGGCGCTGGCCGGCGTCTTTGCCATGGAGCCGGAGGTGCTGGTGCTGGACGAGCCTATGGCGGGCCTGGATCCGGCGGGCTGCGAGGATGTGTTCCGCTTTATCCGGGAATATCACCAAAAGCACGGCACCACCATCATTTTCGTCACCCACAGCATGGAATACGCGGCGCTGCTGGCCCAGCGCATCGTGGTGATGGACCACGGAAGGATCCTGATGGACGGCACGCCCCAGCAGATCTTCTCCCGCTCGGAGGAGCTGCTGCGGGCCGGGCTGGATGTTCCCCAGGTGACCCGGGTCTTTTTGGAGCTGAAAAGGCGCGGTGTCCCGGTGGATCCTGCCGTCTATACCGTTTCTCAGGCTGCCGAAGCGCTGCGGAGGCTGAAGGGAGGGGAGCGTCCATGCTGAAGGACATCACCCTGGGGCAGTATTTCCCGGGAAACACGCCCGTCCACCGGCTGGATCCCCGGACCAAGCTGCTGGCGCTGATTCTTTATATCGTCACCATCTTCACCACCGGCAAGCTCCTTCCGGGCCTGATCTGCGTGGCGGCGCTGGGCGCGGCAGTGGCCGTGGCCCGGATCCCCCTGAAGATGATGCTGAAGGCTCTGAAGCCCGTTCTCTTCATTGTGGCCTTTACCGGCCTTTTAAATCTGTTTTATACGCCGGGGCGGGAGCTTTTTCACTTCTGGATCTTCCGCGTCACGGCGGAGGGCGTCCGCACCGCAGGCTTTATGGTGGGGCGCATTCTGCTGCTGGTCTCGTCCACAGCGCTGCTCACCTACACCACCTCGCCCATGGCCCTCACCGACGCGCTGGAGAACCTGCTGGGCCCGCTGAAGAAGCTCCATGTGCCCGTCCATGAGTTTGCCATGATGATGTCCATTGCCCTGCGCTTCATCCCCACGCTCATCGAGGAGACGGACAAGATCATGTCTGCCCAGAAGGCCCGGGGTGCGGATTTTGAAACAGGAAATCTGTTTCGCCGGGCCCGGGCGCTGGTTCCCGTGCTGGTGCCGCTGTTTATCTCTGCCTTCCGCCGGGCGGATGAGCTGGCCACGGCCATGGAATGCCGCCTTTACCACGGCGGCGACGGCCGCACCCGGCTCCATTCCCTGCGCTACGGCAGCCTGGATCTCCGGGGCGGGCTGCTGATCCTGGCGGTCTGCGGCGGCGCCATCGCGCTGAATGTGATCCTATGAAAACGGCGCTTGTCTTATCCTATCGGGGCGCGGATTATCATGGCTGGCAGCGGCAGAACAACGCCATGACCATCCAACAGCTCATCGAGGAGGCCTGGGAAAAGGCCTGTGGCTGCCCCTGCTCCCTTTCCGGCTGCGGCCGGACGGACGCGGGCGTCCACGCGAAATATTATGTGGCGTCTACCGCCGCCCCCACCACGATCCCTCTGGACCGGCTGCCCATGGCGCTGAACGCCCGTCTGCCGGAGGCGGTGGTGATCCACCGGGCCGTTGCCGTGGAGGACGGGTTCGACGCGCGGTTTTCCTGCGTCTGCAAGGAATATACCTATCTGATCCACAACAGCCGCACCCGTGATCCCTTTCTCACGGACCGGGCGTGGTTTTATCCCCAGCCGCTGGATGTGGCCGCCATGGCCCGGGCGGCGCAGGATCTGGTGGGAACGCACGATTTTGCCGCCGTGCGCAATGAGGGCACGCCGGTGAAGTCCACCGTCCGCACCATTTATTACTGTCAGGCGGAGGCCCGGCCCGGCGGGCTGGTGGCCATCCGCGTGTGCGCCGACGGCTTTCTTTACAATATGGTCCGGGCCATTGCCGGGACGCTGGTCTATGTGGGCATCGGCAAGATCCCGCCGGACGGCATCCCTGCCATTCTGGCCAGCGGCGACCGGGAGGCCGCCGGACCCACGGCGCCGCCCTGCGGGCTTTATATGACCGCGCTGAATTATGAAAGAGAGGAACTGGATGGACGAGGGGATTGACCTGAGAAAATCGGGAAAACTGAAGGATAACATCACCCGCTTCCGGCAGGACAAGCGCCTGGCCGTTACCGGTGCGCTCTATTCTCTGGCGCTGCTGGGAATGCTGGCGATCCTTGTGTTCTGTGCGCTGCACTTCCGCGAGGATCTCACGGCAGAAAGCCTCCGGCGCACTGTTGCCTACCTGAAAACCGCCAGCTCTGCGGCGGAGCCCTTTACGGAATATCGCTTTGAGACCGGGCTGGATACGGAATATGCGCCCTTCGGCACGGGATTCGCTGTTTCCTCCGCCGACACCTATTCTTATATCAGCGGTCTGGGTGATAGCCAATATTCCCTCCAGCTGAAATATGCCGCGCCCGCCATGTGTGTTTCCGACAAATATATCCTGATCTACGACCGGGGCGGCAAGGGCTTCTGCGTAGCCAGCAGCTATTCCGAATACCTGCGGGAGACGCTGGATTCCCCCATCCTTTCCGCTTCTATGAACCGGGCCGGGGCCTTTGCCCTGGTGACCAACGAGGCCGGCTATCGGGCCGCCGTCTCGGTCTACAGCGCCCGGCAGAAGCTTTTGTGCAAATGGTACACCTCTCAATATTATGTGCTGCAGACCTCGGTCAGCCCGGACAGCAGCCATTTTGCTGCGCTTTGTCTCAGCCAGCAGGAGCTGCAGGCCGTCACGCAGATCCGGTATTTCCGCATCGGTCAGGAGGAGCCTGTCTGGACGGCGGAGCTTGGCGAACGGCAGGTCTGGTCCATGACCCATGATAAATCCGGCGGCCTGCTCATACTATGTGACGATGGCGTTTACCGCTATGACAGCGAAGGCGCCTGCACCGCGTCCCATGCCCTGAGCCAGCAGCCGGAGCGCTTTGCCGCCGCCGAGGAGGGCGAGCTGTTTCTGGTCTTCTCCGGCGCCTCCGGCAGCAGCGCCGCGCTGCAGGCAATGGTCGTGGGCGATCTGGGCGAGACGGTCTATCAGGGGCGCTTTTCCGGAACGCTGCGGGCCATTGCTGCCGACGGCGGAACGGCGGCGATCCTGCTCACCGACCGGCTGGAGCTGATCTCCTATGCGGCCGAGGGCCAGCCGGTGCGCTCTGTGCCCTCCGGCGGCGCCCGGGATGTGGTCTGCACCCGGCAGGGCGAAAGCATCCTGATCTTTTCCGACCGGGCGGAAAAGGTCTCTGACGCGCAAGAGGAGGCGCTCCAGCCATGAACGGATTTTTAGACCAGCCCTTTGTCTGGGATCTTCTTTTTCTTCTGATCTTTCTGCTTTGCATCGCCCTTTCCGCCAAGCGGGGCGGCTTTGAAGCCATTTCCGGCATCGCAGGCACGGCGCTGGGCGTTATTGTGGGCCGAAAGTTCCAGCTTCCGCTGGCTGTAAAGCTCCAGCCCTTGCTGGAACCGAAGCTGCTTGCGCTGGCGCAGAAGACGGATCTCACCCAGGTGGGCGGGCTGCAGGAGGGCTCGGCTCTTACGGAGCTGATCCAGCAAAGCACCGCCGTCACCGATAAAGTCAGCGAGCTTTACACCTCGTTGATCGCAGCCATCGCAAAGCAACTTTCTGAGAATCTGGCGTCGATCCTGGCGTTTTTGCTGCTGTTTTTTGCGGTGAAGCTGGCCGTCCGGCTGGTCTGCCTGCTGCTGAAGCTGGATATCCCCATCCTCAGCGGCCTGAACCGCACTGCCGGCGGCATTCTGGGGGCGGTCTCCGGGCTGCTGCTGATCCTGGCCCTTTGCTGGGCTGTCATGCAGTTTGCGCCGGAGGGCGACCTGAGCCTGCTGAGCCGGGGCTGCCTGCAGGAGAGCCTGATCGGTGGATTTTTTACCCGGCTGTTTTGATTTGCATTTGACCGGCGGCGCTGCTTGCCGCCGCACCGATACCATCACGGAGGAACGATATGGATATGCCCATCTGTGCCCGCTGCAAGAAGAATATGGCAGTGGTCTTCATCACAAAAATGGAAAACGGAAAGACCGTCAACGAGGGGCTCTGCCTGAAATGCGCCAAGGAGCTCGGAATCAAGCCGGTCAATGACCTGCTGGAAAAATTCGGTCTGAAGGACGAGGATCTGGACGGCCTGACCCCGGAGGCGCTGGGCGACAGCCTGCCCGGTATGCTGGAGCAGCTGGGCATGCCCCAGGATGCGGAGGACGGCGGCGAGGACGGCGCCGACGGCGAAGACGCTCCCTCCCGCGCGCCGGCCTTCCCGCTGTTCAAATTCCTCCGGCAGAACAAGCCGGAGGCCGCCGGCGAGCCCGGCCAGAAGGGCGAAGGCCCGAAAAAACAGCCGAAAAAGAAGAAATTCCTCAGCCTTTATGCCCAGGATCTCACCGCCAGGGCCAAAAGCGGCAAGCTGGACCGGGTGGTGGGCCGGGAGAGCGAGACGCTGCGGGTCATCCAGATCCTGAACCGCCGGCAGAAAAACAACCCCTGTCTCATCGGCGAGCCGGGCGTGGGCAAGACGGCCGTTGCCGAGGGTCTGGCCCAGAAGATCGCCGCAGGCGATGTGCCCTACAAGCTGCAGCACAAGGAGGTTTGGCTGCTGGATATGACCGCCATGGTGGCGGGGACCCAATTCCGCGGCCAGTTTGAAGGCCGCATGAAGAGCCTGATCGAGGAGGTCAAGGCGCTGGGTAATATTATTCTGGTCATCGACGAGGTCCACAATCTGGTGGGCGCAGGCGACGCAGAGGGCAGCATGAACGCCGCCAACATCCTGAAGCCCGCCCTGAGCCGAGGCGAGATCCAGGTCATCGGCGCCACCACCCTGAAGGAATACCGCAAATATATCGAAAAGGACGCCGCGCTGGAGCGCCGCTTCCAGCCGGTGATCATCAACGAGCCCTCGCTGTCTGAGACGGAGGACATCCTCCGGGGCATCAAGGGCTATTACGAGACCTTCCACGGCGTGCTCATCCCCGATCAGGTCATCGTTCAGGCGGTCTATCTGGCCCACCGGTATATCACCGACCGGTTCATGCCGGATAAGGCCATCGACCTGCTGGATGAGGCCTGCTCCGATGTGAACCTGCGTTCCGCCGCCCTGAGCCGGATCCCTGCCCTGCAGGATGAGCTGGACGGGCTGACCGATCAGCAGATGGAGCTGGAAAGCGCCGAGGAGCAGGATTTTGAAAAGATCGCCCAGAACCGCTCCCGAATGCTGCAGCTGCAAGAGCAGCTGGATGAGCTTCGGCGGCAGCCTGCGCCGCAGGTGACGCTGGACGATCTGGCCCGGGTCATCGAGCTTTGGACCAAGATCCCCGCCAGCAAGGTGCGTCAGCAGGATTTCCTCCGGCTGCACACGCTGGCCGACCGGCTCAAGAGCCGGGTCATCGGTCAGGACGAGGCCGTGGACGCCGTGGCTGCCGCCATCCGCCGGAAGCGGGCGGGCATCAGCGAAAAAAACAAGCCCATCTCCTTCATCTTCGTGGGCCCCACCGGCGTGGGCAAGACGGAGCTGGTAAAGCAGCTGGCCGCCGACCTGTTTGACACGGAGGACGCGCTCATTCGTCTGGACATGAGCGAATATATGGAAAAGCACAGCGTCTCCAAGCTCATCGGCGCGCCTCCGGGCTATGTGGGCTATGACGAGGCGGGGCAGCTGACGGAAAAGGTCCGCCGCCGGCCTTACTGCGTGATCCTGTTCGACGAGATCGAAAAGGCCCATCCCGATGTTCTCAATATGCTGCTGCAGGTCCTGGACGACGGGCGCATCACCGATGCGCAGGGCCGGTATGTGAGCTTTGAAAACGCCGTCATCATCATGACCTCCAACGCCGGCTCCGACCGCAGCGATGGCGCGGTGGGCTTTGGCAGTACCCTCTCCCAGCAGGGCCGGGACAAGGCCATGAAGGCCCTCTCCGAGATCATGCGGCCGGAGTTTATCAACCGCGTGGATGAGATCATCGCCTTCCACCAGCTCTCGCAGGAGGACTTCCAGAAGATCGCCGCCATTATGATGGGCGACCTGCAGAAGAGCGTCGCCCGCAGCGGCATCCGCCTCACCTGGGACGACGCCCTGCTGGAGCAGCTGGCCAAGGACAGCTATTCCGTCAAGTTCGGCGCGCGCAACCTGCGGCGGCTCATCGAAAAGCAGGTGGAGGATCCGGCGGCCAATCTGATCCTGGATTCCTTCGAGCACCCCATCCAGGCCCTGCGCGTCACCGCGGAGGACGGAAAGATCCTGGTGAAGGAAGGCTGAGCGCCGCAGCCCTTCTGCTAAAACGAAAAACTCAGAAAAACAGGCCTTGTCCTATGGCAAAGCCTGTTTTTTCATCGGGGCGCGGCTCACATCCGATAAACCCGCCCGATGGTCCTTTCGTCAAGCATTTGGATCACAAAATCCCCATAGAGCGTCTTTTCCGCGCCCGCCTGCCGAACCATCAGGAAATACCGGGAGGTAAGAGCATTCCCAACGCGTCTTGCGTCGTAAATATTCAGCCCCAGCAGCTCCGCCGGCCCCTCCAGCACCACCGCATGCTTGTCCAGCGCGGCCCGGACCATGGCTGCCGAGGTCTGCTGATAGGCATCCATGGCGTCTGCCGCCGCCTGCAGGCAGGCCGCTTTCCCGGGGAACGCACCGTCGGAGGGCGGGACGCTTTTCTGGACGGTCAGGATAGCCGGCCGCGCCGCCGGGGTAAAGGGATCGTCGCCGGCGGCGGCCATGGCGTAAAACAGCAGCGCGCCGGTATCGTAGCAGGAGATCCGGATGGGCAGGAGGGTCTTGGGGTCCGTCACGCTGCTGCACATCCGCTCTGTAAAGTCCTTTGCCTTTGCAGCGTCCAGCTGCTGCAGGACCATCCATTCCACATAGGCGGCGGAGCCTTCGATCTCCTCCACCCGGCTCTCGTAGCCGGTCTCATAGGGATATTGCTCCCAGCGGCGGCGCCGGTGGGAAAGCAGCTCCCGATAATCCCCCGCCCTATGGCCCGCCAGCAGGGCGCACAGCAGCGCGTTTTCCCGCAGCTTCAGGCTCAGCGCTTCCGCGCTGTATTCATACCGGTTCAGCGCTTCCAGCTCGTCCGCCCAGCAGTCCCAGCCCTGCAGACGCTGGAAGCCATGGAACATCTCGTGGACCAGCTTGGAGACCAGCACGGGCAGGCTCAGCTCCCCCTCCACCCGCCAGGTGGCAATGGTCTCACCCTGATAGGAAATGGCGGTATTGGCGCAGAAGCCATCCGTTTTTTCAATATACCGGCCGTCAAAAAAACACCGTTCCTCATCAAACAGCGCGAATTTCAGCGGCGCAAAGCCCGGCCAGATCCGGGCCAGATCCAGCCCGCGGATGGCCTCCTCCGCGCTCCGGTAAAGCAGCTCCAGTTTCATCGCGGCTCCCTTCCCCAGATGATGCCTGCATTTTTCTTATTTTACCACGGCGCTCTGCCCGCTGCAAGCGGGCCGCCCCTTGACAATTTCACCAAAAGCGCATATAGTATTTACAGCAAGATCTTCAGGGCGGGGTGCAATTCCCCACCGGCGGTACAGTCCGCGAGCCTTCGGGCCGACCCGGTGAAACTCCGGGACCGACAGTGACAGTCTGGATGAAAGAAGATATGGCTTTGTCAAGCTGCGCCCTGCTTTGCCTGATCTCAGGTGAGCGGGGCGTTTTTTGCAAAAATCCCCGCCATATCCGAAGGAAAGGAACCGCTATGAACCGCTCCCCCGTCAAGACCCGCGCGCTGGCCGCCACGGCCATGCTCTCTGCCATCGGCTTTGTCCTCATGTTTCTCGAGCTCAGCGTCCCCTTTATGCCGCCGTTTATCAAGCTGGATCTTTCCGAGCTTCCGGCGCTGCTGGCCGCCTTTGCCTATGGGCCGGTGTCCGGCGCGGCGGTGTGCCTGCTGAAAAATCTGCTGCATCTCCTTCTGGGGGGCAGCACCGGCGGCGTGGGCGAGCTTTCCAATTTCCTGCTGGGCTGCTGCTATGTGATCCCGGCGGGCCTGATCTATCGCCGGATCAAGAGCCGCAGGGGCGCGGCGCTGGCTTCGCTGGCCGGCTGCGCAGCCTCCGCCGGGCTGAGCCTGCCCATCAATTATTTCCTGATCTATCCCCTTTACGGGAAAATGCTGCCCATGGATACCATCCTGGGCCTGTATCAGGCGCTGGACCCCTCCTGCGGGAGCCTGTTTGACGCGCTGCTGCGCTTCAATGTGCCCTTTACCCTGGGGAAAAACGCGCTGGTCTGCGCGCTGGTGTTTCTGATCTATAAAAAGCTCTCTCCCCTGCTCCACGGCAGACGGTGAGCCGGCGCACGGATCAAAAAAGCTGCGGCCTGTGCCGCGGCTTTTTTCTTGCATTTTTCAAGGAAATGTTGTAAAATAGCAGACGATGTACTGTTGCAGATTAGAATGCCGGAGTTCCCTTGATTTTTCAGGATTTTTTCATTTTCCTATTGATTTTTTCCAGAAATCCGTGTATACTTCTGTTAATAAATGTGTTCATTATCGAAGGAGGTATTTTTTATGAGACCCGGACCGCACCCCAAGGGCGAGCTGATGCGCCGCAGGATCCTGAACGCTTCCGCCAAGGTATTTCTGGAGTATGGCTATAACGGCGCCTCCAGCAAGATGGTGGCCCGGCTTGCCGGCGTTTCCAACGGCTCTCCCTTCTTCCTCTATGGCAATAAAGAGGGCGTCTTGCTGGAGCTGGTCAAGCTGGTCTATGCGGAGCAGTTCCGCATGACGGACGAGCTCATCGGCAAGGACGCGGATCTTCTGCTGTTTTATGCCGTGGAAACGGCCCTGCAGATGCACATCACCGAGCTTTCCGACGCTCTGCGCGACCTTTATGTGATGGCCTACACGCTGCCCTCCACCGCGGAATATATCCACCAGAGCACGAAGACCAAGCTGGCAGAGATCTACGCAAAGCAATTCCCCAACGCAGATGTGGAGGAGTTTTATGAGCTGGAGATCGCATCCTCCGGCGTGCTCCGGGGCTATATGGCCAAGCCCTGCGACGCGCAGATGTCCATGGCCCGGAAGATCCAGCGCTATCTTTCCTGCTGCTTCCGCATCTATAAGGTGCCAGAGGCCCAGTATCAGCCGGTGATCGATCGGGTCCTGACCATGGATCTGCGTCCCGCCGCTCAGCAGACGGTGGACCGCATCATGGCCCTTGTGGACGACGGCTTTTCCTCCGCCATGAACGAATCTCGCCGGAAAGCCTTCAAAGACTGAGCCAGCCCTTTGCAAAGCAGAAGCGGAGCCATCCGGCTCCGCTTTTTTGTGTTTTTATGCGCCGCACTGCTCCAGCGCTTCGGCCAGCCGTTCCGCGGCGTTTTGCACCAGCTCCCGGGAGGTTGCCAGGTTCAGGCGAATAAAGGTCCGAAAACGGTCGCCGCCAAACCAATCGCCATAGTCTACTGCGAGGCCGCAGCGATTTTCCATAAATTCCCGAATTGCCTCTGGCGCCACATAAGCTCCAAGATCCACCCACATCAGATAGGTGCCCTCCATCGGCGAGATCACGGCCTTCGGCGCGCGTTTTTCCAAAACAGCCCGCAGCAGAAGGTAATTCTCATAAATCGTTCGGCGGAATTCTGCCGTCCAGTCTGCTCCGCCCCGGTAGGCAGCCTCTGCAGCAATATAACCCATAGCGTTGCTGGACGGCACATGAATCTGCTGGAGATAGCGGTCGTAGCGGGCACGGATATCCGCATCCGGAAGAATCAGCAGTGAGTTTTGCAGGCCCGCCAGGTTAAAGGTTTTCGAGGGAGCCGTCAGCGTAACGAGCATGTGATCATAGTCCCCCACCGTGGCCGAAGGGATATGTCTATGGCCTTCAAATACGATATCCTGATGGATCTCGTCGGAAATCACAAAGACGCCGTATTTCCGCAAAAGCTCCAGCAGCGTATACAGCTCCTCCCGCGTCCAGACCCGGCCTACGGGATTGTGGGGCGAGCTGAGGATCGCGGCCTTCACCGGCTGCTGCCGGAGCGTCTTTTCCAGCAGGGCAAAGTCAATGGTATATTCCCCGTTTTTGGCCTGCAGGTCGCAGCAGACCAGCTTCCGGTCATTATCCTTCACCGCGTTCAGGAAGGGATAATAGACCGGCGTCAGCACCAGGACAGCATCGCCGGGTTGGGTCATGATCTGCAGGAGCCAGTTGATGGCAGGCACGACGCCAGGCGTCACCCGGAGCCATTCCCGCCGGGGCCGATAGCCGTGGACCTTCGCTTCCCACTGCAGAAAGGCTTCAAAATAAGACTCCGGCGCTTTGTAATAGCCAAAAACGCCCTGCTCCACATAGCGCATCAGGGCTTCCTGAACGCAGCGAGGCGCCTGAAAGTCCATATCCGCCACCCACATGGCCTGCAGCTCTGCAGAGCCAAAATTCTCCTTCAGACCATCCCATTTGCTGCAGTTGGTGTTTCGGCGATCCACAAATACCAGGGCTTCGCCTTGACAGTTTTCTTGCATAAGCGATCTCCTTTCTGTTTATGCGCTGTTTATCCGGATGCTTTTAGCTTACCAATAGGAAATGCGCTTGTCAAGGCGCTCCGCGGCATTTTACAAAACAGAGCCGGCCCGCTCGGCTCAAAAGTGCCCCTTTCGGATCGGCTTGCCAAAGGGGCGCTTGGAGCCTACGGTTTTTTTCGGTACAAAGAGGCGTCCAGCACGGTGGAAAGCTCCACCAGCAGCGGATCCACGCCTGCGCCATAGGTGACGGGCCGACAACGCACCTCCAGCTCCGCCGCGCCCTCCAGCCGGGGCAAAATGATCTGGGCGGAGGTGCCGCCCTCGTTGCTCACCAGCAGCAGACGGCCGCCGTGCTTTTCCGCAAAGGCCCGCACCAGCGCCAGGCCAAAGCCTGCGCCAGGGCCCGCCTTCTGCAGAGGATCCATATCGTCATATTTGCGGAACACGCTGCCCAGGACGGCGCTGTCGATGCCCGGGCCGTCGTCGGTGACGGAAAGGCAGACCTCGTCTGTCCGCTGCCGCAGGGCCACGGCGATGCTGCCGCCCTGCTTCCGCGCGGCCATGGCGTTGGAGATCAGATGGAGCAGCATCCGCCGGAACTTGGCCGCGTCCACCCGCCAGATGAGCGGCTGCTCCGGCAGGCTCCAGCGGACCCGCACGCCGCCGGCGCACAGTGGCTCCAGCCGCTGCTCCAGCTGCCTGCAAATCGCTGTCAGATCCTCGTCGGCGATGTGCATTTCCAGAAAGCCGTTTTCCGCCGCGGCGCAGTCCTCCAGATCCCGGGTCATTCGGATCAGCCGGTAAATGCTGCGCCGCAGCATGGCCAGCCCGTCCAGCTGACCCTCCTCCGCCGCGCGCTCCAGCTGCTGCACCACCGGCAGCATCAGGGAAAGATCGGTATTCAGCTCCCGGGAGATAAAGCGGGAGGCGTTCATGGTGATGGAGATCCCGTCTCTGCGGCTCATGGGAATCAGGCTGATATGGATATGCTCCTCCATGGGGACGGCTTCACAGGAAAACCGCTGTCCTCCCAGAGTACATTCAAAGGCGGCTTCCTTTTTGCTCTGGATTTGGCTGATCAGCCGGGCTACCGTCCGGTCCTCAATAAAATCATTCAGGTTGCGGCCAGTCAGGTCTTCCTCCAGAAGCAGCTTGAGCCCGCCGGAAAGATAGACGACTCTGCCGGCGGCGCTGCAGAGCATGGTCAGCTCTTCCTGCCGTGTCTCCGGGAATTTCATGATCCCGGACTTGTCCTCTCCTGCCACCGACTCCACCACCCTTCCTTTCCGCCCCTGCTCCACGCCCTGCCGGGCACTCCCGCAGACGGCATTCCATTTTTCGATATTATTATATCCTGCCTGCAGCAAATACGCAATGATTTTTCTTGTAATTTGACTGTATATCCTGGTAAAAAAACTTTCAGATCTGCGGGGTTGCTTTTGGCTTTGCCGCCCGGTATAATGGAAGTACAAGTACATAAGGGATGATATCAGAAAAAACAAAAACATGGAGGCAACATTCATGGCGACAAAAATTGGTATCAACGGATTTGGCCGCATTGGCCGTCTGATCCTGCGGGAGGGCGTGAAGCGAAATGATTTGGAGTTTGTGGCGGTAAATGGTCACCGGTCCACGCCCGAATATCTGGCTTACATGCTGGCCCACGACACGGTCCATGGCCGTCCGGATTTCACCGTTACCCACACGGAGGATTCCATTGTCATCGACGGGCACCCCGTTCGCGTCCTCACCGGTGAAGCTCCGGAGGACAATCCCTGGAAGGAGCTTGGCGTGGAATATGTCATTGAATCCACCGGCAAGTTTAAGACCATCGAGGAAGCCGGCGCCCATCGGAAGGCCGGCGCAAAGAAGGTCATTATCACGGCGCCCTCCAAGGACGCTCCCATGTTTGTTATGGGCGTCAATCAGGACAGCTATTCCCCCGACATGACGGTGGTGAGCAATGCCTCCTGCACCACCAACTGCCTGGCTCCCGTGGCCAAGGTCCTGCAGGATCACTTTGGGATCCGCGACGGCCTGATGACCACCGTCCACGCAGCTACAGCGACCCAGAAGGTGGTGGATGGCTCCTCCAAAAAGGACTGGCGCGGCGGCCGCGCAGCCTTCGGCAATATCATCCCCTCCTCCACCGGCGCTGCCAAGGCCGTGGGCAAGGTGATCCCTGCCCTCAATGGCAAGCTGACGGGTATGTCCTTCCGTGTCCCCGTTCTGGATGTTTCCTGCGTGGACCTGACCGTCAATCTGGAAAAGCCGGCAAAGTATGAAGACATTTGCCGCGCCATGAAGGAAGCCTCTGAGGGCCAGCTGAAGGGCATTCTGGGCTATACCGAGGATGATGTGGTATCCTCCGACTTTACCTCCGATCCCCGGGCCAGCATCTTCGACGCCAAAGCCGGCATCGCCCTGACCGATACCTTTGTCAAGCTGGTGGCCTGGTACGACAACGAATATGGCTACAGCTGCAACACCCTGAATCTTCTGGAATACATGATCCGGCAGGATAAGCAGTAAACGCTGTGCGTTTTTCCCGGGCGCGCCCTTTTGCGGCGCGCCCTCCTGTTTTTTCGCAATTATTTTGGAAAACCTATAGCGTATTTCTGAAAAATGATGTAAAATAAAGGGTAACCTAAGCATGAGCAAAAAAGGATCGGCAACAGGCCCGCGATTGGGCCGGCCGGCGCTTTTCCGGCGCTTCCGGAAGGTCGATAACAGGAGACATCAAGCATGTATGAATTCGTGACCGAACAGACATTACCCCAATATGAGGCCTTTGTGGAGGGGCATCCCAAGGGCCATTTTCTCCAGTCCCATCTGTGGGCTCCGGTGAAAAGCGATTGGCAGTGGCGCGCGATCCTCCGCCGAGATGAGGCGGGCCAGATCACCGGCGCCATGAGCGTGCTCATTCGCAAAATGCCCGGCGTTCCCTACCGCATGATGTATGCAGCCCGTGGCCCAGTGTGCGATGCACACGACCGTGAGACCCTGCGGGAGCTGACCCTGGCCGCGGCGGAGCTGGCAAAGCAGTGCCGCGCCTATGCGCTGCGGCTGGATCCGGACATTCCCTCCTCTGATGAGGCGTTTATCGAAATTATGAAATCTCTGGGCTATGTGCATCACCCCGGCGATAAAGATTTCAACGGCATTCAGCCCTGCTATGTGTTTCGTCTGAATGTCAAAGGCAAAACGGAGGAGGAGCTTTTGGCGGCCTTTCACTCCAAGACCCGCTACAACCTGCGGCTCAGCGCCCGGAAGGGCGTCACTGTCCGGCTGTGCGGCAAGGAGCTGCTGCCGGAGTTTTCCCGACTGATGCAGGAGACCGGCAACCGGGACGGCTTTATCACCCGGCCGGAATCCTATTTTGCCGCCATGCTGGACTCGCTGGGCGACAAGGCCCGTCTTTATATGGCCTTCTGGGAAGGCAAACCCATCGCCGGAACGCTGGCCGTCCATTACGGCAACAAGGTCTGGTATCTTTACGGCGCTTCCTCCAACGAGCACCGCAATGTGATGCCCAATTACCAGCTCCAGTGGGCCATGATCCAATGGGCGCTGGAGACCCATTGCGATATTTACGACTTCCGGGGCGTCTCCGGCGATCTGACGCCGGACAACCCGCTCTATGGCCTGTATCTGTTCAAAAAGGGCTTTGGCGGCGATCTGGTGGAGTTTTGCGGCGAGTTTGAAATGGTCTATAACAAGGGCGCGGACCTTTTGATCAACAAGGGTCTGGGCGCTGCCCGCACGCTGCGCCGCAAGCTGAAGCAGCTGCGGCACCGGGATCAGGAGCAGCAGCATAAGGCCGCCGTCTCTGCCCGGGGCGCAAACACACAGACGGAAGAAACGAAAGAGGACTGATCCGGCCGCGGCCGTTGTTTCAGAGATAGAACAGGAGGGATAGAGATTATGAAAGCGCTGATCGTGGATAAAGCCAAGGTGCGCAACAATCTGCAGGTGATCCAGACTGCGGCGGGCGACGCACAGATCTATGCCGTGCTGAAGATCAACGCCTATGGGCTTGGTCTGAAGCCTATGGCGGAGCTTTGCCGGGAGGCCGGCATCCGACGCTTTGCCGTCACCGAGCCGGAGGACGCCGTCCGGCTGCGGGACTGGGGCTTTCAGGAGGAGGAGATCCTGATCCTTCGCTCCACGGCCTGTGAGGAGGACATCCGCGCCATCCTCAAGGCCGGCGCAACCGCCACGGTGGGCTCCTACGACGCGGCGCTGGCCCTCAACGGCATCGCCGAGAGCGAGGGCGTGGTCTGCGATGTGCATATCAAGGTGGACACCGGCATGGGCCGCTACGGCTTTGTCCCCGGGGAGATCGACCGGATCCTCAGCGTTTACCGCTATCTGGGCAATCTGAATGTGACCGGCACCTATACCCACTACGCCAACGCCTTCCGCAGCAAAAAGAAGACCCAGGCCCAATACGACCTGTTCCTCTCCGTGGTGGATAAGATCCGCGCCGCCGGCTTTGAGCCGGGCATGCTCCACGCTTCCAATTCCGAAGCCTTTTTCGGCTGTAAAATGCCAAATCTGGACGCCGTGCGCATCGGCTCCGCCCTGGGCGGAAGGCTGATCTCCAAGGGCGACTTCGGCCTGCAGCGCACCGGCCGGCTCCAGAGCGAGATCGTGGAGGTCCGCTGGCTGCCCAAGGGCGCTACCATCGGCTACGGCAGCGCCTACACTACCCGCCACCCCACCCGCATCGCCGTCATCCCCGTGGGCTCCGGCGACGGCTATCAGGTGGAAAAGATCCGGGTAAATACCCGCCTGATCGACTATCTCCGGGCCATGGGCTCGGTGGTCAAGGCCTTTTTCCGGGGCAAGCGCTATTATGTCAGCGTGGGCGGCAAGCGCGCGCCCGTTTTGGGCCATGTAGGCGTGAGCCACACGGTGATCGATGTGACCGATCTGGAATGCGGCCCCGGCACGAAGGTTTTTCTGGATGCCGCGCCCATGTTCGTTCCGCCCACCGTCCCCCGGCAATATATTGATGGTTAAGGGGCTTTTTGCCCATCTGCGATAAAAGGAGGAACCTGTTATGAAAATGATCCTCGGTATTCTGAACAGCGACGACGCTTCCACGGTGGTCCGCGCACTGAACGACGCGGGCTATTCCGTCACCCGGCTGAGCACCACCGGCGGCTTTCTGCGGGCCGGCAATGTGACCATTCTGGTGGGCGTGGAGGACGACAAGGTCCAGGCCGCCATTGATGTGATCCATCAGCATGCCCACAGCCGCACGCAGATCATGCCCGCCGCCTCGGAGGCCGGCGTGGGCTTCTTCTCCACCCTGCCGGTAGAGGTCCGGGTGGGCGGCGCTACCATTTTTGTGCTGGATGTGGACCAGTTTCTGAAGATCTGATGAGACTGCCCCATCTTCTGGGAAACGAAGGGCTGAAGCAGGCCCTTTCCGCGCTGCCTGCCGGCGGGCTGGGCTCCGCCGTCCTCATCGACGGCCCTGCCGGCTCCGGCAAGCGCACTGCCGCAGGCGATCTTTGTCAGGCGCTTTTATGCACCGGGAAGGACGCCCCCTGCGGCGCCTGCCCCGCCTGCCGCAGAGTAGCGGCAGGCTCCCATCCTGATCTGTTTTGGCTGGAGGAGAGCGAGCCCGGCAAGGGCGTCAAGCTGGAGCAGGTCCGCGAGCTGCGGGCCCAGAGCTTTCTGCGGCCCTCGGAAGCGCCTTACAAGATCTTCGTCATCCCCCAGGCGGACAAGCTGAACCTTCCCTCGCAAAACGCCCTGCTGAAGGTTTTGGAGGAGCCGGCCTCCTCCCTGTTTGTGCTGCTCTGCGAAAACCGGGAAGCCATGCTGCAGACGGTGCGCTCCCGGTGTAAGACCTTCCGTATGACGCCCCTCTCCCGGCCGCAGCTGCTTTCCGCGCTAGCCGGGCGCTGCCCTGAGACGACGGAGACCCAGCGGCTGCAGGCGGCAGAGGCGTCCGCCGGTCTGCTGGGCCGGGCGCTGGACATTTTGTCCGGCAGAGAATCCCCCGCCTTTGGGGCGGCAAGGGACTTTTGCAGCGCCCTCTCCGGCGGCGAGCTGGCCATCTTTACCGTCTGCCAGAGCCTGACCCGCCTTTCCCGCAGGGAATATGCGGATTTCTGCGACGAGAGCTGCCGCCTTTTGCTGCGGCAGGCCCGGCAGGACCGCAGCGCTCGGGCCATCACGATCTTTGAATATCTGGAGCAGCAGCGGAGCGTGCTGCCGCAGAACCCCTCCGTCACGGCGCTGGCCGGGGCGCTGGCGGCCTTCTGCAGCGTCTGCTGACTGACCCTTTACAGGAGGAACATATGACAGAAGTCATCGGCGTCCGATTCAAAAAAGTCGGCAAGGTTTATTATTTTGATCCCAAAGGCATTGCCGTCCAGAAGGAGATGCCTGTTATCGTGGAAACGGCACGGGGCCTGGAATATGGCGAGGTCACCCTGCCCAACACCCAGCTGGAGGACGATAAGATCGTCCAGCCGCTGAAGCCGCTGATCCGCATCGCCACCCCCGCGGATACCAAAATCGTTGAGCAGAACGAAGCCTTCGAGCAGGAGGCCTTCCGGATCTGCGAGGCCAAGATCGCCGCCCACAAGCTGGAGATGAAGCTGGTGACGGTGGAATATACCTTCGACCACAGCAAGCTGCTGTTTTATTTCAGCGCCGACGGCCGGGTGGATTTCCGGGAGCTGGTGAAGGATCTGGCGGGCGTCTTCCGCACCCGCATCGAGCTGCGGCAGATCGGCGTCCGGGACGAAGCCAAAATGATCGGCGGCCTGGGCATCTGCGGCCGGCCCCTGTGCTGCAGCGCCTTTTTGAAGGATTTCCAGCCCGTCTCCATCAACATGGCCAAGGATCAGGGCCTTTCGTTGAACCCCACCAAGATCTCCGGCACCTGCGGGCGGCTCATGTGCTGCCTGAAATATGAAAACGAGGCCTATCAGGAGATGATCCGTCAGACGCCGCCCAACGAAAGCTTGGTGGATACGCCCTACGGCCGGGGCAATGTTCTGGATTCTTCCCTGCTGCGGGGCACCTGCCGGGTCCGGATGCTGAACAATCCGGATTCTCCGGTGACCGTCCCCTGCGGACAGTGCTGCGTGCTGCGCCGCGGCCGAGATAAGGGCGAGCCCCTCCCGCCGGAGCCGGCGCCCGCCAAGGCGCCGTTGCTGACCAGTCTGGAGGATTCCTCTCTGGCGGCGGAGGCCGCGCCGGAGCAAAGTCAGTCCCAGCGGCAGAAGCCCCGTCCGCCCCGGCAGGACCGGTCCAGACCCCGGCAGGGCGAGCGCTCCGGCAAGCCCGCTGACCAGCAGAAGCAGAACCAGCCGCCCCGGAACAAGGACGCCAAGCCCGGCGACCGGAAGCCCGGCGGCCGCAGCCAGAACCGCCCGGGCCGCCAGGCCCCCCAGAAGCAGCCGCCCAAGGAGGGCAAGCCCCGGGAGGAGCAGAAGCCCAAAGCCCCGGAAAACGGCGAGGGCGCTCAGAACCGCAGCGGCTCC
>USML01000001.1 GCA_900555855.1 uncultured Eubacteriales bacterium | reverse complement strand
TTTCAATGTTGTCGCCATCGGATTCAACGAAGACCTCCTTATCCTCGACGAGGACAAGAAGCGGGACGGCAACAGCTTAGACGAAGCCGTGTACGAGCGCGGCGTGCTTGTCAAGGAGCAGCTGGGCGTGGAATGCGAGTTTGCAGACGCAGGGGACTGGATATCCTACTCCGGCAAGATCGCAAACACGGTGCAAACCGGCGACGATGCCTACCAGCTGGTGCTCACGCACGTCTACCAGGGCGTCACCGATCTTGTCACCTCCAACAGTCTGATGAACTTCACCGACCTGCCCTCCGTCAATCTGGATGCGCCCTACTGGAACCGCAACCTGATGGAAAGCCTGAAGGTCGATGACAGGTACCTGCTGGGCTACAGCGACTTCTGCCTCTCCAGCACGCACTGCGTGGTCTTCAATAAGGATATGCTGCAGAACTACCGTTTGGAAGACCCCTACGCACTGGTCAACAACAAAAAGTGGACGGTGGATAAGCTGTTCTCGCTGGCATCCGCCGTTTCGGAGGATAACGGAGACGGCAAGTGGACGGTGGATGATTACTACGGCATTTCCGGCTGGGGCTGGGTGCCGCTCATCACGTTCATCACCTCCTGCGACATGAAAATCGTGGACAGGGACGAGGATACCGGACGCTACTACGTTGCCTATGAGGACAACACCGAGAAGATGCTCTCGCTCATCGACAAGGTGACCACCATGTACAAGGCAAACTACTCCTACATGTGGCCCTCCGTGAACTATACCGCGCTGAAGTTTGCCGAAGGTCACTCGCTGTTCCAGCTGTACTCCACGACAGGACTTATCAGTCTTGCCACCGAGAAAATCCGCTTCGGCGTGCTTCCCTACCCCAAGTTTGACGAGAAGCAGGAGAATTACCGCTCGCTCAACTGGAACGGTCTGATGGGCGTTCCAGCCTCCGTCAACAAGGCGGGCAATCCCCAGATGGTAGGCGAGGTGCTGGAGGTCATGAAGGAGCTGGCGCGGGACGGCATGACCATGGTGGTGGTCACCCATGAGATGGGCTTTGCTCGGGAGGTGGCCAGCCGCGTGCTGTTCATCGCTCAGGGCCAGCTGCTGGAGCAGGGGTCGCCGGAGGAGGTTTTCGGAAATCCCCAGCATCCCCGTTTGAAGGAATTCCTCAGTAAGGTTTTATAAAGATTGGGTCGCAAAAGGCCCGGCGAGCGGTTCGCCGGGCCTGAGACTGTCGAAAAACCGCTTCGCTGGGTTTTTCTCGACAGTTTGGCTCCGGCCTGCGGGCCGGTTTCGCCAAATTTTTGCGAAAATTTGGCGGGTTACGGTGTTTTTTCCCGGCACATGTCCGTGAAAAAACATCCCATAGGAAAAAGCCTGCAGTTCTGCAGGCTTTTTCGACAAGCTGAGGCCCGGCGAGCATTCGCCGGGCCTTTTGTTTTGTGGGTTTTCCAGGGTCAGTCTGCCATGCAGAGCCCCTCCAGCACCTCGCTGCCGAAGCGCGGGCCATCGGGCGTTTCCAGCGCAAAGGCGTCGGAAAGCTTCAGCCAGCGGGAAGTGCCCCCTTCCTCCCGGGCCCGGACCCAGAGCAGATCGTCCGTCCCAACCAGCGTCAGCGTTTCGCCGGGCTGGGCGGCGCCGGTGGCGGGCGCGCCGGCGTCCTTGTCTGCGCCGGACCAGAGGAATATCGGCTGCAGCACCGTTACGGGAAACTCCTGCGTGGCGGCATATTCCGTCTGGGGCTGCCGCACCAGCCAGCCCCGGCTGTTCAGCGCATATTCCGCGTCGGCAAACCAGGTCTGCAAAACGCTGAGACGGAAATAGCTCTTCACCGTACCGCTGCCGGAGAATTCCATGTCTGACCAGTCCAGCACGGGGCTGAAGATCAGTCCCTCCAGCTTGCCGATGCAGCGGAGCGTCGTGCCGTCAAAGCGGAAGAAGGTGGTGGCGTAGTCGTCGCTGGGACCCCATTCCTGAAGGGCGATCTCCAGATAGCCGTCGGTCTCGTCCAGATCCGTGATGGCGTAGGCCGGGTCCGGATGCTCAAAATAGACGCCTGCTTCGGTAAGGGCCGGGGCGTAGTCCATGCCGTTGATGACGAAATGCGCCAGCGCTTGCTCCGGCTCCGCTTCGTCGCTTTCCGGCGGCAGCGCCGCCAGGACCGTGTCGCCTGTGCTGCCGGGATACAGGGGACAAAGCACCGCCTTGCCGCATTCCACGATGAGGGGATAGACCTGGGGATCGTCCACAAAGGTCAGCCCGTCCAGCGCGATCTCCGTGCCGCCGCCGATGGCAAAGGAAAGCTCCGGCGTGCAGCGGAAAAGATAGCGCGCCGCGCCGGAATAAAGGGGCTGCTGCCAGAGGGCGGTCAGCTCGTAAATGCGCTTTTCAAAGGCCGAGTAGTCCAGCGTCAGCAGCGTCCCCTGAACGGAGCCCTCCATGGGATCGGAGGGGAGGATGCCCCAGCCGGCCTCGTCCCAGCTGCGGACGGTGAGCGTGTCCGGCGGGACGGCAAAGTCCAGCGCCAGCGTTTCCTGCCGGGTGGGCAGCTGCGGGATGTCCTCCAGCGGGATGGCGGTGGTTTCTGCGGAGAGAAGATCTGTCCCGGCGGTGCTTCCGCCGGCGGTGGCATAGCTCCAGCGGTCCGGCTGGAGCAGCGCAGTGACCGTGCCGCCGTCTGCCTGCAGCGTCAGCGCCGGCGGGGCAGAAAGGGCGCCCTCCGCAGGATCGGTGGGCTTGGGGCCGGGGGCTTCCGGGGCCTCCGGCGTCTCCGGCGGGGTCTCCGGCGTCGGGCTGGGCTGGGCGGGGCCTTCCGCCGTGTCGCCGGGCGTGGGCTTGCTTCCGCAGGAGGAAAGCAGCGCCAAAACCAGCATCAGGGCCAAAAACAGGGAAAAAACCGCTCTTTTTTTCATAAAACCGCTCCTTTCGGATGGATCTTTCGCTTTATTTTACCACGAAAGCCCGGGTTTATCAACGGTCAGGCGCTGCCGGGGCTTCCTTTTTGCGGCGGACTGTGCTATACTGCGAAAAGATACGAAAGCTGTAGAAAAGCGGAGGACGGAGCGTATGGAAGCAGTGTTTGAGCGGATCTGGAAGGTCATGGAGGCAGATCCGGGCAACCGGGGCCTGACTCGGGATGTGCCCCGGCCTGATCTGGCCGCCCTTGGACGGAGCCTGCTGGAGGCGGGCGAGGTGTTCATCCTTTCGGGCTTCCCGGTGCAGAAGGCCGGCGGCGCGGGGGAGACGGACGGCCCGGTGGGCGCCTGCGATCTGGCGGCGGTGCTCTGCAGTCTGGACAAAAAGGTCACCGTGCTCACCGACGAGCCCTCCTGCGCCGCGCTGCTGACCGCCTGCGAGCAATATGCGCCCGGCGCGGAGGTGCTGTGCGTGCCCCGGCGGGGCGGCCCGGCCTTTTGCTACCGTCTGCTGAAGCAGCGCCGGCCAACACATATTATCGCCATCGAGCGCCCCGGCAAGGGCCGGGACGGCCATTACCATAATTTCCGGGGAGAATGGATCGACGAGCTGCTTTCCGACACCGACCTGCTGATGCAGGCGGAAAACGCGGTAAAGATCGGCATCGGCGACGGCGGCAACGAGCTTGGCATGGGCGCGCTGCGCAGCCAGATCGAGCGGCAGGTGGAGCGGGGCGACCTGATCTGCGCCGAGGCAAAGGCGGATTTCACGCTGACCTCCGGCGTGTCCAACTGGTGGGGCTGGGGCATCCGGGCGGTGCTCACCGCGCTCACCGGGCGGGATCTCATGCCCACAGAGCAGCAGGAATGGGCGCTGCTGCGGGCCATCGTGGCGCAGGGCTGCGTAGACGGCGTCACGGGGCAGGCGGAGCTGACGGTGGATCATCTTTCGCAGGAGGAAAATCTTGCAGTCCTGCGGGCCCTGCGGGAGGCAGTGCGCCTGCCGGATTATGGAAGGATGGAGCCGGCGCAGGCCCGGCGGCTGTTTCGGGCAGACGCGCTGGTGCGGCCCACGGCAGGGATGTGCGCAGGCTATGCCCAGTGCAATCTGCTGGCGCTGCCCTCGGCGCTGGCGGCGGACTTCCGGGAGTTTGCCCGGCGAAATCCCTTTTCCTGCCCGGTGCTGGAGGAAAGCGAGCGGGGCAGCCGCAGCCTGAAGCTGCTGGGGCGCGATCTGGATCTTGCCCGGGATTTTCCTCGCTACCGGATCTGGAAGGACGGCGTGCTGACAGATCAGCCCCTGGATCTGGAGGAGTATTGGAACGAGGATCTGGTGGCCTTCCTCATCGGCTGCAGCTTTTCCTTTGAAGACGCGCTGCTGCAGGCCGGCGTGCCGGTGCGGCACATTGAGGAGGGGCGCAATGTGCCCATGTTCCGCACCTCCATCGACTGCGAGCCCTATGGGGCGTTTTCCGGCAAAATGGTGGTGAGCATGCGCCCCATGACGCCGGAGAAGGCGGAACAGGCCCGGGAGATCACGGCCCGGATGCCCCGCGTCCATGGCGCCCCGGTGCAGATCGGCCATCCGGAGCGCATTGGCGTCCGGGATATTCTCCGTCCGGATTTCGGCGACGCCGTCACGGTAAAGGCGGGGGAGATCCCCGTGTTCTGGCCCTGCGGCGTGACGCCACAGTCGGTGGTGATGCAGGTGCGTCCGCCCTTCGCCATCACCCATGCGCCGGGACATATGCTCATCACCGATGTGAAAAACAGCGACCTGATGACGCCGCCGCAGGAAAAGCGCTGAAATCGCGGAAAAATACTTGATTTTTTCCCCGGAATCAGTTATACTATACGGGCGGTGGAAAAATTCGCCGCCCGTTTTGACCTCTGCTGGAATAGCTCAGTCGGTAGAGCAGCTGATTCGTAATCAGCAGGTCGCGTGTTCAAGTCACGTTTCCAGCTCCAGAAGCACCGAAAGCCATTCGGAGTGTGTCGATAAAGAAGTCCCTTAAAAGCATTGAGAATACTAACTTTATTGACAGACGCCAAAAGTGACAGGTCGAAAAAGGACACTATCTGAAAAAGATGGTGTCCTTTTTTCATGCTCTTTTCTGGCTGTAAGGAGGAAAAACATGGCGGAGAACATGATATATGACTATTACTATGGAGACGAGAGCAGCCAATTTTCTTTTTATCGCATCCCCCGCCAGCTTATCACGGGGCAGCATTTCAAAAAAGTATCCACTGATGCAAAGCTGCTATACGGCCTCCTGCTTGACCGAATGGGCTTATCTGCCCGGAATGGCTGGTATGATGACGCTGGCCGGGTCTATATTTTTTACACGCTGGATGAGATTCAGGAGGACTTGAGCTGCGGCCACGAAAAAGCTGTCAAGCTGCTGTCCGAACTGGACGCAGACAAAGGCTGTGGGCTGATCGAGCGCGTGAAACAAGGGCAAGGAAGGCCGGCAAAAATCTATGTCAAGCGCTTCACCACACGCCAGATAACCGCTGAATCCCTTGCGCCGCAGGAGCTTCCCAGACTTCCGAAAATCGGAAGTCAAGAAGTCGGAAAATCAGAAGTCAAGGCTTCCGAAAAACAGAAGTCAAGACTTCCGGTTTTCAGAAGTGCAGACTTTGGAAAATCGGACGGTAATTATATTGAATCTAATCAAACTGATTTCAGCTATAAAAATCAATCTATCCATCCATCCATCACCTTCCGCTTCCTTCATCGCTACCCGGACAATTTCCATGCAGGCATCGTCTGCGGCAGAGCCGAGGACGGCAGCCTGCTGGTGATCCACTGCGCCAGCGGATACAACAATGTGGTCATCACGGGAACGGACGGCTTTGCAGTTGCTGCAAGGCCGGGCTGCTTTTCGGGTCATTGACTTTTTTCGACGGAGAAATATATTGCAAATCAAAGAGCCATCCTATATACTATGGGTGTAGAAGATGGTATTTTTCAGGCGACAGGAGGCGATACCATGCTGAAGCTGGAAATCAAATTCAATGATGCACAGATGCAAGCGGATCATAAGTATGCCCCGGAGTCCATTTATGCCGCACTGGATAAATCCTTTGCCAAGTATCATTTCCGCAGAGAGACACTTTCTGACGGGACGATCTGCTACTATGGAAACGGGATGGCGCGTGATTATGGCACCTTTGGCCGACTTATCACCACCTTGAAGGACAAGGAGTGGTTTATGGCCTATCTCATCAAGTGGCTTTGGTACAACAGTGATGACGGAGAAAACGAAGCAGACTTCACCGTGGAGGATGTTCTCTATCATTATGCCCACCGCGAGAGTGCTGCGTAATGGCGAGAAAAGAGGCCAAGCGCTTTAAGGCTCTTTATTTTGATTTACGGATCAAGGATTTGGAAGAACACTATTCCAAATCCCGCCCCAAAGGCGCTTATGAGAAGATACAGAAATTCTTGATCAGGCGCAGCTTCTCACATGAGCAGTATTCCGGCTATCATTCTCTATATAAAACCACAGACTTGGAGATTTTCGATCTGATCCGGGATATGAGCGATACCTTCCCGTGGCTTCAGCACTGCGTCAACCATTTTGAAGTAACCAATGTTGGAGCCAACCATGACCTGATGGATCTGTTCATGGAGGATGTGGAAGATCCCATCGCTCTGTAAGCGCTGTCGAAATTCGTCTCAAATCGAGACACATTGTTTCAGGCCCACACTGCCGTATCGGTAGTGTGGGCCTGCTTTTTCTTTTCCTAAAGTGACAGCGACCGCCGGTGCAGATGCCAACAACTGATGCGATATGTAAAGCAGATACAGCTGTTGGCGCGTAAAGCGTCGAAAAATGCGTCTCATTTTGAGACGCATTTTGGCTCATTTCGATTTCAATATCCTGTCGGGGAATACAGATGCGTTGATAAGATCGGCAGGATCGACCTCCAGGGCATCGGCAATATCATAGAACACATCCAGTGAAAAGCTGTGCGCCAGATTAGGCGCTTCAATCGTGCTGATGAGAGAACGGCTGACACCGGCCTTTTCCGCCAGCTTCTCCTGTGACAGGCCGCGCATTTTGCGAAGCGCGGCAATAGCGATCCCAAGCTGTATGAATCGGTCACGATTCTTGAAGGATACTTCTTTGCTCATACAGTGTCCTGCCTTTCTGATGATAAGAAAATTATACGGGTTCCCGCTGTTCTTTTCTGTATATATCAGAAAGCTATTGCTTTAATTAGTAAGCAATAGTATAGTATAAGAGAGCAGATGACGGAAACCGAGAGAGAAAGCAGGTGGGCGTGATGATTCATCGCTGTGCAGTCATTGGCCAGCATCCTCTGCGCTTTCCGTGGGGCTTTGACGAGGAGGACACTCAATGCCGCCGCATGAAGCTGGAGCTGGCACAGCGCATCATGGAGCTGCACCAATGCGGGATAACAGAGTTTCAGGTGGCTTGCGATCATGGTGTGGGGCTGTACGCCGCAGAGATCGTCAACACGCTGCGGGAGAATGACCAGGCCCTTCGTTTGATCTGTGTCCTGCCCCACGAAGGGCAGGCGACCAAATGGACGCCGCAGCTCCGTGACCGCTATTTTGCGATGCTGGCAAGCTGCACGGATATAGACTGTATCTCACCCTATGAGCAGCCGGATGCTCAGTTTTCAGCTTATCAGCGGATCATCGAGCGGTCGGATATGGTGCTGGCAGTTCACGATCTGAGCGCAAATGCTGACCGGGCGGAGGATCGCGCGCTGCGCTATGCGCTGGAAGAGTTGAAAAAACCTGTTCTTGTTCTGCATCCCCAAAAGCTGACCGTGCAGGTCTTTCCGCAAGGCTCTGAAAAAACAAACGGATAAACCAATGTTGAAATGCGTCCCGCCGTGGGGCGCATTTTTTATCGCGCGGGCGTTTCTGCCCCGTATCGTACAATACCTCTGTGAGCAAGCTAAGAAAAACGATACGGAGGACGACACCATGAACGAGCTGCAAGCCTTTGAAAAGCACCTGCGCGAAAACGAGAAAAGCCCCGCCACGATAGAAAAATACCTGCGCGACGCCCGCGCCTTTCTGTGCTGGCTGGACGGGCGCAAGCCCACCAAGGAGCTGACTGTCTGCTACAAGGAAGGACTGACAGAGCGATACGAGGCCGCCAGCGTCAACTCCATGCTGGCGGGGATCAACAGCTACCTGTCCTTTTCCGGCCGCGCAGACTGCCGCGTGAAGCCCCTGCGCGTCCAGCGGACGCTGTTCGGGAGCGAGGAACGGGAGCTCTCCCGCGAGGAATACGCCCGCCTTGTCCGCGCCGCGGGCGGGGCGCAGATCGGCATTGTCATGCAGACCATTTGCGGCACGGGCATCCGCGTCTCCGAACTGCGGCACATCACCGCCGAGGCGGTGCGGGAGGGCCGCGCCGCCGTCCGCAACAAGGGGAAAACCCGCGTGATCCTCATTCCCGCCGCGCTGCGAAGGCTCCTGCTGGGCTATATGAAAAAGGCCAGCGTCACCACCGGCAGCGTGTTCCTCTCGAAAAACAAAACGCCGCTGGACCGCAGCACGGTCTGGCGGCGCATGAAAGCCCTGTGTGAGCGGGCGGGGGTGGACCCACGCAAGGTCTTTCCCCATTCTCTGCGGCATCTGTTCGCCCGCGTTTTTTACAGCGTGGAAAAGGACCTTCTGCGGCTTGCGGACATCCTCGGCCACGCCAGCGTGAACACCACGCGCATCTACACGATGGAAACCGGACGGCAGCACATGAAGCTGCTGGAGCGCGTCAGCCGCGTGCTGCTGACATAATGACAATTCTGTTGCGGCACGGGCGCACATAATGACAATTCTGTTGCAAAGGGTACAGTAACCCTACGATACGCCGCCATCTTGCAGGTGCTGACCGATGCAGGCGTTGACTGGGCGGATGTGCGCTCTGCACTTGCGGCGCATAGCAGCGAGGGCATCTATTACCGTACTGACCATCATTGGACGAGCCTTGGGGCCTACTATGCCTATTGTGCGTGGCGCGGTATTGAGCCTACGGCGGGCGAATGGACGCAGGAAGTACTCTGCGATGATTTCTACGGTACAACTTGGAATAAAGTTCCGCTGCCCTCCGTCCTCGCTGAGGAGATCACCGCATGGTACAAGCACAAAAATAGAAGGGTGTCCTACAACAACGGTCAGTATGAGACGGACAGCATCTACGAGCGGAAATACCTGTCCGGCAGCGACCAATACGCCGTGTTTCTGAACTCCAACCAGGCACAGACCGTCATTGAGGGCAGCGGCAAGAGCGGCAAGCTCCTGCTTATTAAAGACTCCTACGGCAACACCTTTTCCCAATTCCCCGTGGAGGACTATGCGGAAGTCCATGTGATCGACCTCCGCTTTTTCAAGGGTGATGTGGTGGAATACGCCAAGGAAAACAGCATTACCGATACGCTGGTGCTGTATGGTGCGCAGGGGTTTGCGGGAGATAAGAACCTGCAGGCTGCTAAAGGCTAATTTGTTTGGCCCGTTTCAGGCCGTGTACCGATAGCCACAAGACCGCTTACATTTCTTTGTCATCGCATTGTCGGCTCCGAGGGCATCTGCGATCTTCGTTGTGCTTCCGCCTTTTTAAAGCGTATAGCAACGCAGGCAAAGCAAAAGATTTTTTATAAACTATAGCGGCGCAGAATATGACTGGACAGTAAATGAATTTCCAGTTATACTCTGCGCCGCTGAATACGATCGTTAAAAATAGCCGTGTATGGGAAGGGCTTGAACCGCGGTACTGGCCCATATAGGGAAGCAAGCACACGGAAAGAATGGAATAGGTAGAGCGAAATATACGCAATATGCCGGGTGAAAAGAATCTAATTGCTATTTGAACTCGAAAATTATTGGATCATCCAGAGGAATCCATTCTGTTGTCAGATAGAGCAGCTTCAGTTTTACGGCACCAAGGCAGCACTTGACAAAGGTGTTGATTTGGTTTGGAGACTGGGAACTGATATCCTGCAAAGCCAGCATTTTTCCGGCGCTGCCATAGACGGCCAACAACATTTTCCCTTCGCAGATATCGTCATCCGAAACTGAGCCAAAAAAGTGCAGCGTTCCGTCCGTGGAAATCGTCGCAGAAACCATGGGTCCGGTGGCAGGGATTACCGCCTGCGCGACCAGGATCTTCCGGCAAACTGCACAGTGCTTTCCTTCTGTTAGTCCGGTTTTGGTGCAGGTAGGTGCGACGGCCTCATCTATGACCTCTTGATGCCCTGCCGCCGGAACGGCGACCTGTTTGACCAGCACGGTCCCGCACTCGGCACAGTGCTGGCCGCGGGTCAAGCCCGGAACCGTGCAGGAAGGCGCGACGGCGTCATCATCGACCGCCCGATGTCCCACCGCTGGAATTTCCACATAAGTGGAATAGCTGCAGCGAGTGCAGGCGTCGTATTCGTTCCACCCGATCTGGGTGCAGGCGGCGGGCTGGGCCGCGTGAGAAACGAGGTCATGCCCAAGCGCGCCCCGCTCGGCTTGCGGCTTGAGGATCAGTCCGCAGGAGCATTGCAACCCTTCGGTCAACCCGTGCTCCACGCAAGTGGGTTCTACGGCGGGAAGGACCGTGGCTATATGCACGGAGATCGTTTTTGGAACGGCTTCTACTGTTAGCGGGGTTTCCTGAGCGGAAATGGCACTGTCCATGATCGGCGTAACGACGGTTTCCGCGGGGCAATCGCCTTTGGCCTTGAAACGCAGTGCCAGCGTGGTGAACGCTTCTGTTAGCGCACTTCCTGCATAAGCTAAGCGTACCGTCCCCGGCGTTTCACTATTGATCAAAAAGACCCCATTGCCGACGGTTGGCGCGGTACCGCTAAGATATTCCAACACATCTGTGTCATAGAACACATCCAACACCATCGCTGCGATACCACTGTTTTCAGATAGGACAGCTGCGAGATCAAATGCATCGCCGGCGCGGATATGCGTCGCGGAAAGTTGGAGCTCAAGGGAATGCTGTTCCTTGGGCTCGGCAGGACGGAGGATATGTATCTGTGCAAAACCGCCGCTGCTTACCAGCGAATTCCTGCGGGTGTCGATCAATTCTTGTACAGAGAAATTGATTTGTGCCGTACCCGATTCTTTTGCGGCAAAGGTCAGCGTCATCAGTGTTCCGCAGGAGAGCGCATCTGTTGTAAGATAAGTCACAGAGACATACCCTTCCGTTTCTCGGTTGACTTGAAAAAGCGCGTTCAGCTCCTTCAAGGCTCCGGCGGGCTGAATGTCCTGCAAAGACAGCAGGCATTCATCATACTGGAAACGGATAGTCCCACCCGCCATGTCTTTGGAATCTGTGGTGCTGAGCGACAATGTTATTGTAGCACCCACATCAATCATCGTTTCGGACAAGCGGGGGGTTAGCCGCACGACCGGGGCTTGTGGTTTTTGGATCGAGATACTGCCGGAGCGGGCGTTGATTTCCAGAGGATATCTGCTTTTGTCCAGGGCATCACCCACCAGAAGCTCCAGCGGATAGGTTTTGCATTCAGCTGTTCCAGCCGCCTCAAAGGTCAGCCGAAGCAGCACGCCGGAACTGGAAATCCCGCTGCTGCAGATTAGCGACAGATGAAGCAAGCCGGGAGCTTCTTCGCTGCAAAGCAGCAATGTGCCCTCTCCAGAGACTAAGGACGCCTTAGAACTGCTTAAAAAGGTTAAATTTTCACTGTCATAGCGAATATAAGCTTCCAGCGCCGCCAGGTTGGATGCATTGTCTACGCGAAGGGCCACATTGATGCTGCTGCCTTGAAATACCGTTCCGCCGGAAAGCGACAAGACTACATCGGCGGCCGCCGCAGCCCTGGGCGCTGCACAAAGCAGCGCCCCAAGGCAGAGCAGTAGAGAAAAAATCCGCCGAAAATGCAGGTGAATCATCTGTTTCATAGATCACGCTTTCGGGGCAGTGCGAACGCTGGAGATCTCTCCGTTGACATACTGCATGACCCGCAGCACATCCGCAATATCAATCATGCCATTTCCATTGATATCCCCCCGCGCAGTCTGTTCTGCTGTGGGCGTATCCAGACTCACGGCGATCCGCAGCATCTGCAGCGCATCCTTGAGGGTGATCAGTCCGTCGCCGTCCAGATCGCCCAGAGAATCCACATCCGCGCCCTGCTGCACGGTGATGACATAGGGCCGGGTCTCATCCCGCCCGCCGGCATAGGTCGTGCTGACGCCGTCGGTCGCCGCGATATAATATTCCAGCCCCGCCAGAGTGACGGCATCTGCCGGGAGATAGGCAAAATACTTGTCGTTGCTGGAGGCCATCTCTAGCGTGTTCCAGCTCGCTGCCCCAACGGTGCGGTAATGCAGCGTCACGCCGGTGACGGCCACATTGTCGGTGACCAGGGCGCTGATCTCCAGCTTTTTGCCGGTGACGGCAGAGAAGACCGGCGTATGCACCACCTGGGGCGCTTCCACATCCTTCGCCACTACGCTCACCCGGCCGGAGGGCTGAGACTCCGCCGCGCCCACATCGGTGGGGACCACGGTGAAGCTGTAGTAATACCGTTTCCCGCCTTCCACATCCGAATCGACGAAGGCGCCCAGGGTGCGGCCCTCGGCCGTGGGATCCTCCTCCGGAAGGATGACGGAGCTGTTCAGTTTGCGGGTCTCGCCGTTTTCGCTGTCGGCCCGATAAACATTGTAGCCGGCCAGCGTGCCGTAATCGTCCTGGGTCCAGGTCAGATGGACGCCGTCGGCCTCCGCAGCACCCTGCATGATCATCGCTTGGGCGGAACTGGTGTCGATCCGGAAGGAGAAGCGGCCCCAATCCTGATAGAGCTTGAGGTGGCTGCCGTCCTCCGCCGCGGCCGAGCGGCCGTTTCCGATGGACCAGAACTGATAGCCGTTTTCGATGATGGTGCGCAGAGTGGTGGTCCCCTGCCAGGTGCGGGCATCGGTGTAGGCTCCCGGGACCTCATAGTCGGCATAGGGATAGGCGCTGCCGAAGCGCACCTCCAGCGGGATGTCCGTGTCCATATCCCGGTTGAAGCGGACGGTGAAAGTCACCTCCTCGTTGGCGACCACTGAGACAGGTTTGCCGCTTTTGTCCGTCAGACTGACGCCGGCCACGCAGGGCCAGACATCCTCGGGAATGGTCTCCAAAATCGTCCCCTCGTTGATGCGCGCCAGCGTTTTGAAATCGCGGTTGTCGATGATCTGCTTGTCGATCGCCGCTTTTTTGGCGCTTTCGCTCATGCCGTCTGTGCCCCAATAGTTGCCGCCGAGGCCGATGACGGTATCGGAGTTCCCGTCCGGAGCCTGGATGCGCAGCCATTTTTCCACATCGGTCTCGGTAAAGCGGTTGAGGATGGCATTGTGCCAGAAGGTGGTGTTATAGCCCTGGGCGCAGAAATCATCCCAGCGGGCCAGGATCTTTTCCGCGGTCCAGGTGCGCGCGGCCACGGCATCGTCATCGGTGACAGCGCCGGAGGGCAGCGTGCTCTGGGTCTGCAGCAGCAGGGACTGCGCCGTATAGGTCAGCGGCAGCTCCTCCTGCGCCGAGAAGGTGAAGGTGACGGTGATCGCGCCGTTTCCGTCGCCAAACTTGGTCACCAGGGCGTTTTGGGGGATCGTCAGGGTATATTCCACCCCTTCTTCAAAGCCCAGGGCGGCGGTGACGGTCAGCTTGTCCAGCCGGAGCTCCGCCTTCCCCAGGGAAACGCTGTTCCCGTCCCCATCCCGGAGAGTGATGGACCGGAAATTGCTCCCCCGGATCAGATATTCGTTGAAATCCAGCACCAGCTCCTGTTCAGTCAGCACATCGCCTGCGCCCGTGTTGGTGCCCGTCAGGGCAAAGGGCTCTTCGTTGGGCTGCAGACCCAGCAGCACCCGCACGGGGGTGTAGCGGTCCTCGGTGGAGAGGTCGGCCAGCTGGCGCTGATTATTCCGACCCATGCCGTAGAGTTTCCCGTCCGCGGTCTGGATAAAGGTGTTGTCATCAAACATGAAGATGGATTCCGCATTTTCGATGCCCGGGAGGGCGGTGTATTCCGAAACGGAATCGACATCAGCTCCCAGACCCAAGGCACCATAGTTGTTTCTGCCCTTGCCGTAGACGATGCCATCTTCCAAGTAGAAGCTCCGGTAATCGTTCACCAACTCATGCTCCGCTGTCTTTGCCACAGTTTTCCGACAACTGGTCCTGTTGTAAACTGCATAAGAATCCTCGAATTCGACGGTATAATTGCTGGAATCATGATTTTTTTCAAGTCCCACTGCGTCGCTGCAGACCAGCATTGGGTCGGTATCATAGTCGGCATAATAGACCTCGCCCGACTGGGTGAGCATGGCCACACCCTCATAGCTGGAAACAATCTTCGTCACTTGGGAAACACCGAGAATTTGTCGAGGCGCGTTCATGTATCTCCATGTCCAAACGCTCCCATCGGCCTTTAGTGCACAATTGTAATCATTATAGTACCCAACAACTTCCGCGACATCCGTCAAAAAAGCTGTTTGCTTAACTGCGCCCTGACTAGAATAACAATCCAACGCCCCGTCCGAGTGGAGGACAAAAAGATCATTCCACACTGCCACACCCCTCGCATCTTCAACGGGCAGCTGCTCCGGAACGATCAATTTGTCACCCCAGCGCCACAGACTCCCGTCATCTAAAATGCAATAATAATTAGAATGGTTTTTGAATATATCCACCACCCGAGACCTGGATTCCCCTTCCGTGACGCAGACGGTGATTTCCGCATATAGATCCGTCCCGTGGGCCGTGGCGCGGAGGGTGGCGCTGCCGGTTTTTTCCTTGATCAGTGTGCCGGTCTCATCCACATAGCAGATCTCCGGGTTGGAGGATTCCCAGATCACCGTCTGGTCGGTGGCGTTGGCCGGTTCAATGACCAGGCCCAGGTCATCCTCTTCCGCGCCCAGGGCCGTAAAATAGATGTTTTCCGCAAAGCGGATATCCGTGACCGGGCACACGACCTCCACCTCCACCTGGGCGAAGACCTCCGGCGCCGTTTCCGATGCCACTGTCACGGTGGCGGCACCGGGGGCCACGGCGGTGAGCATCCCGCGGGAGTCCACGGTCACCACATCCTCGTCATCGGAAGAGAAGGAGATGCCGGTCCGGGTGGTGTTTGCCGGCTCCAGCCGGCAGGTCAGTTTCTGCCGGGTCCCAACATTCATCCGGAGCGCGGTTTGGGTCGGGACGATGGCCGTGATGTCCACCAGGTCCACCACATGGACGGTGACGTCCCGCCAAACCGACCCGTCGGGAGAGGAGATGCGGATAACAGCGTCTCCCTGGGCCAGAGGCTGAATCCGCCCCTCGGCGCTGACCTGGGCGATCTCCGGGTTGAGGGATTCATAGCACAGCTGCAGCGCGTTGGCCGTCTCGCTGGGCTGGACCGTGGGCTGCAGCCCATAGGTCATCCCGGTGTCCAGGGTCAGCTCGTCCTGCTCCACCAAAATATCTGTGATCTCGGCGCAGGGAAGAATAATATCATAATAAAAATTATCAATCAGCGCAAGCGCACCGCCCAACGATTCGGCGAATCGGCGCAGAACAGGTTCGGACACCCCATAAACACGAACCCTGGTGGTCCCGGTGTCCGGGTCATAGCGGACCTGCTGCACTGAAAGATAGGAGTTTCCGCTGCTTGCCTTGTAGCTGCTAGTGACGGTATCTCCACTCTTGTCCCGGTTGTTGTTGCCGTAGAAAACGCAGTCTTCATAGCGGCCCGCAAATTGGATTCCACAATCTACGAAGATACAGCTTTCGTAGTTGCCGTAGCTGCGGTCGGAAAAATAAGTGTCCCCTAACTTATAGAATGCGCAGCATTCTGCCGTTGTGATGCGAAAAGTCAGAGAGCCATAACTTGTGCGCACCGTTCCGCCGTCCAGATAGCGATAATAGACTTGCCGATCATTATAATTCCTGCGAAATTCGCATCCGTAAGCCGCGGAGATGCTGCGATAAGTACTATACGGATTGTCGTTGCTGGAAAAATACCCGTTCACCACATCCGTATAGCGCAGGCTGACATAGCCTTTACCGGATTCATAGATCTCTACGCGGTAGTTGCTCATGAGTTCGCTGGGGAAGAGACGCACATGGTCCTCCTCCGTGCCCTCACACAGGAGCGTGCCGCGGACATTGAGGTAGGTGATGGCCGTATCGGCATAGGCGTCGTGGGGATCGTCGGACCAGAACTGGATCTGGGTCCCGGCCTCCACCGTCACGGTGACGCCGGGCTTGATCTCCGTGGCGTTGGGGATGATGTAATAATTTTCCCGGGTGAGGGTCATGTCGTGGTCGATGACATCCGGCAGGATGACGCCCCGGCGCACATCCAGCGTGATGGCGCTAAAGCTGGTGTAATCGGCGTCGTCCTTTTCATTCAGCCCATTTTTCGCCGAGATGCGGACATTGACCTTGAGGATGTAATCATTGGGGCAGTCCTTGGTCACCCGCATCAGGAAGGGGTGCTCCCAATCCAGAATGAACTCGCCATCCTGGATTTTGCCGCAGTCCTGGGTGGAATAGGTCCCCACGCTGCCATAATTCATGACGGCGCTTTCGCCCCAGGTCTCACCATCGGCAGAAAACTGCACATAATTGCAGGGGAGACCGGCCTCGCTGTAGGTGTCCACCGTCACCATGGTGTCCCGGCTCATGCCCCAGCGGTTGCGCAGGGTGAAGCCCAGGGCGACGGTCTCTCCCGCGTCGATAACGCCATCGCCGTTGTTGGCCTCGCTGTATTTGGACAGGTCAAAGACCATGTAGTCCGAAAGACTGATCTCCGGCTGGGGGAGCCTGGTGAAGGCCTCGTAGAGATTGACGATGGCCGGGAGGTTGTGCGAGCCGTGTCCGGACGGCGTCGGGTCATAGCACTGAGCGTGCTTTTCCGAAGTGGCGGCCAGCTGCCCATAGATAAATTTGGTGGGATATTTCCCCGGGTCGCTGTAATACCCTCGCAGCAGCGCCGCCATGCCGGAGACCAGAGGCGCGGCCATGGAGGTCCCGCTCCAGGTGGCATAGCGGTCGCCGGGGATGGTGGAAACGATGTTTTCACCGGGGGCATAGAGCTCATATTCCACATTGTTGTAGGCGATGCTGTCGTAGTTCGTGAAACTGGACTCCACGCCGCTGCGGTCCACGCTCATGACGCCCAGAACATAGGGCAGCGCGGCGGGATAACTGGGTACCGCTCCGTTGGGCAGCCCATCATTCCCCGCGCTGGCCACCAGGACGCAGCGGGTATAGGCCTTTTCCAGCGCGTCCTGCACCGCGATGGAACAGGCCGAGCCGCCAAAGGACATGTTGATCACATCCGCGCCATTGTTATAGGCATAGAGGATCGCCTTTGCGATGGCGTCCTGGTGGAAATATCCGCTGGACATGCCGGCCTTGACAGACATGATCCTGGTGTTGAAAGCCACGCCGATGATGCCCTTAAAATTGTTGTCCGCGGCGATGACGCCGGCCACATGGGTGCCGTGACCGTGGTCGTCGCTGCCGCTGCCGCGGCCCGCCACGATGTCCACACCATAGACATCGTCAACATAGCCGTTGCCGTCGTCATCGATGCCGTTCCCGGGGATCTCCTTTTCATTGACCCACATATTGTCCCGCAGGTCCTCGTGGGTATCATCCACACCGGTGTCGATGACGGCCACCACCACATCGGATTTGCCGCCGGGGTTTTCTCCGTGAGCCAGCAGCCAGGCCCAAGACTGCTGCACCCCGCAGTTCAGCAGGTTCCATTGGCTTTCGATCCTGGGGTTCTGAAAGAGCTTGAACTGCTCGTTGACAGCAGAATCCAGTTGGGTCTCTTCATACTGCCCCTCGGTCTGGTAGATGTAATTGTACTCCGCCGTCACCATCTGGTCCAGTTGGCGCAGCGCTTCCAGCGCCTGGGGCGGCAGCACGCCGCTTTCCAGGTGCGCGGTGAACCAGCGGCCTTCGTCGGTGTCAAACAGATGCTCCAGCCGAGCCACGCCGCACTGGGCCAGCGCGGGCGTGACTGCGTCTCCGCTGTCCGGCGACAGCTTGACCAGAACATTGTCCGACGCATAGGGGAACTCTTCCGGATCAAAGCTGTCTTCCTGAGCCAGGTCAAATGGCTCAGTCAGAACATTTTTTGCGGTCTGCGCGGGTTCTGCATTTTCGGCGTGACCGGCGAAAATCGGCGTTGCCAGGGAAAAAAGCAGAGTGACGGTTAAAAGCAAAGAGATTGCTTTTTTCATGGTGACCCCTCCTCATCCTTATAAGCTACCTTAAACATACACTTATTTTTGAAAAAAACAATATGCTGGCTGCATAGTGTTTTGAAAAAGCTGCAGGGCCGCTGTCATAGAAACTTTAGAAATTCTTTTGCTGCAGCACCTTTTCATTCCCGTTTTGTCCGTGTATAATGGAAATAACTATAAACAGAAAAACTGATACAGGGGGATTGGAATATGCTGAACCGCGTGATCGTGAACATCGACGATTTTGATTATACCGTGGTCTCGGAGGATCCTGAGGAATATATTCGCAAAAATGCCGCACTGGTGGACCAGACCATCCGGGAGATCAAGGCCTCCACGCCTTTCTCCGCCATGACCTCCGCCGTGCTGGCTGCCATGAACCTTTCGGACAAGTATTACAAGGCCCAGGACTCCGCTGACGGGCTGCGGGTGCAGATCAAGGACTATGCGGAGGAATGCGCCCGGCTGCGGGCGGAGGTGGCACGGCTGAACAAAGAGCTCAAGGAAGCCAAGCGCTGAGAGGAGACCGCTCATGCCTATGGAACTGATGAGCCCTGCCGGCTCGCTGGAGGGCGTGATCGCCGCCGTCCGCGGAGGAGCAGACGCCGTTTATTTTGGAACAGGCGACTTCAACGCCCGCCGCAACGCCAAAAATCTGGAGGGCGACGATCTGGCGGAGGCCCTGCGGTATTGCCGCCTGCGGGGCGTGCGAACCTATGTCACCGTCAACACGCTGGTCACGGACCGGGAGCTTTCCCGGGCAAGGGAGCTGATCCTGCAGCTGAACCGGCTGGGAGCCGATGCTCTGATCGTGCAGGATCTGGGTATGGCCCGGATGATCCGTGCATTGGCACCGGACCTGCCCATCCATGCCTCTACCCAGATGACCATCCACAATATCGGCGGCGTTTTGCAGGCACACAGGCTGGGCTTTTCCCGGGTGGTGCTTTCCCGGGAGCTGCCGCTGGAGGAGATTGCCTTTATTTGTAAAAACAGCCCGGTGGAGATCGAGGTCTTCGTCCATGGGGCGCTTTGTATGTGCTATTCCGGTCAATGCTATCTTTCCGCAGCTATCGGCGGAAGGTCAGGCAACCGGGGCCTGTGCGCCCAGCCCTGCCGGATGTCCTACAGCCTTCCCGGCGAGGGCATGGAGCATCCGCTGAGTCTGAAGGATCTTTCGCTGGCGGAGCATCTTTCCCAGCTGGAGCAGGCCGGCGTCCACACTTTGAAGATCGAGGGCCGCATGAAGCGGCCGGAATATACCGCGCTGGTCACCAGCATTTATAAAAGGGCACTGACGGAGCGCCGCGCGCCCACGGCGGAGGAGCTTTCCCGGCTGCAGGCGGTTTTTTCCCGGGAGGGCTTTACGGACGGCTATTTTACCGGGCACAAGGGCCCGGAGATGTTCGGCACCCGGCAAGAGGAAAACGGCCGGGAGACCCGGGAGCTTTATAAGCAGGCGCAGACCATCTATCAATCCCAGCCGGAGCCGCCCACGGTCCCGGTGGAGCTGCGGTTTTCCGCCCATGCGGAGCAGCCCATGGTTCTTCTGGCGGAGGATCGGGACGGACACCGGTATGAGACGGTGGGTATTCCTGCGGAGCCTGCCCTGCGGCGGGCCACCACGGAGGAGGAGGTGCGCTCCGCTCTGAGCAAGACCGGCGGGACTGTTTTTTTCCCCGAAACGGTGGATGTCGACCTGGAGGAGGGCCTGCGGGCCTCTGCCGCCGCCATCAACGCCATGCGCCGGCAATGTCTGGAGGGCCTTGCCCTGCAGCGGAAAAAGCCGCCCCAGCGCCGGCAGGGTCCGTGGCAGCCCGGCGTCCAGCGGCTGCAGCGGCAGCAGCCCCCGGGCTATATTTTCTCCTTCCTTTCCGTGGACCAGCTCACCTCCCCCATCCTGCGGGCCGGGGCGGAGATGCTCTGGCTGCCCCTGCGGGAGCTGGCGGAAAACGCCCAGCTGGTCCGTGCGCTGACGGAGCAGGGCCTGCGCTTTGCCGCCGTGCCGGACCGGATCATTTTTGACGGACAGTGGGCGGAGACGCTGGCGCAGCTGCGGCAGGTCCGGGCGGCGGGCGTTTCCGATCTGGTGTGCAGCAATCTGGGGCAGATCCCCATCGTGCACCGGCTGAACATGGCGCTGCACGGGGATTTTGGCCTGAACATCATGAACTCCCAGTCTGTGCGGGAGCTTTCCCGGCTGGGGCTTTCCTCCTGCACGCTTTCCTTTGAAATGAATCTGGCCCAGATCCGGGATATGAGCCTGGGCATGGACTGCCAGCTGCTGGCCTATGGCCGCCTGCCCCTGATGATCACGGAAAACACCATCCTCCCGCCGGACCGGCAGGGCAAGCCCGGCAAGGCGGCGCTGATGGACAAGACAGGCCGCGCCTTCCCGATCCTGCCGGAGAGCCACGGACGCGCCACGCTTTACAACGCGGAGACCCTCTGGCTGGCGGACAAGAAGGAGGAGCTATCCGGGCTGGGCCTGCGGTGGCTGCGGCTGAGCTTCACCACCGAGACGCCCCGGGAGATCGAGGCGGTCATCCGGGCGTATCAGACCGGCGACGGGCCCATGCCTGCCCGGGCCACAAGAGGACTTTATTACCGAGGTGTATTATGATACCGGAATGTTTGGAAGCGCTGGCGCTGCCGGTCTGCCGGCTGGAGCGCTGCGGAAAAAAGCCTTCCCTGCCTGCCCGGCAGACGGAGGACGCTGCCGGCGTGGATCTGGCGGCCTTTCTGCCGGAGGGTGAGCTTGTGATCCCCGCCGGAGGACGGGCACTGGTCCCCACGGGACTGACCATGGCCGTTCCCCGGGGATGGGGCGGCTTTGTGCTGGCCCGGTCCAGCATGGGCGTCAAATACGGCGTCAATCTTTCCAACGGCGTGGGCCTCATCGACCCGGACTACCGGGGCGAGGTCAAGGTGGCCCTGATCAATCATTCCGATGCGGCCTTCACCGTGCGCGACGGCGACCGCATCGCCCAGCTGGTGCTGCTGCCGGCGCCCTGCGTGTCGCTTGTGGAAAAAGACGCGCTGGAGGAGACCGCCCGGGGGACCGGCGGCTTCGGCAGCACCGGCCGCCGCTGACCGCGGCAGAAAGGGGAGCCTATGCTCATTCTCGCTTCTCAGTCGCCCCGGCGCAGGGCGCTGCTTTCTCAGATCACCGATGATTTTGTCGTCCGGCCCACCGGCTGCGACGAGACGCTCTGCTGCGCCGATCCGGCGGAGCATGTGCGCCTTTTGGCCTGCCGCAAGGCGGAGGCGGCCCTGCACGAGCAGGCCCCCGGCCCGGCAGACGCCATCGTGGCGGCGGATACGGTGGTCTATCTGGACGGGGATATTCTGGAAAAGCCCGTCTCCGCCGAAGATGCCGCCGCCATGCTGCGCCGGCTCTCCGGGCGGGAAAATACCGTCTGCACCGGCGTGGCCGTGGTCTATCAGGGCCGGCTGCATTCCTTCACCTGTAAAACGGAGGTCCGCTTTTATGACCTGACGGAGACGGAGATCGCCGAATATGTGGCCTCCGGCGAGCCCATGGACAAGGCCGGCGCCTACGCCATTCAGGGCAGGGGCGCGCTGCTGGTGCGGGAGATCCGGGGAGATTATTGCAATGTGGTGGGTCTGCCCGTGGCGCCGCTGTTCCGGCTGCTGCGGGAGCTGGGCGTGCCGCTGAAGGAGGGGGGCCGGGCATGAAGCTGCTGCGCTCCAAGCTGTTTTGGTTCACTGCGCTGCTGGTGGCGGTCTGTCTGGCGCTGATGCTCTGGTCCGGCGTCACCGGAAAGCCGTCGTTTCTGTCCAACATCACCGGCGCGGTGGTGACGCCGCTGCAGAACGGGCTTTCCCGGGCGGCGGACTGGTTCGGCGATCTGTTTGGCTATTTTTACCGCTACGACGCGCTGGTGGCGGAAAACGAAGATCTGAAGGAGCAGCTCCGGCAATATCAGGCGCTGGAGGACCGTTATTACGCCTCCGTGGACCAGAATACGGCCCTGCGGGAGGCGGCTGGCATCAAAAAACGCCACGCGGATTATGAGCTGGAGCTTTGCGCCGTGGTCTCCGTGGCGGGCAGCGGCTTTCAGAGCGCTCTTACCCTCAGCCGGGGCAGCCTGGCGGGCATCGAAGAGGGCGATCCGGTGATCACCGGAGACGGGCTGGTGGGCTTTGTCTCTGAGGTGGGGTCGAATTACTGCACCGTCACCACCGTCATCAATGCAGATTTTACCGCTGCGGCCATGGTCTCCCGTACCCGGGAGGTGGTGGTCACGGAGGGAAGCTTTGAGCTGGCGGCGGAGGGGTCGCTGAAGGTGGCCTATCTGGAAAACGATGCGGATCTGGTCCCTGGCGACCGGATCATCACCAGCGGCGGAGCCTATCCGCCGGAGCTGATCATCGGGACGGTCCGCTCCGTCCAGCCGGAGCGCCACGGCGTGTGCAGCTATGCCGCGCTGGAGCCGGCGGTGGCGCTGGATTCCCTGAGCACAGTGTTTGTCATTAAAGATTTTGATGTGGAGAGCTGAACCATGCTGCAATCCCGTTCCCAGCGTTATGCCTTGTTGAAATACGGCGGCTACGCCCTGCTTTTGCTGGGCGTGTTTCTGCTGCAGTCCTCCCGGGGGACGGCGCTTTTTCTCTGGGGCGCTTCGCCCAATGCGCTGCCCTTTTTTTTGGCGGCGGTGGCGCTGGTGGAGGGGCCCTATGCCGGCGGCAGCTTCGGCTTTGTCTGCGGTATGCTGCTGACGCTGAACAGCACCGGGCTGGAGGGGCTGCAGGCGCTGTATCTGGCGCTGTTTGGCGTGCTGTTTGGCCTGTTCGGCGCGGAATATCTTCGTCCGGTGATCCCCTCGGCCCTCGCCGGAGGGCTGCTTTGCCTGGGGATCCAGGCGGTGTTCCGCTATGTTTTTGTTTATCTGCTGATCTATCGCGCCGGCCCCGGCTATGCTCTGCGCCAATTCTGCGGCGAGCTGCTTTTGTCGCTGCCGCTGGGAGCGGCGGTCTGGCTGGCGGTCCGGCGGATCCACCGGCGCTTTACGGAGGAGACCCTATGAGCACCCGTTCCCGCCGTATTCTGGCCATGTGCGTTTTGCTGATGCTGCTGCTGAGCGGCATCACCTACCGCCTGATCCAGCTGCAGCTGGTGGAGGGCGGCGAGATTTCTCAGGAGGTCAACGCCAACATCATCCGAAAATATACCGAGCCTGCCTCCCGGGGCGAGATCCTGGATGCGGACGGCAATGTTCTTGCGGGCAACGCGCTGGGCTTTTCCGTTCAGGTGGATTATTATAATTGGGATAAGGAGCAGCAGAACGAAGTTTTGCAGAAGCTCTGGACGCTGCTCTCTGCAGCGAGCATCCCCTGCAACGATGTGCTGCCTCTGACCACCGACTGGCCCACCCGCTACACCTACGATTCTCTGGAAAGCGGCGCGGGCAAAAAGCTGGCCGCCTTTATGGAGGCGCGGGAATGGGGCACGCCGGAGACGGTGAACGCCGGTCGGCTGCTCAATCTTCTCTGCGAATACTATGCGCTGGACCCTAACCTGCCGCTGGAGGAGCGCCGCCATCTCATCGGCCTGCGCTATTATCTGGACGACTGCCAGTTTTCCGCCTATAATACGCCGCTGACGCTGGCGCCCAGCGTGGAGATCTCCGTGGTGGCGGAGCTGGCGGAATATGCCGGCGAGCTGCCGGGCGTGGAGGTTCAGGTGGTGGACAGCCGCAAATATCCCACCACGCTGGCGACCCATGTGCTGGGGCGGATCGGCTCCATTGACCGGGAGGAATATGAAGCGCTGAAGGAGAAGGATTACAGCCTGAACGATGTGCTGGGCAAAAACGGCATGGAGAAGGCGCTGGAGACCTATCTGCGGGGGGAGGACGGCGTCCGGGCCGTGGAGGTGGACCGCAGGACCGGCCAGGTGGTGACGGAATATATGGTGGAGGAGACCCAGCCGGGCAACGATTGCTATCTCACCATCCGCTCCGATCTGCAGCAGCGGGCGGAGACTGCGCTGGCGGAGACGCTGGCCTCCATTAAGGAAAAGGGTGCGCAGTCCAAGAACAAGGACGGCGCCGATGTGGAGGGAGGCGCGGTGGTGGTGCTTCAGGTGGACACCGGCGAGGTGCTTGCCATGGCAAGCTGGCCCACCTACAGTCTGGCCACCTTTCAGGCGGACTACTCGCAGAATGCCACCGATCCCCTGCGCCCCTTCTGGAACCGGGCGGCACAGGGCACCTATTCTCCCGGCTCCACCTTCAAGATGGCCACCGCGTTGGCTTCGCTGGAGGAGGGCATCATCACGCCCCGCACCAAGATCACCGACAAGGGCCGCTATGAGCGCTACAGCGATTATCAGCCCAAGTGCTGGATCTACCGGCAGCACGGCCGCACCCACGGCACCATCAATGTGAGCGAGGCGCTGAAATATTCCTGCAACTATTTCTTTTATGAGATGGGCTATCAGCTGGGCATCGAGCGGCTGGAACGCTATGCCTCGCAGCTGGGTCTGGGGCAGCGCACCGGCATCGAGATCGAGGAGAACGCCGGCATTCTGGCCGGGCCGGAGGAGCGGGAGGCCCGGGGCGGTGCGCCATGGTATCCCGCCGATGTGCTCATGGCGGCCATCGGACAGGGGGATCATCTGTTTTCCCCTCTGCAGCTGGCCAACTATGTGGCAACGCTGGTCAACGGCGGCACACGCTACCGGCCCCATCTGCTGAAAAAGATCACGGATTACACCAACACCAAAACGCTGCTGGAGATTCAGCCCACCGTTTTGAACACCGTGGACATCTCCGATGCCTCGCTGGAGGCCATCAAGCAGGGAATGAAGGGCGTCGTTACCGAAGACGGCACCGCCAGCTCCTATTTCCGGGATTTCCCCATCAGCGTCGGCGGCAAGACCGGCTCCGCACAGATGGTGAACCATAGCGCCACCGGCGTGTTCGTTTCCTTCGCCCCCTATGATGAGCCGGAGATCGCCGTTTGCGTGGTGGGAGAATATGCATCCTCCGGCGGCAGCCTGGCTCCCGTTGCCATTGCCATTTACGATGAATATTTTGGCTTGGGCCTTTCTTCTGCGGAGCGCGAAGGAGAATCCGTCAATTAGACTGTATAACTCCAAAAAGATTCTGCATTTTGACTCTTGAGATTTTTCAAAAAAGCGTTTATACTATATTATTGGTAAAATATTCAGCGAAAGGACGGGCGCTATGGGCTGTGTCATTGCGGTGGCCTCCGGCAAGGGCGGGACGGGGAAGACCTCCTTCTGCGCCAATGTTGCCGTCTCCCTGTGCGCCCTGGGCGAAAAGGTCCTGCTCATCGATGCAGATTCCGGGCTGCGCAGTCTGGATCTGGTGCTTGGTATGAGCGACAGCCTGCTGTTTTCCTATGGCGATGTGATCCGGGGCAACGCCGGCCTGAAGGAGGCGGCCGTGCCCCATCCGGAGGTGAGCAGCCTGCGGGTGCTGACGGCGCCGGGCCAGCCTGGCGTGGGCGAGATCTATGCGCCAAAGGATATTACAGCGCTGCTGCAGCGGGCCCGGGCCCATTTTACCTTTACGCTGGTGGACTGCGCCGCGGGGCTGGGCAGCGATGTGCTTTCCTTTGCCGCCGCGGCAGACCGGGCTGTCATCGTCTCCACCTCGGATTATACCGCCCTGCGGGGCGCGCAGAGCACGGCCAGCGTCTTTTCCCGCATCGGGCAGGACCGCTGCGCCATCGTGGTCAACCGGCTGCGGCCGGGCATGATCCAGCAGGGCTCTGCCGCCAATGTGGACCGGGCGATGGACGCCTCCGGGCTGTCTCTTTTGGGCGTGGTCCCGGAGGACGAGAGCGTCATTGCCTGCGGCAACCGGGGGAAGATCCTGGCGCTGGAGGATTATGGCGCGGCAGCGCAGGCTTATATGAATATTGCGAAACGGCTCCTTGGCCGGCGGGTCCGCCTGTTGGACCAGATCCCGGGAAAATGGAGCTGAAGAAATAAAGAAAAGGCCGAAACAGGCGGCCTGAGGACACAGATAAGGAGGAACCATGAATATCGCGATCATTGCGCAAAACCGGAAAAAGGAACTGATGGTGCAGTTTTGCATCGCTTACTGCGGCCTTCTGGCCAAGCATAATCTCTGCGCCACCGCAACTACAGGCAAAATGATCATGGACGCCACGGGACTGAAGATCGACTGCCTGCTGCCCGGCTCCACCGGCGGCGAACAGCAGATCGCGGCCCGGGTCTCTTATAACGAGATCGACCTGGTGTTCTTCTTCCGGGATCCGCTGGAAAAATATCAGAACGACGCGCAGATCAACGATCTGCTGCGCTCCTGCGACCAGAACTGCATCCCTGTCGCCACCAATGTGGCCACGGCGGAGGTCCTGATCCAGGGGCTGGCCAGAGGGGATCTGGCCTGGCGGGAGATCAACCCCAACGCCACCTTCTGACCGCCGGAAGGGCCTTGACTTTTCAAGGGTTCCATGCCATAATGAACCGTGTTCCGCGAAGAGGGAGCAGGAGTACGCAAGGGCCGCGCCCACAGGGAAGGATGCCTGAGACTGGAAGCATCCGGCAGACGGGCCTTGCGGAAGACAGCGCCGGAGCGGGCGCATAAGGCAGCTTTGCCGAAAGCGCGGCAGGCCCCGCCGCCATGGGGCAGAAAAAAGGGCGCGTTTGCGCCGAACATGGGTGGCACCACGAAGCGAAGCTCGCTCTCGTCCCATTGCAGGGACGGGAGCGTTTTTTTAGACGAATTTCCGGATTTTTTGTAATATTTTGATATTTGAATACAGAAAGGAATCAGAATTATGGAGAAGATCAAGCCCCGCACCCTCTCCGGCTTCATGGAGCTGCTGCCTGCCCGGCAGATGCAGATGGAGCGCTTTTTGCAGGTGCTGCGGGAGACCTACAGCCTTTATGGCTTCACACCGCTGGACACGCCGGTGATCGAGGCGGCGGAGGTCCTGCTGGCCAAGGGCGGCGGCGAAACGGAAAAGCAGATCTACCGCTTTGAAAAGGGCGGCAGCGATCTGGCACTGCGCTTTGACCTGACGGTGCCGCTGGCCAAATATGTGGCCCAGAATTACGGCGTCCTCAGCTTTCCCTTCCGCCGGTTCCAGATCGGCAAGGTCTACCGGGGCGAACGGGCTCAGCGGGGCCGGTTCCGGGAGTTTTATCAGGCGGATATCGATGTGATCGGCGACGGCCAGCTGGACATCGTCAACGAGGCGGAGATCCCCGCCATTATTTACCGGACCTTTACAGCCCTTGGGCTGCAGCGGTTTCAGATCCGCGTCAACAACCGGAAGATCCTGGGCGGCTTTTATTCCATGCTGGGCCTTGGCGAAAAGGCCGGCGACATCATGCGCACGGTGGACAAGTTGGAAAAGATCGGGCCGGAGAAGGTCACGGAGATCCTGACGGAGGATCTGGGCGTCTCAGACGCCGATGCGGAGGCCATTTTGTCCTTCATTTCCATCCGCGGCTCCAACGGACAGGTGCTGGAGGCGCTGGAGGCCTGGCGCGGCCGGGACGCGCTGTTTGATCAGGGCCTGGAGGAGCTGAAGGCCGTTGCGGGCTATCTCAGCGCCTTTGGCGTTCCCGAGCGCAATTTTGCCGTGGATCTGACCATCGCCCGGGGCCTGGATTATTATACCGGCACCGTCTATGAGACCGCCATGCTGGATCATCCGGAGATCGGCTCCATCTGCTCCGGCGGCCGCTACGATAATCTGGCGGAATATTACACTGACAAAAAGCTCCCCGGCGTGGGCATCTCCATCGGCGTGACCCGGCTGTTTTATGTGCTGGAGGAGCAGGGGATGCTCAGCGACCAGATGGTCACCGCGCCGGCGGATGTGCTGGTGATCCCCATGTCCGATGATCTGCAGGCCGCCATCCAGACGGCCACCGCCCTGCGGGACGCGGGCATCCGCACCCAGCTTTATACCGAAAAGAAAAAGTTCAAGGCCCGCATCGGCTATGCCGCAAAGCTGGGCATTCCCTACGCCGTTTTCCTGGGGGAGGACGAGATCGCGCAGGGCGTGGTCAGCTGCAAGGACCTTGCCGCCGGCCAGCAGCAGACGCTGCCCGTGGAGCAGCTAATCCCCCAGCTGAAGGCCGCGCTGGCCGCCCGCAGCAGCGGAACGGTGATCCGGGAAGACTGACATTGGAATATCAAAAAAACAGAACATAGGAGTGGAACAGTTATGATGCAATCCAGAACCCATACCTGCGGCGAGCTGCGGCTGGCCAATGCGGGCCAGACGGTGACGCTGGCCGGCTTTATGGAAAATGTCCGCGAGGTGGGCGGAAGCCTGGCCTTTGTGGTGCTGCGGGACTTTTACGGCACGACCCAGCTTTTGGTGGAGGACGCCGCGCTGCTGGCCCAGATCAAGGGCCTGAACAAGGAAACGACCCTGCAGGTCACCGGCGTGGTGCGGGAGCGCTCCAGCAAAAATCCCAAGCTGCCCACCGGCGAGATCGAGGTCGTCCCCTCCGAGATTCGCGTTTTGGGCCGCTGCCGCAACAACGAGCTGCCCTTTGAGATCAATCACAGCCGGGAGGCCGACGAGACCCAGCGGCTGAAATACCGCTATCTGGACCTGCGCAACCCCGCCGTCAAGGGCAATATCATCCTGCGCTGCCAGGTGGTGGCCGCCATCCGCAAGGCCATGATGGACCATGATTTCCTGGAGATCACCACCCCCATCCTCACCGCCTCCTCTCCCGAGGGCGCCCGGGACTATCTGGTTCCCGCACGGAAGCATCCCGGCAAGTTTTATGCCCTGCCCCAGGCACCCCAGCAGTTCAAGCAGCTGCTGATGGCCTCCGGCTTCGACCGTTATTTCCAGATCGCGCCCTGCTTCCGGGATGAGGACGCCCGGGGCGACCGCTCTCCCGGCGAGTTTTATCAGCTGGATATGGAGATGGCCTTCGCCACGCAGGAGGATGTGTTCTCCGTCATCGAGGATGTCTTCCCCCCCATCTTTGCAAAATACGGCAAGTACAATATTGCCTCCCAGCCGCCCTTCCGCCGCATCGCCTACAATGACGCGCTGGAGCTTTACGGCTCCGACAAGCCTGATCTGCGCATCGATCTTCTGATCCAGGACGCCACGGCGCTGCTCTCCGGCTGCGGCTTCGGCCCCTTCGAGGGCAATACGGTGAAGGCCGTAGTGGTCACGGATTTCTCCGCCACCCGCAAGCACATCGACGCTCTGTGCAATGATGTGGAGGTCCAGGCCGGCAGCAAGCCCTACTGGTTCCGCTATGATGAGACCGGCGAGATCGTGGGCGGCATCGCCAAGTTCATCGCGCCCATCAAGGATCAGGTGGTGGAAGCGCTGGGCCTGAAGCCCGGCTGCTTCGTGGGTCTGGCCGCAGGCAAGAAGTCTGCCGCCCAGAAGACCGCCGGCGTCCTGCGCAATAAGCTGGGCGCGCTCTGCCCCAACCATATGGACAGGGAGCGCTATGCGTTCTGCTGGATCGTGGATTTCCCCATGTATGAGATCGGCGAGGAATCTGGCCAGCTGGAGTTTTGCCACAATCCCTTCTCCATGCCCAAGGGCGGCATCGAGCCGCTGCTGCAGGCGGAGCGGGGCCAGCTGGATCCTCTGACCATCACTGCGGATCAGTATGATCTGGTGGTCAACGGCGTGGAGCTTTCCTCCGGCGCGGTCCGCAACCACGATCCCGAGATCATGATCAAGGCCTTTGAAATGGTCCGTCTGGGCGAGGAGGATGTGAAGTCCAAATTCCCCGCCATGTATAACGCCTTCTGCTACGGCGCACCGCCGCACGCGGGCATCGCCCCCGGCATCGACCGGATCGTCATGCTGCTGGCCGGAGAGGATTCCATCCGGGAGATCATTCCCTTCCCCATGAACAAAAACGCGCAGGATATCATGATGGGCGCGCCCTCCGAGGTGACGCAGAAGCAGCTGGATGAGCTGCATCTGAAGATCGAGCTGGGAGAATAAGCCATGAAGCGCGTGGAGCTGTATACCGACGGCAGCTGCAGCGGAAACCCCGGCCCCGGCGGCTGGGGGGCGATCCTGATCTATCAGGGGTTGGAAAAGGAGCTTTCCGGCGGCGCAGCCGCCACCACCAACAACCGCATGGAGCTTACCGGCGCAATTCAGGGCCTTGCCGCCCTGAAGGAGCCCTGCCAGGTGGAGCTTTATACCGACAGCCAGTATATCGCCTCCGCCATCAACCAGCATTGGCTGGAGAACTGGAAAAAACGGGGCTGGAGAAAGGCGGATAAGTCTCCCGTGCTCAATCAGGAGCTGTGGCAGCAGCTGGATGAGCAGCTGAGCCGCCATCAGGTGACCTTCCACTGGGTCAAGGGCCATGCGGATAATGTCTATAACAACCGCTGCGACGCGCTGGCCGTGGCCCAGACGCAGAAATACCGCTCCCTTCGCTGAAAAGGAGTCTTGTATGCTGACACAATATACCGTAGACGCGTTTACCGATCAGGCCTTCCGGGGCGGAGAGCTGCTGTGCCGGATGGAGGGCGATACCGTCTGTCTGGCCGGCCGGGCCGCCCTTTACGCAAAGTCCGAGCTTTATCTTTAAGATGTCTCCGGCCGCCGCGGGGTGTTCTGCGGCGGCCGCTTTTTTGCGCCGGCCGGAAGGCTGCGGCGCCCGCCGGCGGGAGGGGCGGGAGATCCGGCAGAACGGGGCGGTTTTCGGCGGAAAAGCCTGAAAATTCACGGAAAAATTTACATTTGCCACTTGTAAAGGCCACTAAAAAGGTGTATATTATACCTGAAATCAAAAGAACGGGCCCAAGGCCCGCCGAAAGGAGCAACACAACCCCATGGAAGATCGTTTTGTCTATGCGGACAACGCGGCGACCACCCCCATCCACGCCGATGTCCTGAATAAAATGATGCCCTTCCTCACCACGGAATACGGCAACGCCAGCACCCTTTACCGTCTGGGCCAGAGCAGCCACAAGGCGCTGGAGAATGCCCGGCAGGAGGTGGCGCTGCTGATGAACGCCGAGCCCGCGGAGATCACCTTCACCGGCTGCGGCAGCGAATCCGACAATCTGGCGCTGCGGGGCTATCTCCATTCCCGTCAGGCCAAGGGCAGGAAGCATCTTATCATCTCCACCATCGAGCACCACGCCATTCTCTACACCGCGCAGGCGCTGGAGAAGGAGGGCTTTGCGGTCACCTATCTGCCGGTGAATCAATACGGCCAGGTGGAGCCGCAGGCGCTGGAGCAGGCGATCCGGCCGGATACCGCGCTGGTCTCCATCATGTTTGCCAACAACGAGATCGGCACCATCAATCCCGTGGCGGAGCTGGGCCGGGTCTGTCATGAAAAGGGCGTTGTGTTCCATACCGACGCCGTTCAGGCCTACGGTCATGTGCCCATCGATGTGAAGGCCATGAACATTGATATGCTTTCCCTCTCCGGCCATAAGATCAACGCCCCCAAGGGCGTGGGCGCCATCTATGTCCGCAAGGGCATCCGGCTGGAGCCTCAGCTCACCGGCGGCGGACAGGAGCGGGGCCTCCGCTCCGGCACGGAGAATATCGCCTCCATCGTGGGTCTGGGCGAAGCCGCCCGCCTGAAGCGGGTGAATATGGAGCGGGAGACCGCCTATATCGGCGCGCTGTCCCGCAAGCTCATCGACGGCGTCCTGCAGCTGCCTCAGACCATCCTGACGGGCCATCCCACCCAGCGTCTGCCGGGCACCTGCTCCTTCTGCATCAACGCCATTGAGGGCGAGAGCCTGGTTTTGCGGCTGGACATGAACGGCATCTGCGCCAGCACCGGCTCCGCCTGCTCCACCGGCAGCCTGGATCCCAGCCATGTGCTGCTGGGCATCGGCCTGAGCCACGAGATCTCCCACGGCTCCCTGCGCCTGACGCTTGGGCCGCAGAACACGGAAGAGGATGTGGATTATATTTTGGAGCGCCTGAAGGGCGTCGTGGAGACGCTGCGGGCCATGTCTCCCATTTGGGATCCCAAACAGAACTGAGGAGGAACGAGCATGGATTATTCTGCAAAAGTCATGGATCATTTTGCCCATCCCCGCAATGTGGGCGACCTGCCGGACGCCAACGCCGTTGGCGTGGTGGGCAATCAGAAGTGCGGCGATATTATGAAAATGATGATGAGGATCGAGGATGGCATCATCAAGGATGTGAAATTCCAGACCTTCGGCTGCGGCGCTGCCGTGGCCACCTCCTCCATGGCCACGGAGCTGGTGAAGGGCAAGTCCATTCAGGAGGCGCTCCAGCTCACCAACAAGGCCGTCATGGAAGCGCTGGACGGTCTGCCCCCCGTGAAGGTCCACTGCTCCGTTCTGGCGGAGGAGGCCATCCGGGCCGCGCTGGCGGATTATTATCAGCGGCAGGGCATCGACCCCAAGCCCATCGTGGGCTGCGACGCCAACTGCAGCAGCTGCCATGAGGACCACGGCCACGGCCATGAGGAGCCCCAGCCCTCTGAGCACTGCGACCCCGCCAAATAACAAAGACATGAAAAAAGAGCCTGCCCTGCGGCAGGCTCTTTTTTTCTTTGTCAGCGCTTTTTCCCAAGGCCAAACAGGCCCTTTTTTTCATAAGGATGGCTTTCCAGCCCCAAAAAGGTATAGCCGGTCTTTTCGATGGCGGCCTTCAGGGCGGCCTCGTCCGGCTGCTGCTGGCTGATCACCACAGTCTGCCCCTTTCCGTGGGACGCAGAGACCTTTTTCACCGGAACAGCGCTGCGGATGGCATTGCAGATGTGGGCTTCACACATGCCGCACATCATGCCGTCAATGCGGATAACGGTTTCAAACATGGGATCCTCCTCCTGATGCTCCGACAAGCGGTTAAATTGCTCTAATCAACCGCAGTTTACCACTTCCCGCCGCCGTTGTCAAGCGCGCAAAAAACGGCAGCAGGAGCCCGGGGGCTTGCGCCTGCCCGGACTCCTGCCGCTGTATTATGAAGAAAGAAGCGAAAACGCGGGATCTGCCTTGTCAGCCGCCCAGATAGGCCTTGCGTACTGCGTCGCTGGCCATCAGCTCCGCTCCCGTGCCGGAGAGGGAGATGCTGCCTGTCTCCAGGACATAGGCCCGGTCTGCTACGGAAAGCGCCGCCTGGGCGTTTTGCTCCACCAGAAGGATCGTGGTGCCTGCCGCATGGAGCTCGCGGATGATATCGAAGATCTGCTGCACCAAAATGGGCGCAAGGCCCATGGAGGGCTCGTCCAGCATCAGCAGCCTTGGCCTGGATATCAGCGCCCGGCCCATGGCCAGCATCTGCTGCTCGCCGCCGGATAGCGTCCCGGCCACCTGCTTATGCCGCTCCGCCAGACGGGGAAAGCGGCGATACACATCCTCGATGCCGGCCTGAATGGAGGAGGAGGGCTGGGTATAGGCGCCCATCTCCAGATTCTCCTCCACCGTCATTTCCAAAAACACATGCCGCCCCTCGGGGACCTGTGCCAGGCCGCGCTTGACGATCTTGTGGGGCGGAACGCCATGGAGGTCGTGACCGTCGAAGATCACGCTGCCGCTCTGAGGATGGAGCAGGCCGGAGACCGTGTTGAGCACGGTGGATTTTCCCGCGCCGTTGGCGCCGATGAGGGTGACGATCTCCCCCTCCCGGACCGCAAAGGAGACGCCCTTGACCGCGTGGATGCTGCCGTAATAGACCTGCAGGTCCTTCACCTGAAGCAATGCCTCGCTCATGCCTGCACCTCCTTGCTTTTGCCCAGATAGGCCTCAATGACCTGAGGATCGGACTGGATATCCTCCGGCGAGCCCTTGGCGATGAGCTTTCCAAAATTGAGAACGGCGATGCCCTCGCAGATGTTCATCACCAGATTCATATCGTGCTCGATGAGCAGGACGGCGATGCCGAAGGTGTCCCGGATGGTACGGATGTTTTCCATCAGCTCCGCCGTTTCTGAGGGGTTCATGCCCGCCGCCGGCTCGTCCAGCAGCAGCAGGCAGGGGTTGGTGGCCAGCGCACGGAGGATCTCCAGCCGGCGCTGGGCGCCGTAAGGAAGGCTGCCCGCCTTGTCCTCGGCGTATTTTTCCATGTGGAAGATGGAAAGCAGCTCCATGGCCCGCTCGTGGGCCACCCGCTCGCCTCTCCAGAAGGAGGGAAGACGGAAAATGCCGCTGAACATATTGTATTCGATCTGACTGTTCATGGCGACGGTGATGTTTTCTTCCACCGTCAGCTGGGAAAACAGCCGGATGTTCTGAAAGGTGCGGGCGATGCCCGCCCGGTTCACCTGGGCGGTGTTCAGGTCGTGGATGTCACGACCGTCCAGCAGGATGGTGCCGTGGGTGGGCTGATAGACCTTGGTGAGCAGGTTGAAGATGGTGGTCTTGCCTGCGCCGTTGGGGCCGATCAGGCCGGCAATCTCCGTGCGGCCCACGGTGATGTTCAGATTATCCACCGCCTTGAGGCCGCCGAAGGTGATACCCAGATCGATGCACTCCAGAATGGGGGTCTTGTTCACATCCCGCTCCGGCAGCAGCGCCGTGCGCACCACCGGGATCAGCTTGGTTCGTTTCGACATTTACGCCGCCTCCCTTCCGGAGCGTTTCTTTTCCCGCTGCCGCTCGGCGATCCGCGCAGGATGCAGGGATTCTGCCAGCGCGCGGAGCTTGGGATTGTTGGTCACCAGCATCACCAGGATCAGCACCACGGCATAGACCAGCATCCGGTAATCCGCAAACTCCCGCATGGCCTCCGGCAGCGCCTGCAGCACCACCGCAGCCAGAATAGAGCCGGGAACGCTGCCCATGCCGCCCAGCACCACGATAACCAGGATCTCGATGGACATATTATAATCAAAGGCCGCGGCCTTCACATTGGCGAAGCAATGGCCGTAGAGCGCGCCGGCCGCGCCGGCAAAAAAGGCAGACAGCATGAAAACCGTCAGCTTATAGCGGGTCACATTGATGCCCACGCTTTCTGCGGCGATGCGATTGTCCCGGATGGCCATAATGGCCCGGCCATGCTTGGAGCGCTTCAAATGCATCATCACCAGCACCGTCAGCAGCACCAGCACCGCGCCATAGGGCAGCAGCATGGCTGCCTTGGAATAGATGGCGCCGGTATCCAGGCCCAAAGCGCCGCCGGTGACATTCAGATTCGTAATGATATTCTTCACGATCTCGCCGCAGGCCAGCGTTACGATGGCCAGATAGTCGCCCTTCAGCCGCAGGGCCGGCAGACCCACCAAAAGGCCAAACAGCGACGCCGTCAGCCCGCCCAGCAGCATGGAAAGGGGCAGCCGCACAAAAAGCGGCAGGCTGCCGCTGAGGGCGATGGACAGCAGACAGCCGCTGAACAGGCCGACGGACATAAAGCCCGCATGGCCCAGGGAAAGCTCGCCCAGCAGACCGACCACCAGATTCAGCGAGACGGCCAGCACGATATAAACAGAAATAGGAAGCAGCATATTGGAGACCTGCCGGGTCAGACTGCCGCTGCTGAGCAGCAGACCCGCCGCCAGAAACGCGGCGGCGGTGAGCGCGAAGGTCACAAGATCGCCCACGCTTTTGCGCTTTTTACCTTTTGCCATAGCCGTTACACCTTCTCGCTGATTTTTTTGCCCAGCAGACCCGTGGGCCGGACCACCAGCACCAGCACCAGAACGCCAAAAACGATGGCATCGGCCCAGAGGGTGGAGATATAGGTCTTGGAAAGCTGCTCGATGAGGCCCAGCAGGATGCCGCCCAGCATGGCTCCGGGGATGGAGCCGATGCCGCCGAACACGGCCGCCGTAAAGGCCTTGATGCCGGGCATGGCGCCGGTGGTGGGCTTGATATAGACATAGGACATTCCGTAGAAGATGCTGGCAAAGGCGGCCAGCGCAGAGCCGATGACAAAGGTCAGGGTGATGGTGCGATTGACGCTGATGCCCATCAGCGAGGCCGCCGCCTTATCCTCCGAGACGGCCCGCATCGCCTTGCCCAGCTTGGTCCTGTTGATAAACAGCGTCAGCCCCACCATAATGAGCGCGGTGGTGGCCAGCGTCAGAAGCGTGATGCCGCTCACCGTCACCGGCCCAAGCCGCAGCTCGGGCAGCGAGACCAGCGTGGGATAGGCCTTCTGCTGGGAGCCGAAGATCAGCAGCGCCAGATTTTGCAGCAGATAGCTGACGCCGATGGCCGTGATCAATACGCTGAGGGCCGGCGCCTGCCGCAGGGGCTTATAGGCAAAATGCTCGATGGTCATGCCCAGAAGGGCGCATACAGCCACACTGAGCACAATGGCGATCACCGGCGGCAGGCCAAGCTGCGTCACAGTCACAATGCCGGCGTAGGCGCCGATCATAATGATATCGCCATGGGCGAAGTTCAGCATCTTTGCGATGCCATAGACCATGGTATAGCCCAAAGCGATGAGGGCATAGATGCTTCCAAGGCTCAGGCCGCTGATCAGGGTCTGGATCAGTTTGATCATAATGAGATCCTTTCTTCCGGGCGCGTATATGCCCCGGGACCCGGAGGCCCCGGAGGCATCACGCAAATGATAAGAGGGGGAAAAGAGAGAAGCTGCAGATTATTTTGCGAAGGTGGTACCAACGCCGTCGCGGTACAGGATGGCGCTGGCCGCCTTCTGGGTGTTGCCGTCGGCTGTCCAGGTCATGGTGCCGGTAACGCCTTCCACGGTGATCTGGGTCATGGCCTGAGCCAGCGCCGCGCCGGATACATCGCCGCCGGCCTTTTCCACAGCGGCCTTCACGGCATAGACGGCGTCGTAGCCATCGGCGGCAAACTGATCGGGGGTCTCGTCGTTATAAGCGGCCTTGTAGGCGCTGACGAAGGCCTGGACCTTTTCATCGGAGGAATCGGCGGCAAAGGGCGTGAGCATCAGCACATTGTTTGCGATGGTGGGATCCTGCTCTACCTTGCCAAGGATGCCGTCCAGACCGTCGGCGCCGAAGAAGTAAACATCATCAGCAAACTTGCCCTTGGCCTGGGTCAGGAAGGTGGAAGCCTCCTCTGCGTAGATGGGGATAAAGACGACCTTGACGCCGGAAGCGACCAGTGCGTCGATCTGGGTGGAAAAGTCGGTGGCGGTGGTGGTGGTAAAGGTCTGGGTCTCCTTGATGGTCAGGTTCAGCTCTCCGGCCTTTTCCACAAAGGCGTTGTAGAGGCCCACGGAATAGTCGTAATCGCTCTCATAGAGGACGCCCACCTCGGTGGCCAGCTGATTGTCGCAGATATATTCCGCAGCAGCAGCGCCCTGATAGGAATCGTAGAAGCAGACGCGGAAGGCCTTGTCGTTGCCGTCGATGCACTTGTCGTTGGAGCCGGAGGGGGTCAGCAGAAGGATGTCGTCCTCCCGGGCCGCCGCCGTGACGGAGGCCATCTCACCGGAAAAGACCGTGCCCAGAGAGACCTGCATGCCATCGTCCATCAGCTTGCCGTAGGCGTTGACGGCGCTCTCGGGATCGCCCTGAGAATCCTGGAACTCCAGGGTCAGCTGCTTGCCGCCGACGCCGCCGTTCTGATTGATCTCTTCCACGGCCAGCTTGATGCCGTTCTGAACAGACAGGCCGTAGTTGGCATAGCCGCCGGTGAGGGGGCCGATGCAGCCCAGCTTCAGCGTGTCGCCGGAGGCTTGGGCGCCGCCGTTGGCGCTGCCGTTATTGTTTGTGTTGCCGTTGTTGTTCTGTCCGCAGGCAGCCAGGACAAATACCATGGCCGCGGCGAGGACTGCGCACAATACTTTCTTTTTCATGTTTCCGTTCTCCTTTTGTTTCAAAAAATATCATCATGAAGTATATATACAAAAAAGCGGCTCCGCCTTCCCCGGCGGAACCGCTCTACTGTATCGAAGCAATCATTCTTCCAACAGCAGACTTTTCCAACCAAGGGCATTGTTCCAGGCCAGCGTAATAATATACAGGCCAACCAGAATCAGCGCCAGTACCAGAATGGACAGGCGCAGGTTGAAAATCATGCAAATAGAAACGGACGCCAGAAGCATGGCGTCCATCAGCAGGAAAAAGCGGGCGGAGGAAGCGCAGCAGCAGGAAGCCTCCGCGCACTGAGCGGAAGCAAAAGAAGACTTGGTATTGCAGGCTTTTTCAGCAAAACGCTTCATGCTTCCGTCCTCCTTCCGAAAAACTGTTTCAAAAATGATGGTGCTATTGTAGCGCCGTCGGTGCGGAAAGTCAATGTGCAAGCTTGACGAAACTTCGGCGAGGGCCCCTTTCGTTTTATATGATATTTTATACAGCGCCGTGGAAGAGACTGGCGCTGCATACAAAAAGCCCCGGCTCCGAAGAGCCGGGGCAGGCCGGTCTGGCGGTCATTCAATGGTGACGGAAGAGCTTTCCGGCAGCTGCTTCTGGGCTGCCTTGGGAACAGACAGCCGCAGGATGCCGTCTTCATACCGGGCGCCGATGTCCTCCGGACGCACATCGCGGCCCACATAGAAGGTCCTGCTGCAGGCGCCGGCATAGCGCTCCTGCCGGATGTATTTGCCCTTCTTGTCGCTTTCGTCCTTATCCACGCCCTTGGCGGCGCTGATGGTCAGATAGCCGTCCTTCAGGTCTACGCTGACTTCGTCCTTCTTGAAGCCGGGCAGGTCGATATCCAGCTCATAGGAGCTTTCGTTTTCCCGCACATCGGTCTTCATCAGGTTCTTGCCGTGCTTGCCGTAAAGGGCATTGCGGGTCTGAGGAACCATCATGTCAAAGGGATCAGAGAAGAAGTCTTCAAAAAGGTTTTCACCAAAGATGCTGGGCAACATAATTCATTCCTCCGTTTCAATTTGATCTCCGCCGGGGGAAGCCTCCCTGCGGCGGCAGGTGATCGAATGACATTTGTTCGTTCTCTTTCGGGGGATCCTTGCGTCCCTCTCTTAAGAACAGCTTCAGTATACCACGATTTTTAGCACTGTCAACGGGAGAGCGCTAATGTTCATAAATGCAGTACAGTCTGTTTACAAATCATCCGATTTTTCGCCGCCGAAGCCTGCCGCCGAAGGAATTCGATTGACAAACTACCGTTCGGAAGCTACAATAAAAGAAAATCGGGCAGGGAGGAGGCGGAAGGCCGCATGGAAAAAGGCAATACCCGGCAGCAGATCCTGCAGGCCGCGCTGGAGCTGTTTTCCACCCAGGGCTTTGAGGCCACTTCGATGTCGCAGATCGCAGACGCCGTTGGCATCCGCAAGGCCTCGGTATACAGCCATTTTGAAAGCAAGCAGGCCCTTTTGGACGCGCTGCTGCAGGAGACGCTGGAACAATATGACCGGCACTCCCTGTTTGCCGGGGCAGACTGGGACGATCCGGCCTTTACCGCCGCGCGGCAGGATATCCCGCCGGACCGGGCGGTGGAGAAGATCCTGCAGCAGGTGCGCTATATCCTGCACGATCCCCAGATCAGCCGCTCCCGGAAGATGCTGACCATCGAGCAGTTCCGCAACCCCACGCTGAAGGCCCTGCGGACCCGGCAGAACTATACGGAGGTGCTGCGCTATTTTACCGGCCTGGTGCGCTTTCTCATCCGCCGGGGCAAGCTGGCGGAAGGCGATGCGGAGGCCATGGCGGCGCAGCTCTGCCTGCCCGTTTCCGTATGGATCGAACTCTGTGACCGGGAGCCGGAGCGGGAGGAAGCGGTGATGGCGCTGATCGAGCGGCATATCCGGCAGTTTTTTGAAATCTATGGGAGGTGACCTGCTATGGATTACATCCGAATCACCAGAGAAAACATCGACAAGGAGCATATCTGCTGCGCCATGTCCGGCAAGCAGAGCCTTGCGAAGAAGGAATGGCTCAAGCAGCGCTTTGACGAGGGCCTTGTCTTTTATCGAAGCCAGGAGCGGGGCAAGTGCTTTATCGAATATCTTCCGGCCGAAAACGCATGGGTCCCCATTCAGGCGGAGGGCTGGCTCTATATCGACTGTCTGTGGATCGCCGGCGCCATGAAGGGCCACGGCTATGCAAACGATCTGCTGGAGGAATGTATCCGCGACGCCCGGGCCCAGGGAAAGAAGGGCCTCTGCATCCTTTCTGCGGAGGGGCGCAAGCGGGAGTTTCTGGCAGACCCCAAATTTCTGGCCCACAAGGGCTTTGCCCTGGCCGATACCTCCGACTGCGGCATCACCCTGATGTATCTGCCGCTGGATCCTGCGGCTGCGCCGCCGCAGTTTCGGGAATGTGCCAGACATCCCATGACCCAGGGGGAGGGCTTTGTCCTTTATTATACCGACCAGTGTCCCTTCACTTATTACTGGGTCCCCCGGGTGGAGCAGGCCGCCAGAGAACAGGGCATCCCCTTCCGGGCGATCCATATCACCGACCGGGAAGCCGCCCAGAGCGTCCCCGCGCCGGTGACCACCTACGCCCTGTTCCGGGACGGTAAGTTCGTGACCCAGAGCATCCAGTCGGATAAAAAATTTCTTGCGCTGGCGGCAAAGTAAAGCCGCAGCGCCACACCATACCATCAACAGGAGGAAACAGATCCTATGCTGCGCATTGAACACCTGACCAAGACCTTCGGAGAGAAGAAGGCTGTAGACGATCTGAGCCTGCACATCGCGCCGGGCGAGATCTATGGCTTTATCGGCCACAACGGCGCGGGCAAGACCACCACGCTGAAAGCCGTGGCGGGCATTCTGCGGTTCGATTCCGGCGAGATCCGGATCGACGGCTGCTCCGTTGCCGAGCAGCCGCTGGAATGCAAGCGCCGTCTGGCCTATATCCCCGACAACCCGGATCTTTATGATTACATGACGGGCATCCAGTATCTGAACTTCATCGCGGATATTTTCGGCGTCTCCGCCGCAGACCGGCAGGCCCGCATCCGGGATCTGGCCCAGCGCTTTGAGCTCACCGCCGACCTGGCCCAGCCCATCGCTGCCTATTCCCACGGCATGAAGCAGAAGCTGGCCATCATCTCCGCCTGGCTGCACCAGCCCAAGCTCATCATCATGGACGAGCCCTTCGTGGGGCTGGACCCCAAGGCGGCCCATCTGCTGAAGGGCATGATGCGGGAGCACTGCGACGCGGGCGGCGCCATTTTCTTCTCCACCCATGTGCTGGAGGTGGCGGAAAAGCTCTGCGACAAGGTCGCCATCATCAAGGCCGGCGCGCTGATCCGTTCCGGCACCATGGAGGAGGTCAAGGGCGACGATTCGCTGGAGGAAGTGTTCCTGGAGCTGGAGGAGGATGCATAAATGATCAGGCTGCTGGTAAAAAAGCAGCTGTGGGAGATCTTCCGCAGCTACTTTTATGACGCAAAGAAGAACAAGGCCCGTTCCCGCCTGGGGACGGCCGCCTATATCCTGCTCTTTGCCGTTTTGATGCTGGGCGTCATCGGCGGTATGTTCACCTTCGTGGCCAAAAGCATTTGCGGCGCGCTGGCGGCGGCGGGTATGGACTGGCTGTATTTCACGCTGATGGGGCTGATGGCGATCCTGCTGGGGACCTTCGGCAGCGTGTTCAACACCTATTCCGGCCTGTATCTGGCCCGGGACAACGACCTGCTGCTTTCCATGCCCATCCCGGTGCGGGCCATCATGACGGCCCGGCTGCTGGGCGTTTATCTCATGGGCCTGATGTATTCCGGCGTGGTGATCCTGCCCGCCGTGATCGTTTACTGGTTCACCGTCTCGGCTGCGCCGGGGGCCGTGGCCGGCGGGCTGATCCTGACGCTGATGATCTCGCTGCTGGTACTGACGCTGTCCTGTGCGCTGGGCTGGGTGGTGGCAAAGATCAGCCTGAAGCTGAAAAACAGGAGCTTCATCACGGTATTGGTGTCGCTGGTCTTCTTCGGCGCTTACTATTTCTTCTATTTTAAGGCCCAGAGCATGATCCAGGCGCTGGTGCAGCACGCGGCGGAATACGGCGCGAAGATCAAAAGCGCGGCCTATCCCCTTTATGTCTTCGGACAGGCCGGCGCCGGCGACGGCGCTTCCATGGCCATCCTTTCCGCGGTCACGCTGGCGGCGCTGGCGCTGGTCTGGTATCTGATCGCCCGGAGCTTCCTGCAGATCGCCACGGCCACGGGGGCCACGGAAAAGCGGGTCTACCGGGAACGGGCCGCAAAAAAGGCCAGTCCCTCTGCCGCGCTGCTGCGGAAGGAGCTGGGCCGCTTCACCTCCAGCCCCAGCTATATGCTCAACACCGGTCTGGGCGTTTTGCTGCTGACGGCGGCGGGGGTTGGCCTGCTGATCAAGGGCGGCGCTCTGGTGGCCGTGCTGAACGAGATATTTGCGGAGTGGGAGGGCTGCACGCCGCTGATGCTCTGCGCCGGTATCTGTATGCTGGCGGGGCTTTCCTTTCCTGCCGCCCCCTCCGTCTCGCTGGAGGGCAAATATATCTGGCAGATGCATGTCCTGCCGGTGACGCCCTGGCAGGCGCTGCGGGCCAAGCTGCAGCTGCAGCTGCTGCTGACGGCCGTCCCCGCGGCCTTCTGCCTGCTGTGCGCCATGATCGTATATCCCTTCTCTGCGGCGGAGCTTGCGCTGACCGTGTTGGTGACGCTGACCTATACGCTGTTTTACGGGCTGGCGGCGCTGGCACTGGGGGTGCGGATGCCTGTGATGACCTGGTCCTCCGAGATCACGCCCATCAAGCAGAACGCCTGCGTTCTGCTGGTCAGTCTGCTGAGCTTTGTGCATCCGCTGCTGCTGTGCGGCGGCTATCTGCTGCTGTCTGGCTGGAAGCTTGGCTATGCAGGCTATATGGGCTGCTTTTTGGCGGCGGAGCTGCTGCTCTCCGGTCTGCTCTGGTGCTGGCTCCGGAAGCGGGGCAGCGCCCGCTTCGCAGCGCTGTAAGCATAATTGGGTTCAAAAAAGGGCCGGCAAGCCTTGCTTGCCGGCCCTTGCTGCTTCCAAACGGGCGTTTTTCCTGATTTACCTGCCGCCGGGTCATGGAACGGGCGGAAAAGATGCCGGGTCTTGCGTCAGTCCACCAGCTCCTGCAGCAGACGGAAGGCACCGCCGTCGTAGACCTGCAGGCCCCAGCTCGAGACCAGATACAGATCGCCCCGGATCAGCAGGCCCCGCAGGTGATAGGTGTCGTAAAACGCCTCCGGCAGCGGCAGCGCCGCCAGCTGGACGAAGGCGCCGTCCTGATAGGCAAATACCAGATATTCCGTATCGGTGGCAAAGCCGATGCGGTTCTGCTCCGGCAGGATCAGCAGGGCCTTGTGGTCATCCAGCGCGGGAGAATACCAGCAGTCCTCCAAAAGAAGCAGATCCAGCTCCCGCAGCTCCGCCGGATCGGAGGAATCATACATGGCCAGCTTGAGCGCCTGGGCGAAGCCGGTCTCCTCATCGGCCCACTGGCCCAGACCGAAGAGCAGGCCGTCGCCGTAGACATGAAGATAGGAGGAGAAGCCGGGCAGCTTCAGCGCGGAAAGGATCACCGGCCGGGCCGGGTCGCTGAGGTCGGCGGCAAACAGCGGATCCGTCTGCCGGAAGGTGACAAAGTAGCACAGATCCCCGTCGAACCGGACGGAATAGATCTGCTCGTCCTGCCCCAGACCGGTAAGGCTGCCCACGATGTTCAGCCCGCCGTCCAGAATATACAGGCTGCTGGACTGCTGCCCTTCGCCCCAGCGGTAATTGACGAAATCATAGACGGGATCGGTATAAACGCTCCACTGATCGGTGTTTTCCGTGACGGCAAGGCGGAGATAGCCGTCCTTCTCGTCCAGCGAAAACTGATTCAGCAGCCGGCCCGGGAGCTCGCCGGAGGCCCGCAGGGCCAGCCCGCCCGCCAGATCAAAGGCTGTGATGCCGGTGACTGCGCCGGAGGAATAGTCCACCACCGTATACTGGTTTTCCGAGCGGGGGGCGCTCTCCGTCTCCGCATAGCGGTCGGCGCAGAGATACAGGCTGGTCTTGCTCATGTAGACGGTGGAGACGCTGTCCAGCACCGTATAGGAGTCCAGCCGCCGGCCCGCCGCCACATCGATGGCGGAGACCACGGTATAGCTTGCCCCCTCCGGCAGCGTCTCCGGCAGCAGGATGCAGTCCGGCTCCGGCAGGCCGGAGGCTTCATTGGTATAAAGCGCGGGAATATAGCGCTCCGGCGCGTCGCCCTCCGCATAGTCCCAGATGAAATAGTCCGAGATCAGATACAAAACGCCGCCCATCAGGCGGGAATCGTGATAATTGCCGTCTTGTCCAAGACATTCGCCGAAGCGCACCTTTTCCGGGTCGGAAACATCCAGCAGCTGCACGCTGGTGCGAGCAGAGCCTCCCGTTTCCTCGTCCCAGCGGAAGTCGCTGCATAAAACGGCCAGCGTGCTTCCGAAGAGATACAGCTCCGAGATCTCACGGGAGCCGTCGCTGTCTTTGCCGGAGAGCTCCGCCCGGCCGATCAGGCGGCTGTCTGCGCCGGCGGCTTCATAGATCCGCAGCTGGGAGCCGGAGGCGGCGTAGATATACTGCCCGTCGGTCTTGACGATATCTGCCTCGTCCACGCCCGCCACCTGGGAAGCGGTGGAATAATCCGCCATGGGAGCGCTGTCCGCCGCGGCGGAATACTGGGCGTTCTCTGCCATGGGCGCTTCCGTCAGGGAGGCTTCCGGGACGGCTGCACCGTCGAAGGCCAGATCGTCCCGCAGAGCGGAGCCCGGCCCCCGGCCGCTCCGGGCGGAGAGCAGCCGGGAAAGCACATCCTCATAGGAGCCGGCCGGGGTCAGCTGGCCTGCGCGGGTGACGCGGGCATCGTCCAGTCCCTGGGAAAGCACCTTGCCGCAGGCCACCAGCAAAACACACAGGCAGAGCAGCAGCCCCGTCAGCGGCAGCACCAGCTTTTTCATCATGAAAGACACAACCTTTCTTTCGATAAATCCAATTTACTTGATTAGACGGCGAAAAAAGAAAAAAGTTTCACGATTTTTCAAAAAAATTGAAGAATGGTGGGAGCGGCCGCAGGGAGGACCGCAGAGATTGTGAAGGGTTTCTGAAAACGGCACGATGCAGACGATTGTGGTTGTGCACCGGGCAAAAGAATGATATAATGGGACAAAATGCAGTTTGCAGCCTGAAAAGAAAATGCGGGGTGGAGCCATGTTTTATTATATTTCCGGAAAGGTCGCGGCGGCGGAGGCGGGACTGGTGGTCCTTGATGCCGGCGGCGTGGGCTACGCCATCAATACCTCCTATCCTTCCGCGCGCACGGTAAAGGTGGGAGAGCAGGCGCTGTTTTATACCTTCCTGCGGGTGGCGGAAAATATTTTTGAGCTGTATGGTTTCGTCCGGCGGGATGAGCTGGACTGCTTCAAGCAGCTGGTCACCATCTCCGGCGTGGGGCCCCGGGTGGCGCTGGCCATCCTCGGCACGGTGACGCCGGAAAAGCTGGCGCTCTGCGTGATCTCCGGCGACGAAAAGGCGCTGACGGCGGCGCCGGGCGTGGGCAAAAAGCTGGCCCAGCGGATCCTGCTGGAACTAAAAGATAAGATTGCCAAAGCCGCCGGAGAAGAGCTGGAAGAGCTGGCGGTCAGCGCCAATGTTGCAGAACCGGTTCCGCAGAACAGCAATCGAGAAGCTGCGGTTTCCGCGCTGATCGTCTTAGGGTATACGCGTCCGGAAGCCGTCAAGGCGGTTTCCGGCGTCACAGAGTCCGGCCTGTCAACGGAAGAAATCATCCGTCAAGCCCTGAAGAATACATAACCGCATCCAGCATAACGCATTCTGCTTTGAAAGGAGTGCCTGACCATGGCGCTGACATTTTCAGACGACAGCGAAAACAGGATCGTCACACCGGCCGCTGTGACCGGCGAGAGCGCAGTTGAAAACGCGCTTCGCCCGCGGACGCTGAATGATTATCTCGGCCAAAGCAAGGCCAAAGAACTGCTGAGCGTCTATATTCATGCGGCGAAGCTGCGCGGCGAACCGATCGACCATTGCCTGCTGTATGGGCCGCCGGGGCTTGGCAAAACGACGCTGGCCGGCGTCGTTGCAAACGAGATGGGCGTTTCTCTGCGCGTCACCAGCGGCCCTGCAATTGAAAAGGCGAAAGACCTGGCGACGATTCTCTCCAAACTCAACGAAAATGATGTGTTGTTCGTCGATGAAATCCACCGGCTGAACCCGGCCGTTGAAGAAGTCCTCTATCCGGCGATGGAAGATTTTGCCTTTGATATCATCATGGGCAAGGGGATGGGCGCGGAATCGCTCCGCATTTCACTACCGAAATTTACGCTTATCGGCGCAACGACGCGCGCTGGTTTGCTGACAGCACCGCTGCGCGACCGTTTCGGCGTCATCATGCGTTTGGAACTGTACACGCAGGAAGAGCTGGCGCAAATCGTCCGGCGCAGCGGGTCCATTCTTCAAATCGATATTGAAGACGGCGGCGCCCTTGAAATTGCCGCCCGTTCGCGGGGAACGCCGCGCATCGCCAACCGCCTCCTGCGCCGCGTGCGGGACTTTGCACAGATCCGTGCGCAGGGCGTCATTACCCAGCAGGTTGCGGATATGGCGCTCAATCTGCTGGAAATTGATTCGCTCGGCTTGGATAACCTTGACCGGCGCATGCTGCGCGGCGTGATTGAGCATTATGCCGGCGGCCCTGTCGGGCTGGAAACGCTTGCGGCCACCATCGGTGAAGATGCAGCGACCATCGAGGATGTTTATGAACCCTACCTCATGCAGATCGGCTTCTTGAACCGCACGCCGCGGGGGCGCTGTGCAACGCCGGCTGCCTATACACACCTCGGCATCAAACCGCCGAACACGGCGATGGCTGCATCCGAGCAGATGCGGCTGGATATGCCGTAATCAAACAGCAGCCTGCCGAAAAACCAAAGACACCGGAGAAGGATACCAATATGCAAAACAAAAACATACTCTACAAAAGCACCAGAATTCTCGCGTTTTCAGCGCTTCTCATTGCGCTGGATGTCGTTTTCACCCGCTTTTTGCGCGTCGAAATTTTCCCGTATGACCGATACAGCCTGCAATTCCTCTCCCACGCGATGAGCGGGATTCTGTTCGGGCCGATCATCGCTGCGGTGAACTGTGCAGCAGGCGACTTGGTCGGCATGCTGGTCAACAGCGGCGGCCTGCAGCTCTTCTGGCCCGTTACGCTGAACTGCGCGCTGCGCGGCCTGATTTACGGGCTGATCCTGTACCGAAAACCGGCATCTTTCCTCCGGATTCTGCTGGCCGTCGCCGCAGTGACGCTCTGCTGCGACCTGCTCGCCAACAGCTATATTCTGCACGATTTTTATGGGCTGACCTACTGGTCAATGTTTCTCTCCAAACTGCCGATCCGTCTGGCGAGTATTCCTGTTTACGCAGGCGTCATCTGGCTCGTCTGGTCGCGCCTCGAAAAAACGCACGTCTTGGATCCCATGCTGAACAGCCGGAAAAAATGACCAATCAGATTTGTACATGGCTCTATGAACAGGCAGGCGCATTGACGGCGGCGGTTCGCGCCTCTGATGCGGAACCGTTCCTGCTGCCCGGAAAGTCCATGCCGCCCTGCCGGACGGTGATCTTGGCTGCAATCCCATACTACGCGGGCGATGAACCGGGGTCGATTTCCCTGTATGCCCGCGGACAGGATTACCATATGGTGATCCGCCGTCTTTTCCAGTCGGCGCTGGCGGCATGCGGCGCCGAATCCGAAGCCAGCCATGCGTTTGCCGATGTCTCTCCGTTCCGCGAAATCGGACTGGCCTCTGCGGCGGGTCTGGGTCAGATCGGCCAGAACGGCTTGCTGCTGACAAAACCATACGGCAGCTATGTATTTCTGGGTGAGCTCTGCGGCGATTTTGACGGGGAAACGGTTTCTCTGCACGAACCGGAGCGTTGCTG